>NZ_LNRD01000029.1:0-21527 GCF_001557775.1 Vibrio sp. MOR3 | reverse complement strand
CCTTTTAGCCACCTACTTTTGAAAACGCTAACAATGAGCAATAAAGGCACTAGATACCAGACTTGCGCAAGCACATTAAGAAATGCTTCAAAAATATTCACGGATTTTCCCTATTCAACTAACGCCCAATTAAGGGGTGAACAACGCCTCCACCCAACCTAACGCATTGTGCCATAGTCACTAAATTTGAAGTAGAAGCAAAAATGCCAAGCGTTGTGAATCCCTCTTAAATTGCTTGTTAAGTTTGTGCCAAGAACTCCCAAGAATGCGATTTTTGATTTTTTACTAAGTGCTGCCCTCTGGCAATTCTTGCTCCATTTTTGAGGCTTAACCAAGCAGGAAGAGCAAAGAGAGATGCAGAAATCATAACTAGCATTAATAGGTCTGTAGCTGGAAAGTTGTACCAGATATTGAGGATAAATGGACTTGCAATACTCATTGCAAATGTAAAGTACCAAAAGACATACCAAACAATTAATATTAGTCTTTTCCGTTCTGATTGATATTTTGACTTAAAGCATATTTGAGTATTTCCCCGAGATTCAACTCTTTCAAGATATTTACGAGCAATTACGTAATCATTGAGGCACTGCACGGAGTCCTTTAACGTCAAAATATATTCAACTTCCTCAGTTGAAATATCTGTTGTACCGACTAAAGCTTGGTAACCTTTTTGCTTGGCATATGGGTGCAAATTACCAGATTCAATATCGTTAAGTAATTCCTTAGCAAAACGATACTCTTCTCGCAATTTAGTTAGCTTTCCGCTAGCAATGTCATAGAGAAATTTACTTAAAACTACAAAAGCAGATAACACGGCTGGTAACTTTAACCATTCAGATATGTCCATATAATCTCCCAAAAAACCTAACGCCGCGTTAAGTAGTGAGCAACGCTTACCACCTAACCTAAACCTTTACACCGTATACACTTAACCCAATTGGGTCTCAGAGCGCCAAGCGTTGGGAATCTGCCTTAAACGCTTTGTTAACTAGCTTTTCGTTGGATCCTTTAGGAGGGAAATACGCAATTTCTTCCTCACGTGCCATTATTCTATACCGCTCTGCCAATTCGGGAATTGGGCGATCTTCTGGTACATACTTAGGGTCCAACGAAGAAGCAAATAGACCTATATCTTTATCGTTTAAATTTCTACAGATGTTACGAACTGAAGTCTTGATTTTACTTAACTCTGTTGCTGTTTCAGAGCCAGACAAATTTGGTTTCGACTCTAGCCTTTCAATTGCAAGTAAGACCCTACGGATTTTATCTGGATCACAATGCTCTTTGGTCTTAGACACAATGTCATGTTCTGAGACTCCATTCTTGACTAACTCGCTAACCACAAGCTCTTTGAACATTTTCGCATCTTTAATTAAATAGTCACAACCTGAACGAAATGAACCATACTGACCAATAGCTAAATAAATTGAACCTATGATGCCCAAATAGACCTTTATACTACCCTCATAAATTCTCACTTGGAGCTTTAGATCATTTCCAAACAGAAGGTCTGCATAGTTTCCAGCAACACGCTTAATATAAAGTTCTGCTTCCCCAACTTCTATCTCATGAAATGGGATATCTAAGTGCAGAGAAATTCCTGCTAGTTTTGCCATAACTTTCCTTGCTAGTTAACGCCCTGTTAAGGCGTGAGCAACGCAATACCGAAGCTCCTGCATACCACCTAAACACTAAATGCAACGCATAGTAAAAATGCCAAGCGTTGCGAATCACTCTTAAACAGTTTGTTAGTTTTGACTAGTATGACCGAGCCTTAAAGAAACGTGGGTTTTGCTTGAGCCGTTCTCTATGTTCACGCTCAGGCATAAAAAGCATCAATGAAAACGAGAACACCGCTGTAAAAATTATTGCAAAGATACCAGATCCAAAAAATGGCTGAATTGAAAAACCAAATACTCCATTTAGAAACTGTGGCGCGAGCATAAACAAAAGCATGCTACTCACAAGGCCAATCATTCCCCAACTTTTTGCGGATTCTCCCTTCTCCTTAGGAGTTAAGCCATAACAAATATCCGCATGACAACCTTTGCAAAAGGTAATGCCCTCCTTAACAAAGGTTTCGCAGTAGGGGCAATAATATCCATTATGAAGTAACTCTGGTGGTACATCTTGTCCTTCATACTCATACTTTGCTATAGCCTCGGCTTGATGCTTCCAGCTATATAAAAGTTCTACCGGATACCTAACTACATCAACGTCAATCATTTTGGCGCAAGACTCGCATAGCCAAATACCATTCAAAACTGATTTTCTATCCTCAGAAGATAAATCAGAATCATATCTCGGACCATTCTTCGAAGCTGCGGTGATATGACAAGCGACACCGATGCTACTAACTTTGGAGTGATCAGAGTTAGGTCCTGTTGTTTTACGCCGACAATCTGGGTTAGAACAACAATTACCAACTCGGTGCTGTAAAGCTAACTTAGTTTTTTGTGTAAAGTCATCTCTCATCATTGTCACCACTGTTTTTTTATACAGCCATCGAGATTATATGGTCTGAGTTTAATAGTCAAACTAACGCCCTGTTAAGGTGTGAGCAACGCAATACAGAAGCCGCCGCATACCACCTTAAACACTAAACGCAACGCATAGTGAAAATGCCACGCGTTGCGAATCACTCTTAAACAGATTGTTATGTGCTTTACTCGTACAGTGCTAGAGTATTTTGCAGTTGCTCTGAGAAATTGAAAATATCGTCGACACTTTCTATCGGATGACGGATCTCAGTCTTAGACTCATCAAAAATACCAATGTATTTCTGCTTAGTGTTGAACCACAAACGACATATCGGTTTACGATTATTGTCGTCAAGCAAAATACCAAAGTAACTTTGCGTATCTCGCGAGAAGACTCGTTGAACTTCAACTTTTTGTCTTAGGATTGCTTTTACTATGTTAAAGCCTTCTACTTCCTCGTCTGTGGTCTGAACTTTCGGCTTATCAGATACGTCTTCAGCTACTTCTTCTTGTATTTCTGGGACATCAATTTTTACCGAATCTTTGACTTCTCCGCCAATGGCGGACTTAAGACGCGCATTTATGCTGTCATTTAGAAACTGTTTTAATGCCTTCGTTGTAATCTCTAAAAACTGAGATTTAACCTTCGCAGTTTGTACGCCATCATAAACTTTAGAGGTGAAAAACTTTACAAAATCCTCTTCTGGATCTTTGAACTGCTCCGAGAGTACTTTCTTGATTTGGTTGAGATATTTTAACTCACCAGCCGCATCAACAACCGAATCGACGTCGAACGAGGACTTTGTCAGCTTCTTGATTTCTGGAACAACATGCTCATCTAAGTCTTCAAGATCAAGTGTGAGAAAAGGCTTTTCGTCCATTTTATTTGGAGCATCTAGATCTGTATAAAACTGGTATTGAGCACCATTTGTTAAAATAGCGATACGAGCATTAGTAACAGAAAAATAACGGAAAAGCTGATTAGCGTGTTTGGTAGAGAGGGGCTCACTGTACTTTTTGCATTCGATCAGAATCTGAACTGCGCCATCTTTGATCAAAGCATAATCTACTTTTTCGCCTTTTTTGGTACCTGTGTCAGCTGTAAATTCAGGCACAACCTCATTTGGGTCAAATACATCGTAACCTAATACTGAATGTAGAAATGGCATGACCAATGCGTTTTTAGTAGCTTCTTCAGTTGCCAAGTTATCTGATACTTGAGATACCTTTTTCGATAGAGCTTGGAGGCGTTCTATAAAATCCATAAATACTCCACTTATTGCAGTGCAAAATCAGGATTATATATCAAATGCAAATAACAGCATGCCATTCAATTAAAATTTGTGAACAACGCAGGCACATAACGCCCTGTTAAGGGGTGAGCAACGCAATACCGAAGTCGCCGCATACCACCTTAAACACCAAAACCAACGCATAGTAAAAATGCCACGCGTTGCGAATCCCTCTTGAACAGTTTGTTAGCCGCCACCTGCCGTCATTATCGTCGCTCCTATAAATACCGCAGGTACAACGACTACAGAATCTATGATGATTGTTGCCGGTGTGACGACTATTTTTCCAGCAGCTTCAGAAAAGGTTGATGGTTGCGCAATGGATATCCGCTGACTTGTTTCAAGCTTGTCTAATGGTAAATCCCCCTCTACAATAAATCGCTTTCCTGTTACTTTTTCCGTAAGTCGAAATTTTTTCAGGAGAGCATCCTTTCTGAAGCCAAGCGACAAAAGTTGACTTTCTAATTCTAGGGTAGGTTCATCGCTTAACAATGTCAGCGACACAGTGCCAACAATTGTATTGTCTTTCCTTAATTCAAAATCATTAAACGATGGGAAGAAATCAACTTCTCTGGATAAAGTAAGCGCCTCCCCCAAGTTTTTATTGATTTTGAAAAGATAAGCTGAGCTAGAAGCGGTAACAAACAACTCTCCGGAATCACTTTTTACGTAGAAGCCATCTATCATCTCTTGCTTATATTCAGGAGCCCAAAGCGCAGTTGTACATCCCGATAAGAATAAGGCAATAAATAATAAGAGTGTTTTCATAAAACTTCCATTTCTAAGCGTAGTAAATTTGAACGATATGGCGGCTAACGCCGCATTAAGGTGTGAGTGACGCTTGGCTATACTTGAGCGAAGCGAAAATGCCAAGCGTTGCGAATCACTCTTAAATGCTTTGTTAAGTTTATTTTTTCGGTCGTACTTCTTGCTCATTGGGGTTGTAGAAAAAATTGATATTATTCACCGAAAAATCTAGGTCATTCGGCAATTCAACACCGAGGTAGATTTGTTCTAGCACAGCACCAAAAACCATGATTGCTTGGTATGTTGTATGCTGAAAAACGCCTTCTGAACTATGACTCGACTCGTTACCTAACCACTTAATTGCTTCTAAAGCCTGAATACATTTACGGTGGACTTTTCCAAGTTTTTTACACTGATCTAATCTTTCTTGTAGTGGAATCGGCTTAGGGTAGCCTTTCTTACTTAAAACTGGGACATCATTTTTTGTTCGATACTGCTCAATACCTAACTGTGTCAGTAGTTCTTCAACTGCAACTCTTAGCTTGTTTCCACATGAAGCCTGTTCTACCCAGAATAATGAAAAAGCCAGTTCAAGTAGCATTCTTATTTTATATGGGTATTTAGGATCCAATGTAAAAAAATTAGGTGCCGGATTAACGTAAGTCGGTGTAAACAACATTTCATACCCACTTTCATCATCAGAGTAAAATTCCCCCGACATTACTAAGATGCCAACATCCTTACATTCTTCGTTGTTGCACTGTAGATCAGAACGAAGAACTGCTCTAGTGTCACCGCCAGTTCGAGCATCTGCAATTTGACGACTACTCAAGTTACCATTCGGGGTCATATCTCCGATATCACATGAAGGACACTTAAACGCCGGAATTTGCTCTTCCGAATAAAGAATACCCTGTTTCAATAGATTACCTCCATAAACTTAACGCCCTGTTAAGGTGTGAGCAACGCAATACCGAAGCTTCCGCATACCACCTTAACTACTAAACGCAACGCATAGTAAAAATGCCACGCGTTGCGAATCACTCTTAAACAGTTTGTTAGGGTGATGAAGCGTGCTCTTCTAACCTTTTCTTCTCCAAATACGCTTCAATTGAACTCTGAAAGTTAGTGTGAAGACATGAACCATGCAAATCTGGAAATAAGGACAACATATTTATATTCATGTTGTCTAGACCTGCAAGAACCTCGTTCTTGATCGAAGCTGGAAAAACAATTTTAAACATAGTTATCCAGTTTTGTTCTTCACCTGAACGCACCCATGGCTCCAAGTCAATATGAGTAGGAACGAATAGAAATAACCCTTTTTGGTTAACTAACCGATCATTATAATGCGTAAGCGGGTTTATCATCCTCACTCCACGCTGATTTGGAGACTTATTTTTTCTAAGTCGCTCAATATCAGGTTCACAGAGTGCATAAACAACACAATTATCATCTTCTTCACAGCCGTTGAGCGCGAAAAATGCGGCAACAAATGGAGACCGACTCCAATCTAACAATGGAGTCGCTAACCCAAAGTGTTGACCAATCGCCCAAAATTCGTCTTTTGTAGCACTGTGAAAATCAATATCGGCTCTGCCTCTAATATTCTCTTTGAAACGCTCAAGGTGTAATTCTGTTACCTCTTGCCACTCGTTTCGCTTGTATTCAGATTGTTTCAGCATACGAGTAAGAGAGGGATCTAACTTCCACTTTTCAGAACCTTGCCCTCGGAAAATGTAGTTATTAAAGTACGTGAAATATTCATTGAATTTATCAGACAGATCATCCCACGTTTGTATATAGATTTCTTCTATTTGAGCCAATTATACTCTCCTACATATCACCCTAACGCCCTGCTAAGGGGTGAACAACGCAATACCGAAGCTGCTGCATACCACCTTAATCACTAAAAACAACGCATAGTAAAAATGCCATGCGTTGTGAATCCCTCTTGAGCAGTTTGTTAGTTTGCAAACCCAATGCGTTGATTTTACGTTATTTTAAACTTTGCAAACAATAAACTTTATGTGTTTTGGTGCACTTAAGTCAGGCGTAGTCTCAAAGCGGCTACTCAATGAAACCACGTGGAACAAACAACGCCGCAGAAAACGAACTCACAACACCAAAAAGCGCTTTTGGAAAGCCAATCTCACAATGTGGACTTTCAACAAAGTCACTGAAACCACGTGAATTTTCCACACCAGAGAAAACGTCATTTCAGCGAGTAAATCGGCTTTTGTACCAACAAACTCAACGAGCAGAGTTTCAGCAAGAAAGTGCAACTCAGGTAACCTAAGAGTCGCCGCACCAAAGAACAAATCAATCGTTGAAACGATGCTAATTTTGGATTTTCACCACGCTCGTTAACAGTGAAATTGAACGCCGATACGACAATTTCGACTTTAAGCTTTTACCACTAGATCTTGCGATATAGCTGCGTTTTTCCTCTTGCAAACTAACGCCGCATTAAGGTGTGAGCAGCGCTTGGCTATACTTGAGCGAAGCGAAAGCGCCAAGCGTTGCGAATCACTCTTAAATGCTTTGTTATAGCGCTATTCCGTTGACATGCCCATCTGTTTCCTAAGCGTGTAAGTATAAAGCTCAAAAGCAGGTTTATATCCACTTTCATCAACCGCAATTTTCTCTTCAGCAAACTGGCGTATTATTGACTTGGCTTCTCGCTCAAAATATTTCTGGGAGAATTTTTCTACTGATTCGTCATTGTTAAACTCAGATTTTTTAATCAAAGCATCGTATAAATTAAATTTCTTGGAATTTGTAGAAGTCGAATACAAATCAGATACTTCATGTCTTATCCCATCATTTACAACTTCATTTACAACCCGATAAACATAAAATGATACCGCAGCATTTTCAGAGTTGCTCAAGGACTCTGTTAGTTTCTTCAGTTCTGCATTTTTTCTAGCCACATCAATTTGCAACTTGTCTAGCTGAGCACCTTTTTCAGCAATTTCTACGGTTTGACGTTCCAGCTTCGATTCTGCTTTATATAAGCTAGCTTCAGTGCTAGATAACTTACTCTTCACACCATCTAAATTTTTAGCGGTTTCCTTTAAGCGTGTATCTGTATCCTTTAGCTCGGCAGAGGCGGCACTAAGTTCAGCTTCTGTCTCAATGAGTTTATTTAAAGCAACTCCTCTATCTTTTTCGAGAGATTTGACTTCAACGGTTAATGTTTCGACCAGAGAGCTTTTTTCATTTAGCTCCTGTTGCTTATCGAAAATTGGCTTCACCGAATACACGTACGAGTATGTCACGACAGCTAACATTACCGGCGCACATAATTTATACACTCTATCAATATACAGGTCTTTCTTTTTACACATTATTGTATTTTATACTCTGTCTAACTCTGCGCTATAACGCCGCATTAAGGTGTGAGCGGCGCTTGGCTATACTTGAGCGAAGCGAAACTGCCAAGCGTTGCGAATCACTCTTAAATGCTTTGTTAGGCGCTTTCTTCAATTTTCCACGGTGGGTTTAATCGATTTTCACCTGCCCAATACAACTTAATTTTGTTTCCTGATGGGTCACTTAGTACCGCTTCTTTCCAAAGGAACGGTTGATCGATAGGTTCCTGATCGAACTCTAGACCTTTACCTTTCAGGTTTTCTACCAATTGATCGAGTTCTTCATGTTCAAAGTAAACAACACCTCTACATTCTAACCCACGTTTCTCAGTGTCTAAGTAGATTGAAAACGTAGAGTCTCCATCGGGAAAAGAAAAACGGGCATAGTGTTCATCGCTGACAATTTGAATAAGCCCTAGTGCTTTATAAAAGTCCACGGCCAAATTGATATCATCAACAGCCAAAGTTACTTGATTTAAATTCATATACTTTCCTTGTATGGCATGCATGGCGCCTAACGCCCTGTTAAGGTGTGAGCAACGCAATACCGAAGCCGCCGTATACCACCTTAAACACTAAAACCAACGCATGGTGAAAATGCCACGCGTTGCGAATCACTCTTAAACAGTTTGTTATAAATCATTGCCACTGTTTTTGTACGAGCCGTTTGACGACTAGCATTAAAAAAGTGAGCACAATTAAACAAACAAAGATAATTACAAACCAACTACCCCAAACCATAAAAATATAGTTAAAGTCATACCTACAAGTACTTAGAGCTAGAGATTTAGCAGTACAAAACTCTCCCATTGAGTTATGTTTAACCGCAACATACAGGGGAATGCAAGCTAGAATACTAGAAACAACAATAGACACGATAAAGTGTTTTAAACGGCACATTTGGCTGGGCTCCATGGTTGCTCAAGATATAGCTTGGCTACACGTGCACCGTAATCGCTAACTACTTCAGCACCCAAAAAATTATAGATCGTAGCTATTTTTCTTATCGTCGGATTTTCAATACGTGCCTGTATTCTAGATAATAGAGTGATCCCGAACTCAATATTGTAGAAAGGACAGCCTAGGGCTTCTTTAGTGACGCCAATGTCTTTCCAATATGAATAATGTAGATTCATCGGCAGTATGGTTTTTCTCAAAGGATAGACTTTATCATACCAGCCATGAGTAGTTTCCATATACATTATTGCTGCGATTAGCCGTGGGTCTACACCATGTTTCTTTGATTGATGAATTATCAAACCACACCATTTGCCAACTTCACTGAAGCTATCAATTTCGTATAATGGCTTTCTACCGACTGCGCTATCACTATCAACGATAGTAAATATTGCAGGTGTATCATTGATAATGCTTAACTTCCTTTCCGCAGATTTATTCAGAACAGGTATGTCGTTCATGTATTATTCCCTCAATCAAAGCAAATATGATACAAATCACATACCAATAAAGTCATCTTAATATTCTGTTTTCAGACACGAATCTCAATCTTGATTTATAACGCCCTGTTAAGGTGTGAGCAACGCAATACCGAAGCTCCCGCATACCACCTTAATCACTAAAACCAGCGCATAGTGAAAATGCCACGCGTTGCGAATCACTCTTAAACAGATTGTTATACATCATTTTCACGGACTTTATTAGACCATGACTTGACTACCCTTTGCTCTTTTTTGACTAACCTAGATCGCCACATGAGATCAGCAAGCAATATAGCAATGACTGAGTTAAAACGTTCTCTAGGTGTCGAATTTTCCTCGAACTCTGAAGGACCACACCAAGGTAATTGACTAACCAAATGTGCTACTTTTTCAGAGTCAAAGCTAACACCACGCCAACTATGACCAAACTCATTTCGGATTTTACGGATAAGAGTTATTTCTCGAAACTCATTATCTTGAATTAAGCCAAGGGCATGCGCTGCTGTTGCTTTTGCGGAAAAAGTACCTAGTGGTGCGTTAAACCCAGATATAAGGTCTTTTCCTGATTTATTATCAGCAAAAAACTCTCCGAGGATATTACCTAACCAGTCATCTAATACCGCAGCAGCATTTAAAGCAGCACCACGATCACTCTCTTTGTTAAATTCCCTAAGAAACTCCGCAAGTTCCATAGTTTCAGGTTCTGACTTCATAACACTCCTGATGCATAACGCCGCATTAAGGTGTGAGCGACGCTTGGCTATACTTGAGCGAAGCGAAACTGCCAAGCGTTGCGAATCACTCTTAAATGCTTTGTTATGTGAAATCACACACGGAGCATAGCTTGATTAAAGTATCTTCGTCGACATCGGGGAATAGCTCAATCATCCCATCAACTTCCGCTTCACCTAGTGAGCCAAATTCTTCTCTAATATTTTGGGCTGCCATGTAAAGGTCATCTGACAGTTCGCATATAAGATTCCACGCTTCGATATAATGATAGTCATCTTGCTCTGGCTCTTGGGCGTGTTCGGTAAATTCTTCCGACATATCAACAGAAAAGAGAACAGCAAAGCCCTCCTCTAGATAGTTGGTGTAACCGACAACGGGGTTCAATAAGTGAACAGTCTCATGGGCAAGTTCATAAAAAGTTGTCGGCCAATAAGCTCTTGAATTATCGCTCAAGCAAGCAAACGCACCATCTAGATCTGGTGTATTTATTATATGCGGCTGCTCTGCCCCAAAAGTTGGTTGATAGATGATTTTGTCTTCATCTCTTATACCAAAGCGAACTTGAGCTTCGGCGAGCAAAAATTTCTGTAAAGCCCATACTGCTGGCTCATCAAATTCTGGACTATTCTCTGAAAAATTGTACATAGTTCCCCTTTTCACATAACGCCTTGTTAAGGGGTGAGCAACGCAATACCTAAGCCGCCGCATACCACCTTAAACACTAAACCCAACGCATAGTAAAAATGCCACGCGTTGCGAATCCCTCTTGAACAATTTGTTAGGCATATTCTTGAATATACCACTTGAATTAACCTGTACAAATACCCATGTATCATTTGTGTGGTTGCACACACTGGTGATCCTACAACTTATTCATTTGAGGTGAATTTTATGGCAAAGAATGACTACAACGTTTATCAAGGTTCAGATGGAACTTGGCGTGGCAAGCGTCAGGATGCAAGTCGAGCAAGCATTACAGGCAAAACTCAAAAAGAAGTATTTGAGAAAACTCGTGAGCTAGCGAAAAAAGCGCAATCTGAAGTATCTATACATAGAGGTGACAACAACAAAATCCGAGATAAACATAGTTACGGAAACGACCCAAAAAGCTCTAAAGGTTAAACTCTAAAAGATTGGGAGAAGGAACTCCCATTCAGTTAATTGCCGCTTATATGCCTAACGCCCTGTTAAGGGGTGAGCAACGCAATACTGAAGCCGCTGCATACCACCTTAGACACTAAAACCAACGCATAGTGAAAATGCCACGCGTTGCGAATCCCTCTTGAACAGTTTGTTAGTCGCAAGGCACCGAGCGACAATTTTAAGCCGAACTAAACTTTGCGAACAACAAACTTTATGTGCTTTGATGCACTTAGGTCAGGCGTAGTCTCAAAGCGGCTCCTCAATGAAACCACTTGGAACAAACAACGCCGCAGAAAACGAACTGACAACACCAAAAAGCGCTTTTGGAAAGCTAATCTCACAGTGTGGACTTTCAACGAAGTCACTGAAACCACGTGGAATTTACAACACCAGAGAAAACGTAATTTCAGCGATTAAATCGGCTTTTGCACTGAAAAACTCACCGAGCGGAGTTGCAACCAAAAACAGACTCTCGATTGCCCTACTCTGTAAGCACCAAAGAACAAAACAACCGCTAGGACAGGTACAAAACTTTGGACTTAAAACAGTTAGAACTAAGCTCTGATGATCAACGATTAATCGGTGTACCAAGCAAACAGCTGCTAAATTTTGAGCTCAGAAACATGATTTTGATTGCTAGCTTTTTCTGGCGACTAAC
The DNA here is from genome assembly GCF_001557775.1 of Vibrio sp. MOR3. Classification (NCBI taxonomy): domain Bacteria; kingdom Pseudomonadati; phylum Pseudomonadota; class Gammaproteobacteria; order Vibrionales; family Vibrionaceae; genus Vibrio; species Vibrio sp. MOR3. Next base: position 9,659 of record NZ_LNRD01000029.1, on the reverse strand, counting down.
GCCCTGTTAAGGTGTGAGCAACGCAATACCGATGTCGACGCATATCACCTTAAACACCAAACGCAACGCATAGTGAAAATGCTACGCGTTGCGAATCACTCTTAAACAGATTGTTAAGGCTACGGTTTCTCCGTGACCTTCCGTATATATCTTTTTATAAAGTTTGGCGAGGTAAATGATGCTTTTCTAATTGCAACAATATCTTCCACCATTGAACTAACCTCCTCGTTCGCAAACCCTTTAGAGTTAATTAAGTATTCAGTTAACTTTGACTTGTAGGCGTCCTGCTTTTTCTTAAAAGACTTGTCTCCTGACTTTAACATCAAAGCCAATAGGACCAAGTATACAAAAACAACACTTATACCGGTCACGAGCATAATTAGTTTGTCTTTAGGATTGTCGACTTTCGGTCTAAGTTTTAACCCCTTAGCAATTCCAATAGGTCGAACCTCTTTAGGCGGAGGACCTGAAAATAGTAAGTTTAACGTATAATAGTTTCTATCTAGTTCAGACGCCCGATCTAAATAATCAAACTCATAAACTAAAAGTGAATCTCGCTCTTCTATTTTTCTCATTGAAGAAATAGAGTAGTCTTCGGGCCCTTCCAACGAAGAAGAAAGTAATTTGGTATCTGACCCTTTGACAAGATTAAATTCGATTTTTATCTTGTCAAAATGCTTACCTGTTTCATTAATAAATGATATTGAGTAAGTACTTAGTTTTGTTATCTTTTCACTCTTGACCAGTACTTCAATGTCCGAAGTTAATTTCTCTTCAGTATCCAAAACTAACCAACTATTTTCTACATAGTCCAAGTAATGAACACTATCAGGTAGTTTAAGTAGCCCTAGAGCCCAAGTAAGCAATACAGGCAAAATTGAGCCGAAGGCCCATGCAAAATACTTTAATTTTGAATTCATTTACTCTCCATACTAGCATAGTAGCCTTAACGCCCAATTAAGGTGTGAGGCACGCAATACGATGCTCCCGCATACCACCTTAATCACTAAAACCAACGCATAGTGAAAATGCCACGCGTGCCGAATCACTCTTAAATTGTTTGTTAGTTGCCCATCTCAAAGCCTAGTGCTAACATTTGTACACACACCAACAAAGGAATATATCATGGACACTAGAATTCAATTTCGTGTTGATGAAGAAACAAAACGCCTAGCTCAACAAATGGCTGAGAGCCAAGGTCGAACTCTAAGTGATGCTTGCCGTGAACTTACTGAGCAACTCGCTGAACAACAAAGAAAAACATTATCTCACGATGCATGGCTAACTGAACAAGTAAACCTAGCATTTGAGAAGTTTGACTCAGGAAAATCCGTTTTCGTTGAGCACCAAACGGCTAAGTCCCGAATGGAAGAGCGCAAAGCCAGAATCCGTAATCGAGGTAAGCAATGATTTTATGGGAAGAAGAGTCACTTAATGATCGTGAAAAGATCTTTGAGTTTCTCTATGACTTCAACCCTGATGCGGCAGAAAAAACTGACAACCTCATTGAAGCAAAAGTAGAAAACTTGCTTGAACAACCTTTAATAGGTGTGCAACGAGATGGCATCCGCGGACGATTACTCATCATTCCTGAGATTTCGATGATTCTCTCTTACTGGGTTGAGGGCGATATCATCCGAGTTATGCGTGTACTACACCAGAAACAAAAATTCCCTACGGATTGATTGCTTCCTCTGGGGAACTAACGCTCTGTTAAGGGGTGAGCAACGCAATACCAAAGCCGCCGCAGACCACCTTAAACACTAAAACCAACGCATTGTGAAAATGCCACGCGTTGCGAATCCCTCTTGAACAGTTTGTTAGGTGCGGAGCCAAAGTTGGTAAAAGTCTGTTTCATCGTGCTTGGAATTCTTGCGCACGAACTCCCAACCATGGCGCTTATAGAATGTGAGAGCTCGATGGTTAGTTCGGCTTACTGAAAGTACTGCACGCAAACAACCCGCTGTACTCAACGTGCTTACAATATAATCCTTCAATTTTGCAGCGAGCCCTGAACCACGAAAATTTGGCTTTAAGTAAATGAGATGCACATAGCCAGTCTCCGGTTCGGGTGAAAAGCTACGAAACTCTAGCTGCCCTGCAAACTGACCATCCACAAATATATGGATATAGAACCATCCTGATGTTGCTAACCGGTCTAATACTCGTTCACGATAACCACTGATGAAGTCGTCGAAACCATCGTAATGCCCAAAACTACAAAAGTATGCATCTTTTCTCGCAGCAACGCACAATTCGAAATCATCAATGTTTATCTGCTGAAAAGCAATTTCCATGCTTACCTTTTCCTTCAAGCACCTAACGCCCTGTTAAGGTGTGAGCAACGCAATACCGAAGCTACCGCATACCACCTTAAACACTAAAAGCAACGCATAGTAAAAATGCCACGCGTTGCGAATCACTCTTAAACAGTTTGTTAAATGAAATTTTGCATACCCATAATAAAATCAGATTTGCCACCATATGACGGGTGACGAATATACTGAACCTCACTGTTAGGGAACGTGATTCGCAAAGCTTTTTCACCTTTACGCCCTATGCTTGCTACTTTAGAAGGAAAGAAAATTTCATAAAGATCTTCAAGAAATTCTCTCCCGATTTTCAATTCTGATGCATTAGGTGCTCGATTAGACTTCGGGTTACCTTTGTTATACGGATGAAATGGAAACGAATTCCAGAGCAAAGGTATACGATTTCGCTCCCCTAGCACTTCCCACATAAAATTTGCTGTATTTTCGGATTGAATACTCGCGAAACGCAACTTGTCTTTAATTTTCAGTAAAACTGGATGTTCAGTACGTGCTAGCTGCTCACTACTTGTAAAAGGAATACCCGTAACACGACAACCCAAATACCCAGGAGCCTCTCCCACAAGCATATGTACATTGCCAGCATCACTTAAAAACAAGTTTAAGTATTCTCGCAAATTATTCACCGCGTTTTCATCCTTATATGGATTGAAAACCGTTTCTGAATGCTCGAAAGCAATCAATTTATTTAGAAAAACTTCGATTTTTTCCACGATACTCCCCATTTCATTTAACGCCCTGTTAAGGTGTGAGAAACGCAATACCGAAGCTTCCTCATACCACCTTAAACACTAAACGCAACGCATAGTAAAAATGCCACGCGTTGCGAATCACTCTTAAACAGTTTGTTAAGCCTTGGTAGCTAACAAGTCAACACAGTCGAGTTTTTGAGAAAACTCTTCACACTTTGCTCTCCAAGAAGAATTGAACTCGTCAAAATTACTGTCCGAGCCGCAGTCCCAGGTATTTAGTGTATCTACAATTGCCCATGCTGAAGGTTCTATGCTCAGCACTTCATCATATAAATAAAATGCAACTATACGATTTAATTCACGATTTGTAGAGCTAGCTTCAAGTAACTCCATATTAGACGATAACCAATCAGTAAACTCTTTACTGGTTTTAAAAGTCTGAGTCGCCTTAGCTCTCAGGTTTTGCACATAATCATCTATTGCGCCTGCAAAACTAGGGGTTACTTTCCCTAACGTGAACTCTGTCCAATGTTCAGCCATATAAGACAACACAGCAAGAGAGGCTGCCTCACAGAAGCTTTCTTCTAGCCATTTAAATTTATGATTTCTTTGTTGACTGTGATTAGAGTACAAATGACAGATTTCGTGGGCTAATTGGTAAGCAACTTGAGCCCAATACTCACCAGAATCGCACGATAGGGTAATAACAAAGTCTCCATCAACTTTGTCGTAATGAGCTAAAGGATAGCCCTGTAGAGGATTATTATAGGTACGGATATCGCAGTCCAATTCATGACCAACAAAATTGGCAAATATCTTGTATGTAAATGTTGCTATTTCCTGTACTGGAGCCAACGATTCAACACCCCAATCACCAATTATTTTTATCATTGTAACTCCAACTTTATAGGAAGAGGCTTAACGCCTTGTTAAGGTGTGAGGCACGCAATACCTAAGCTTCCGCATAACACCTTAACCACCAAATCTAACGCATAGTAAAAATGCCACGCGTGCCGAATCACTCTTGAACAATTTGTTATATTTTTTATAACTCAACTTTCATTAACTTACTTATATCACCTGAAGATAAATCAAACACCGAGAATTCTTTAATGTATTCATGTTTCTTTTGGTCATACGGTGCTGCAATAACTCTATCTCCATATGTTGCGATTAAAACATAAGAGCTTTTCATATGCTCGAACAAATAATAATCGTTTTTACTTTTAGCACTTAGGCTACCAGCTCCCATACAAATAGCGATCAACACTAAACTACCGAAAAGCATTAGTTTCAGATTATCTTGAAGGTTATGCTCATCTTCAGAGTTGCCATTCCCATAGCTAAAGACACCTGAATTCCCTTTAATAATGGACTCCCTCAAACTTCCAGCTCTTCGAGCAGATAGCGAAATCAAAAGAGTAAAGGCAATTGAGATAATAATGGATGCGAAGAAAAATTTTATAAATAAGTCCGAGAAGCCCGTTGCAAACACACCGATAGCTGGAAAAATTGAAAAATACAAAATGTTTCGAGCAAACACTCCTTTCATAGTGCCGGTATCACTAAATAGAACCAAGGAAGCCACGAAGTTATAAAAAGCAAAGAAATAAACCACCGCCCAAACGCTAGATTTTAGAGTCATTTCCAACGTTATAGAAATCATTGAAGTCGGGTAACCAAAGTAAGTGGCATATCCATATTCGTGAGAAAGAGCTATTGCATAACCGAACAAAGGAATCGCAGCAACTATAAATCCGTCACCTAGCCAACGTGAGATTATTTTATTCATAACTACCCTAAAAAATATAACGCCGCATTAAGGTGTGAGCGGCGCTTGGCTATACTTGAGCGAAGCGAAAACGCCAAGCGTTGCGAATCACTCTTAAATGCTTTGTTATATGTTTATTAAAACCACTTCGATATTCCTGAAATTGCATCCTGTGAAACTGATAAGATTTTTGCATTTAGATCGTATTTATTAACTATTGCCGAGTGATTTTCTTCACGAATTTTTATTGAATCAACAATAAATTTAAATTCTCCATAAGCTCCGTAAACCACACCAACTTTGATTTCCTTATCATTAATATCTTCAATTACACCATTTATGTAAAGAACATATAATTGTTCAACTACCTTCTTATGAATTTTAGTATTTCTAAGAAAATCCTCAGCTGAATAATTCGATTTCAAAAACCAAATAAACTTGTCACCTTTAGCTATAGTGATTGCATAAAATATTTCAATCTTCCATTCTAACTCATCAAGATCTGATTTAATCCTCATTAGATTGGATTGTTTACAGCTACCATCAACTTTAGACAGAAAAAGGGCATCTACATTACGCTTTAAAGATATATTTAGCTTCAGAATATTCATCGCGGTATCGAGCATATGCTCATCAATCACCTGCTTTCGCCATTTAATGAATACATACATAGCGAAAATTAAAGCCAAACAAGTACCTACAGCCCCTAACCAACCTGCAATGATCGACATCATGTCAAAAGTTGTTTTTGTTGGTATGTTTTCTTGGTCAACATACACTCGCTCTACGCCAAACCAAAAACCTAAAAACATTCCAATTGAGAAAGCCATAATTCCCGCAATGACGGTGACAAATTTCATTTTATACTCCTAAACATATAACGCCGCGTTAAGTAGTGAGCAACGCCTGCCACCTAACCTAAACCATTGCACCGTAAACACCAAAGCTGACTTGAACTGAAAGCGCCGAGCGTTGGGAATCTGTCTTAAACGCTTTGTTAGTTTGCTTACATGATAAAGCCAAAGTTTAGCGCCAAGGTGCTGAATTGGTTATAAAATTACTGGCTCTGAACGCCAATGTAAAACTGAAAACTACGGAATTCAAACCCAAACAACAAAACGAGTTTGGCTAAGAAGCTACATGCGATAAACAACTACGGTTTGAGCACTTTAGCTGGCAAAGGATTCATTCTACCAACCTAACAACCAAGTGCGACAAAGCTATTTACTGAGCGACTTAATAACCAAGAAAAAGAAGCCGCGCGAGATGAATTAAGCGACCAAAGTTACTGATGCGGAGAAATGAATAACGTTGAACCCAAAGAACCGCAAAACACCCTACGCACGATAAGATTTGGTTGCACAACTTTCGCAAGACGAACAGGTGTAAAGCACAAACACTGAACTAGGCTCTTTGACCAAAAACGCTTTTCTACTTTTGCAAACTAACGCCTTGCTAAGGTGTGAGTAACGCAATACAAAAGCTACCGCACAGCGCCTTAATCACCAGAAGCCACCGCAAAGTAAAAATGCCACGCGTTACGAATCACTCTTAAGCAATTTGTTAGTACATGCGCTACTTCTATTTATGCGCTCCAAGATATTGAAAACTGGCATGATATGAAAGGTTTTGAACACTGAAGTGAGACGGGCAGCTACAAAACTTAAAATCGATAGAGACACGAAAGTTGGCTAGAAGAAAAACGTACTGAACTCACCTACTTTTACTGACTTCAAATTAGAAAAGGATTCCTTCCTCGCACTTCAACAGCAGCACCAAAGAAAGACAATTTTAACTTAGTAAAAACCACAAAAAAGAAGAAGCTATAAAGAAATAGGCTAAAAGTTAGAAACCGTAAACGGTGAAATCAAAGCGAACTCTCCGCATATAGTGCCACTGGAAAGAACGTGAAAGGTACAAACTGAAAGGTGTAAAGACGAGCGCCAAAACAGATAAACACCAAAACTTATGACCTTTGATGTCAAACCCGTACTAACGCCTTGTTAAGGTGTGAGGCACGCGATACCGAAGCTTCCGCATACCACCTTAACCACTAAAACTAACGCATAGTAAAAATGCCACGCGTGCCGAATCACTCTTGAACAATTTGTTATGTGTTTAATGAGCACCTTGCTTGTGATAGCTCAGAATAAACTGTTTTTGCTTACGATCTAGCAACTCTAGGGCTTCAGCCACCGCTAACCCAAAATCAACGTACCCATTGGGCATCGCTGTCACTATACGCTTGTCGACTTGAACCAACGACTCTTCATAGATAGCCCCCTCCCAATATGGTCGAGTGAGCAGTACCGAAGATTCTGGGGCATATTTTTCCGTATAATTATGGGTAATTTTAACGCCCTTTAGGATGCCAGCTCTTGCTAAGACTAATACTCCCGCACATATGCCACCAATAACTAGTGATGATTCATAGGCTTTCTGGATGAAACTAGCAATTGGGTCGCTTCCCATTATTGAGTCGGGATTTCCTCCAGGGATCAAAAGAGCTTGATAGTCCGTAATACATATGTCCTCAAAGTTAACAGTGGGGCAAATTCTTAGACCTGAGGAATCGGTATGATTGTGGTTCTCTGGGGTGGTGATATCAACTCTCCCATACGCTCCTAAACACTCTATCGCGTACATTACTTCATAGGAAATAGCCCCCGGATAGAGTAAAACCAGTGTTCTCTTTGTCATTATTTCCTCTCTCCGTTCGGAACACATAACGCTCTGTTAAGGGGTGAGCGACGCAGTACCGATGCCACCGCATACCGCCTTAAACACTAAGACCAACGCATAGTGAAAATGCCACGCGTTGCGAATCCCTCTTGAACAGTTTGTTATGTTGCTAGTTGAAGAGCTCATTGAAGACATCTATTGATAATGCCCAACCCAGCTCTTTTTGAGGCATTCTATTAATTTTTGCGGTGATCTGCGCTAGATCACAATGCTCAAAACCGCCATCTGAATAAATGAAATCTTGGTACAACGACATTTTATCGTTAACGTGACCAAGTAACTTTCGACTGTCAGTTTTGGTAAAGCTAATATTCGACTCTGCATTTTCAAACGAAGAAAGAATCTCATTTGGAGCATTTTCAAGCTCGAGTAAGGTCAACAACCCACTTTTGAAAGCTTCATTAAAATGCTTGATTTCTGACTTTTTGAAACCGATAAGCACAAAAGACATTAGAGTTTTCTCTTCCATGAAAAAGAGACATTTTCGACGCTCTTGAGTAAATGTATGCATATACCAATTACCGAGAATATGATGTTCGCTTTCAATATCTGACAGGTCTTGGGGTCTAAGACCCAGCAAGTCTTGTGATTTCTTAGTGCAGCGCAGTTGATACATGATTCGATTTCTCTCGGAACAATAACGATTTATGTAACATTAGAGCATATCGAAAGCTCATTGCAACATAACGCCGCATTAAGGTGTGAGCAACGCTGCTACGAAACCTAACAATACCACCGTAAACACAAAACCCAACGATGGAATGAAAAGTGCCAAGCGTTGGGAATCACTCTTAAATGCTTTGTTAGGCGAACTCGTCATAAGCTTGGTTTCGTACGATATTGAAGGATTTAAACGCAGCCCTAGCTTTGAAAATTTCAACGCCAACATCATCTCCAATAGATTCAATAACCTGTCGACGAGTAGCCTTGGAACAAGCCCCAATGATGACCTGTTTTAATTTCATATCAGAGCTAAACGGCGCGTAATACAAACCATCTTCTCTAGTATTTAACTCAACAAATACTCTATATTCTTCTTCATATGACCAATGTGCAAACTTTGTTGTTAGAAGCTCAAGCATATCCGCTTCAGTGAAGCCATTCGGATACTCGATACGTTCATCAACGTAATTTACTTTACTTAGCAAGCGATCAGGAATATCAAAACCTAGACAAATACCTTTATGACTATCAGCATAATGTGCCCATTGAACTGGGTTACGCCAGTTCCGACTAAAGCATATTAACCCTTTAGATTTTGCTAATTGATTTTTGGTCTTTTTCATAGCCTTGCGAAGAACAGGATCGGCTAAGTTCATCCCCAAAAATTCAAAGGGATCGTTCAGGCGATTTAGTTCTGATACTTTTAGCCTCTTTTCGCGCAAATCTTTATACGCAAATTCTGTACTTAAAAAATGATAAACTCTCATCACTCTATCCTTGTTCGCCTAACGCCTTGCTAAGGTGTGAGTAACGCGATACAAAAGCTACCGCACAGCGCCTTAATCATCATAAGCCACCGCATAGTAAAAACGCCACGCGTTACGAATCACTCTTAAGCAATTTGTTAGTACATGCGCTACTTCTATTTGTGCGCTCCAAGATATTGAAAAGTGGCATAATATGAAAGGCTTTGAACACTGAAGTGAGACGGGCAACTACAAAACTTAAACTCGGTTAAGAGACGAAAGTTGGCTAGAAGAAAAACGTACTGAACTCCCCTACTTTTACTGACTTCAAATTAGAAAAGGATTCGATCCTCACACTTCGGCAGCAACACCAAAGAAAGACTACTCTGACTAAGTAAAAGCCACGAAAAAGAAGAAGCACCAAAGAAATAGGCTAAGAGTTAGAAACTGTAAACGGTGAAATCAAAGCAAACAATCCACATATAGTGCCACCGGAAAGAACGTGAAAGGTACAAACCGAAAGGTGTAAAGACGAGCGCAAAAACAGATAAACACCAAAACTGATGATCTTTGATGTCAAACCCGTACTAACGCCTTGTTAAGGGGTGAGCAACGCAATACCGAAGCCGCCGCATACCACCTTAATCACTTAAACCAGCGCATAGTAAAAATGCCACGCGTTGCGAATCCCTCTTGAACAATTTGTTAGGTGTAT
>NZ_LNRD01000028.1:0-25975 GCF_001557775.1 Vibrio sp. MOR3 | reverse complement strand
TTTTGTTCTCGATTACACGACTTTTGTATTCAGCTGGTAGCTCTTCAATACGTTCGTTATCAAGCGTGTCAAAATCTTCATCACTCATCTCAACATCGTCATCTTCAACGAAAGTCGTTTGAGGGAGAGGGGTGGGTATCAGTGCATGACTGTTTTTTTTTAAAGCTTCTTGAAGAGCTAACCAGTTATTGAATCCATAGCTAATACTGATACGTTCAAGAGCTTGTGAATGTGTAATACCTAGTTCTTTCTTTAGTGATTTTGCGCGTTGTTTAATGCGTCCCATGCTAGGTAGGACGGAGTTAGGTGTGCTCATAGCTTACCCCAATGTAACTGTGTGCTTTTAAAAATACGTTGGGTACGCAATGGCGTTTGGATTAGAGGCTCCCCTTAAAGCCTGAGCTAGACACGACTGAAAGCAGGACACAGATAAGCCACCTATACGCATGTCTAGGTAGATAAATAACAGGGAGGTTGTTTTATAGAGTTGCCTGCAACTGCAAATAAACACGAACATCAAAGTTGATTTATCTACAGAGAGGACCTGAAGGGATCTTTAAAATAGTTTATTTGGCTTCTCTCATAAGCCGTGATAGACAATACATTACATTATAAATGTGAGTCAAGTTGCTTAGTGTTGATTGAAACGATATTTACCCAGTCAAAATAGTCCTGGACTTTTCTACTTGTATTGAATAGAATCTCAGTCATTCCAGTTTAACGGTACTATTTTGTGAATCATATCGAATTATTTTCAGGGTGCGGAGGGCTTTCACTAGGCCTAAAGCATAGTGGCTATGAGCTTACTATGGCTAATGAGCTATCTCCCATGGCTGCTGAGTCATTTGCGTATAACTTTTTAGATGAAAACTTGGAAGAATTGTCGAGAGGACAAAAGAAAGCGCAACGTACTCTTTGGATTAAGAGTAACTTTGACAACCTGAAAAATAGACTTCGAGAGAACCCATTCACTTACCCTGAGTATGATGATGACTTCGGCTACTCAGACCTACCTGAGCAATGGACTGATTTAAAAGGCAAGCTTGTTGTTGGTAGCATAGTAGAACTCAATAAATTGCTGGACTTAAACCCTCAATTAGTAAAGCTGTTACAAACAAGCTTTGGTGATCAACGTGGGCTGGATTTAGTTTCTGGTGGCCCTCCTTGCCAAAGTTTCAGTATGGCGGGTTTGAGGGAGAAAAATAGTGATAAAAACACCCTTCCTTGGGAATTCGCTAAGTTTGTTAAGCATACTCAACCTAAAGTTGCTCTTTTAGAGAATGTAACAGGAATTCTTCGTCCTTTTAAAGATGAAGAAGGTGCGCTTTTCCATGCTTGGTATGAGGTAGCAAAAGCTTTTGCTGGGATCGGTTATGTGCCTCTGTGCTTACATATCAACGCTCGTTTTGCAGGTATCGCACAAAATAGGCCTAGATTCATAATGATTGGTGTGAGAATAGATCATTACAAAACTATAGCTAACACTTTTACCTCTGGTGATGCTCAAGTATTTTCGCAACCATATCAGTTTTACAAGGCTGTAGAAGAGTTTGGTAACGAGCTAGAGTTTGGTCATCTGGATTATCTTGATGTAAAGAATGTTCATGATCTCAAACTCATCAAAGAGTCTTTCCTTGCAGAACTAGTGAATCATGAACCGGTGTCGGTACTGGAAGCTCTAGACGATTTAAAGCGTAACTATCCAGCAACACAATCAACATTTGTTGAAAATCTAAATGTTACATTCGACCGTCTTCCTATTAGAAATGAGATTGCTAATCATGATTATCGTAACAACGGCGAGGTAGTGCAGCGTCGCTTTCGATTATATCAAGTTCTAGCGGATATCAATGATAACGCCGTGAAAAAATCAGTGTTTTCTGTTTTAAAAGGTGAATCTAACTCCATATCTAGTATTGCTTGGAGTGCTTGTAGTCAGTATCGATTTTTACAAATCGATGGTACGTTAGAGCACTTTGAAAGAGAGCAAGACTTCGTGGATTATTTGAAAAGCCATCCAACGAAAAAGCAGACACAAAAAGCTTTAATAGCGAACTCTCCGGCTCCTGCTGCACTATCGATACCTGATGATGCATGCCACTATGATGAGCATGAGTTGCGTGTTTTAACCGTGAGAGAGATGGCACGTATACAATCTTTCCCTGATAACTTTGTCTTTCGTTCGAAAATCACCACTGGTGGTCAGATGCGTAAGTTTGAAGTACCTCAGTATACACAGGTTGGTAATGCGGTCCCTCCCTTACTTGGTTTAAGGCTTGGTCACTGCGTAGCACAATTATTAGGGTAAAAAAGAGCCAGCTAATGCTGGCGCTTTTCTAATTAAATTATTGAAGGCTTTTCCATTGCGTATACACCCTTTCTTAAAACGTTTCCATCCTCAATAATCTCTTGCATTTTGAGGTTTAGTTCCTGTTGAATTTCTTGTGTATACGTTTCGTTTTTATCGCCTTTCTTGAAAAGAATAACAACAGTATTGTTAGGCTCAATACCATAAGCCTCACAAAATGGTTTCATTAGTTCTAGTGTTAACTGCGAGTCAGACTGTTGCCCTTTGTCTCTAGCAACGTTGTAAGTCGATATGACATAAACAACATAGTCAACTTTGTCGATTTCCTTTTTACCCCCACCTTGCGTTCGCAGATTATTAAATGAAACGTCTTGCTGGTTGTGGAGCTCTGTCAGAGCTGTTTCAATTTTTCGTCTTTGTCCATGCTTTGCATTTATAAATGTTTTCTTGTTTATAAATTGACCAGAAACATAGTCTAGACCAGTGAAACGTCTTCCTGATTTTGCCGGTATCTCCCCTTTTTTATCAGGTCTATATTGAGCGTGTATCGTGCTGATAATAGTAGCAACATTTGTGCTGTTGTCGCTATGTGTTAGCCCCAAATCATCATAGATACGCTGTAGATCATCTTCATCAGCTTTGAGCTTTGTATTTGGGTCGAAAGAATACGAGGCCCAACTACTCACACAAAATTGTTTTTCAGCCGTTTTATTTTTGAGACGGTTAATTGCTTTGGTTCTATCAGTGCCTGCTAGGCCAGGGTCCCAGTTAGGTATACTGTATTTTTCTGTGATATTTTGGATCGCTATTGCAATGTCGTTAAGTTGAATTTGTGGCGGCTCCGCCAACTCAGATAGTCGATCATTAAGTTCGCTATGCGCCTTCAACATATTTTTGTGCGAGAAGTGTAAGGCTTTTGTATTGTTATGGTAGCCACATGCGCGGCCAATCAGTGCTTGGACAACCGATGATACAGCACTAGACGTTCCATCCCAGGTCGCGACTAAATCTTCTTTCATTTCTGACGGCATTGCGATCCCAACCCTTAAGAAGCCTCGAACAATAATGACAAGTTTTTTGTTTCGTTTTTTGTATGCTTGATAAGATCGTAAAACGCCATTCCAAGAGTCTAAGTCGTCTTTTTCCACATCATTCAAACTGCTTGCGACGATCTTTATATTTTCTTCTGCAAGGATTTTTTTCCCATTTTGATCTGTAAGATCAAGTAATTTTTCTTTTGTTAACTGCGTATACCCAGCACTAGATCGAATGATATAAAGGCCACCTGAGTGATTCAAAAGTGTATCTACAAATTGCTTGAATACAGCAGGTGTTCTATATTCAGCTTTGTAAAAGCATGACTCATCACTATTATCAACTATTTGGTTATCTTCTAGAAATTGACTTACGCCTCGGTAAGCTTTCGGAGGTTGAACTACTCGAATTGCTGCGCTATATCCCAGAATGCTTTTCTCTTTAGAAGCTTCATAAATGGAAGAAAAACCAGTTGCTGATACGAGTAGAATTCGGTCTTCTTTTACATCACGGTCTTCTATTTTCGCCAATATCTCATTTAAGCGCTTAGCAAGATGGTCACATCCCATGTGTGATTCATCGATAATGAATAGTATGCCGTGTGTATCAGGTAAGGTGTCTAATAGGGCACTAGCACGTGTAACGGATTCTACTGCGACATTTTCACTTAAATGAGCAAAGTTATCATCAGCTTGGGCTGCCAAATCATTGTTAGCAACGTTTTCAATGTAAACCACTACCTTGTGATCTAGCTTATCTAAGTCTTTGTTACTTAGATTTTTTATTGTGCGTTTTGCAATTAAACGACAAATAGTGGTCTTACCCATTTGTGTTTCAGCACAGGCACAAACTACTCTGTGTTCCTTCAGAAGGTTTAAGATATCAATTGCTGCCAATTTTGCTTCAGGCTTTCCGTCCTCAAGTTCGCATAGCTTTTTTTCAATTTCTTGTCTGATTGGGCTAATTGTCACAGATTGTCCTTAGTTAAAAACAGATGAGTTTTATTTCTGCACTTAATTTTTTTGATGGTACGCATTTTTTACGCACCAACCTTTTATGTGGTGCGTAAAAAATTCTATTTGTGAGAATTAATTTTGTCAATACTGTAAGTTACTAATTGTAAGGAGCTTTTACCTGCTTTATTTCGCGTACCTCTTCACTCGTCCCTCCCTCAATCGGTGGCTCAACCAAGCCAATAAAAAATACAAACAGCGTATTTCCCATTGTCTTGGCCCTACGGGTCACAATCAGGGCTATGGGGTTCGCGCTGCCAGCCAAGTGCTGTCTGACCTTGGCTAAGTGCTGTGCAATCTGGTCCCTGTATTGATTTTCCCTCGTGCGTTTTGCGCCAACTTCTTAACCTTTAAAACCTCAGAACCTGCCCGTAAAAAGTGAAATGGACGCTGCGCGCTTTTGACGGGCAGAACCATGAGGTTTTGAAGGGAAGTTAGGCGAAAACGACGGTGAAAATTCAATCAAACAAGGAGCGTATCATGTCACATTCCCTTTCTTCCCAAGTTCACAGCACTAAGTCTGCCAGCGCGAGCAACGTATCTCCGTTGCATCACTCAGGCTCTACAACAGTGAAAGTCGCGCCGCGTTCGGTGTTGGTGAATTGGTCTGAATCTTCTCGCTTGAATGAGGGGGATGAATTCCCATTCGATATTTTTGAGGCCATCGCGTTAAAAGTGGCGTTAGACAACCCGCTAGGTGGTTACGATAAAACTGATATTACGGTGAATTTCGATAATGGTCATCTGCACCGTTGCCGAGTGGATCTGGGCTGCGGTGGTAACGAGTGTGGGTTTGCGGATCACTGTTTTCGTGTGCTCGAGTACGCTCTATCACTTGAGAAAAGTGAACCTTCGCATTGGTACTTTACTCACGCTCAGGGGCGCGAGCTTCTCGCCCTGCTTAAAACGTATCAGTTAAATAGGCATACGGTGGCGTTGTCTCGATCTCAGGCGTTAGCGCGCACCCGTTTAGCAAAAGCTCAGCAAGAAGCCGAGGAGCAGGCCAAGGCAGAAGAAAGAAAAGCAGCGCATCAACAGCGAGTAGAACGAGAGAAGGTGTTTCAGGCGTCGCTTTCAATACCTGATTGGGCGCAAGGTGCCATTGTGGCAACGCACACAGTGTTTGATGAGGACAATAGCGATCCTTATGCCGATGATTATCGATTAAATACGGAAAAAACAATTGTTCTTGCCTGGTCTAAACATACGCGCCGGTTGTTCCCGGAGCTACGAAAGGCGTGCTTAAATCACGAGGATACGGCGTTTTTAGCGGATAAAACGCAAAGTAGTGAACATCGAGAAAACTACTCAATGGGTGGCGGTACCTATCTCACGAATAAAGATTTTATTCGTTGTGGTTGGTCGGTGCGTAAAGTGCGCTTTTGGCGTGAGGACAGCAAAGCGGTTTATGTGCCATTAGGTGAACTGGCTCAAGCAGTTCAAGCATAATTATCGTAAATAACATGGAGGCGTGACGATGTCACGAGTAAGTTACTTTACTATCGATGCTCGCTTAGTACACTTGTTCGAAAAGTTAGCCGCATTGAACCCGCCCGTTGGCCAAATGGTGGCAGCGTTGAATGTTGTGCTTGCCGAGAATGGCGAGAAGATTGTTACTAGAAAAGATTTTGAGCTGTTTTTAGATCAGGTTGAGGAATGGGAATAAGAAAAGGCGTCATCGTGACGCCTTTTTCTGCTTATCAAAATGAGCGAGTAGAAAGCCTTATATCTATGATTTGGCTTGGATCTGAATGTGAGATTGTAAAAGTAAGGTTCACTGCATCATCTAATTGATACTGTAACCAACCATTTTTGATTATCCCTGGTAGTTTTCGCGGGCCAACCTCTTTATCTGCAGCACCGAAAGTAGCTAATACCGAATCGAGGTTATTTAGGTCACGCATATTTATCTTGTCGTCCGAAAGCAACTCCAACAGCTTGTTATCAAGAGGAAAACTAGCGATAAAGAACGTAAGTTCTTTGTTTTGGTTGAAAATCATATCAACTTTGTCGTCGTAACAAACAAGATCATATCGGTCGTCCAGCTCTGGCTCAAACTGCAGCGTGTTTCCTCCAATAAGGGACGTAAACGAGCTGTCTTGTACTAATTCTTCATAACGGCAATTTAGCCAATTAGTTATTTTTTTCATAAATTCCGGATTCTTCGTTAAGTCTGTTTAGCTTGTTAAAAGCAGCTTCTATGTCTTTTTCAGAGTAGCCATAGTTTTTTAGATGTGTTTTTAGGATATTCATATCCTTTTGAGCTGCTTCACGCAAATCTTTTGAGTCTAGGCTACTTTGTGTAGCTGTATTTCTCCCTCCATATGTTCGAGAGAAATCTTTATGCACTTCATGAGGGATAGCCACTCCATTAGTCGCTCTTTTCAGTGCTGCTAGTTCTTTTTTAGTCAATGGTTGGCCATCACTTTCGGCCCATTTTTGGATTGCTTTGAAAGATGGAATATGATCTATATCCATTCCATCCTTAACACTTCTTGGAGCAAGTTCCCCGTATGTACCGACCTCAAGGGGCTTCACATGCGGGTTGGCTTTTCCCGAACTATTTTTGTTGTAAACCACATAGAGCGGAGCAATGCCTGAGCTTTCAGGGAATACCAAGATCGTATCACGCCAGTCTTTCTCTTCTGGCGCAGGCGTAACGGTGACGTTCGCATCACTATCCGAGTGAATTGGCGTGACGAGTATATCGTCTTTTTCAAACCCATCACTATGATCAGGGGTAGTTTGCCAACTTGCTTCACCGTTTTCTTCAGGTGTCCAATAGATGGTTGGTCCGTTCTCTTCAATCGCAACGGACAGTTGGCCATTATTTCCCTGTTTCACGTATTTAATGGGGATGCGCGTGTCGTCTACATGATAGCCCTGCACGTGCGGATAAAACTCCCCATCTTGGGGCTCGGTAATGTGGACACGAACACGGCTTTGCGCCGTGGTCAATTGGCGTAAATCTTGGTCTGTGTATTGGGTGTTATCGCCAAACAAGCTTTGCTGCATGGCAAACAAAGCGCCAATGCCTTCTACTTGCCAGCGGTAGCCCTCAACGATTTTATCTTTCAATGTGCCGGCCAGTTTATCCAACTGCATCGCCGCGGTTTGGGTTTGTTGCGTTTGCTCTGGTGAGCCGGCGACAGCTGCGGAACTTCCCATGGCCATTTGTGCTTGTGTTGCTTGAATGGCAGGCATGAAAGCAGCTGGGGTCGCATTTGCTTGCGCAAAGAAGAATGACCAAGGGCCGAAGTTACTGATTGACTCTTGTTGGTCACCAATTTCAATACACCCTTCTGGCCTGGTGCAGGATTTAGCGAACACGAGCGAGCTTGTGGCGTCTTTTAAGTTAAGGATGGCGACATCACCTTCTACAAAATCGGCAGCGTTGATGGCTCGATACGTGGTTAGCCAAAGTAGTGCATCGCTGTGCTGATAATGACTGTTGCGGATGTTGTTGTAAGTTTGTGGGCGCAGTGGCGGAAAGGTGTTCTTTTTGTCCGGTGCTTGTTGCTTCTGTGCTTCAGCAACAACAATTTCATCACCTGCCGCAAGTGATAAAGGGTCGGCATCATATGTTGGGTTAAGCGAAAGCAAGGCTTTAGCACCCATACCATACAGTTCAGCGATGCTCTGCCAGGTTTCTCCCGTAGCTACGATGTGCGTCGCTGCGGTTTGTTGGGCTTCCGTCTCATCGTTGTTATCTTCTGCGCGCGCTTCTTCCGGCTGTTTAGCTGCATCAAACAGTGCAGGAATATCCAACTTTATCCCGTTTTCACTCAGCCAATCTTCACTGACATTATCGAGCTCTTCTCGCGTGATTTGGCGCTCAAGATAAATGATGTATTGGTTCTCAAGGACTTGGTTGGTCAATTTCCAATACACCAATATAGCGCTTTGGTCTTTGGTAAAACCGCGCTCGTCATTGAGCGTGTCTTGTGTCGATTGCGTAGCGTAAAACGCCCACTTTTCTTGCCCGAGAATTTTGTATTCTTGGACAAGTTCGCCATCATTAAAGTGGTAGTAATAGCCTTCTGTAGGCAAACCTAAACGTTCGCCCAATTGCACAGCAGGGACAACAGGTATAAAACCTTCCTCAGTTTTATGGCTGCCAGCTTTTTGAAGTGTGACGGCTTCAAGTGGCGTCAGCCCGAGATTGTCATCAGCGATGTGGATATTTAAACGCTTTGGCTCATCAAACACACATAACGCTGTGTAGCGGGTACCTTGCTCGGTATTGGCTTGCTCCCAGCGGGTTACCGCGTTCTCTTTTTCAGTTTTAGCTAAAGCAAAGTCATTGTGCACCATTTTCTTTATGGTGGCATCCGAGCAGCCGACTTCGAAGCTGTACTCAAATTCCTTAGTGATTTCCTCTTCACTTTCGACTGCGATTGGCTGTGGCGTATAAGCTCGTTCGAGTGTCGCGGTATCTCCAATACGCGCACTGTACCCTCCCGTTGCTCTGGTGATTTTCGTTTTTGCTAATAAATTATTAGCGGCATCATCAGAGAATGCAGGGATAACCTCAGAGTTCAGCCTCCAAGTTTTAGGACCCACTGGGTCGTTGTAACTAAGTAAAGCGGGAGTTTGAGGCGTATCACTCACGAGTGCGAGCTTACCTTCGTAGAGATGTTGTTTTAGCTGCTCAAAAGTAAGATGAGCAGGGATTGCAGACGCGATATCCGCTTCCGTGAGGTTGTGGAAGTTGCCCTCTATCAACCCGAATTCATGGGACATCACTTCCGAAAGCGGGAGAACTTTGTATGACACGATTTAACCCAAGTTAAGCCTATAATGCCCCTACTTCGCAAAAATCACGCCATTTGTATTGACTTTTAAAAACAATAGGTTACATAGACAGTGCTATTCGATTGTTTAAAATATTGTCGAATTTTCTAATTTCTTGTAGAACCGTACAATTTATTGGAAGAGCAACTTAAGTCAAAAAACAAACAATTCCCTCATTTTTATGTACACTCATCAAAAATTAAGGGATATACTATTTCTAATTCCTACATGGAGACAGAAATGGATACTCAACAAACCACGTCACACTTTCAATCCCTTAAGCAAGGAGCCGATGCTTACATTAAACGCCGCAACCAGCGCTTACTGGCGAATCATCGCAAAGAGTTACGCAACTTTACCCGTGCAGAAGCCTCCGCTTACTTAGGCATCGATGCTAAAACGCTGGATAAATATGTAACCGCTGCGGAGATTGATCCTCGTCGTCATGAAGACTCTCAGTGGTCGATTGATATTGCGGAAATGTACCGTGTGCGTGATTTGTTGCCAGAGGCATTGCGTAAAGAGCCAAAGTTTTCGCGTAGCGAACAACAATCAACGCAAGTCATCGTTATTCAAAACCAGAAAGGTGGCGTTGGTAAAACCGTGTCTGCCGCGACTGTCGCATCTGGTTTAGCTACAGAATTCCATCAAGAGTACCGCGTAGGCTTAATCGATATGGATGGCCAAGCGACACTCTCAATGTATTACGCGCCAGAGGCAGACCAAGAAGGCAACTTGTCTGTGGGTGATCTCATTATGCGTAACTTTGACTTGGATGAGGGCGAAACGTTTGAGCAAGCGGTATCTGAAGCGTTCCTAGAAACCACTATTCCTAACTTACGAATTCTACCAGCAGCGCAGAGTGACCGAGCGATTGAAGGCTGGTTCCATGAACAAGTCTTCAGCCATAAGTTACCATCCCCCTACTCTATCTTGGCTGAGATCATTGATGCAGTGAAAGATGAATTCGACATCATCATCATCGATACACCGCCATCACTAGGTTACGCGACTTACAACGCCTACTTTGCCGCAACAAGCGTGGTATTCCCGCTATCGATTACGGAAAACGACATCGATGCGACCTGTTCATACTTCAGCTACATTCCGCAAGTATGGGCGCTGCTAGCCAATGCGAATCATGATGGGTACGACTTCATGAAGATCCTGCTTACCAACCATAGAGACAGCTCGACCACAACTGAGTTGATGAACAGTCTTTACGATCACTTTGCACCTTACTTGTACTCTAAGGAGTTCAAACACAGTGAAGCCATCAGACAAGCCTCCTCCCTACTTTCGACCGTTTTTGATATGTCGAAGAGCGAGTACCCAAAAAGTAAGTCGACGTTCCAAACGGCGCAACAAAATGGGTATGAGGTAACCAGTCAAATTCAGCGTGACATTCTTAATGTGTGGCGCGAACAGGAGCAAGCATAATGGCGAAAAAACGCGGCGGTAGCCCTTTAGGTAACGCACCAGGTTCTCAAGAAGCACAGTTATCAGCGGCTAAAGCGAACCTGACCACTTTAACGCAGCAGTTGACGGCAGAACTGGATAAAGCCGGCACCAGTGCCGCTGCGTACTTGCAAGAACAGTTTGGTCTTGAATCTGTCGGCCAGAGCATGGTTTGGCAGTTAGCATCAGGCAATACTGCGACGTTTAACGAAGTGACACTGTCATACGAACAAGTTCGTAATGAAACGCTTGTTACTTTCGATGTAAATGGACGCGATCAATCGCTTCTTACTGCAGAGTCCCTTGCTGATCTGAATTCATTGGAGTTTCAACAGTTCTATCCTGCCGTAGGTCGAGAAATTGAAGGCAAGATTGATGTATTGGATGGCTCTCGCCGCCGTGCTTGGTTCTTACTTCAAGAAGGCCGCATCAAAACGTTCCGTATCCTTGTCACTCAGGATGAAATCTCCGTCAGTGATGCGAAGGCTCTAGCTAAGCAGCTACAAACGGCTAAAGAACACAATCTGCGTGAGATTGGACAACAGTGTATCGCCATCAAATCAGCAAACGTAGAGATTACTCAGGCTGAAATTGCGAAGCAAGTTGGGCTTAGCCAGGCAGGTGTAAGTAAAGCGATGAAAGCTGCCAGCATCGACGAGAAACTGGTTAAGCTATTTCCGGTTGTAAATGCCCTTTCACATCCAGACTATGCCTTGCTAGATAAGGTGATGAAGACTAGTGATGATAAAAAGCAGATTGCTAGCTTCGCAAAGAAAATTGAGAAAAGTCTTGTCAATATTCAGGCTGAATATTCGCTTGAGGATCAGAAAGACGCAATTGTTGCGGCTATCAAAGCCGAACTAAAAGTCGCAGAAGCGAAGAAAGAGTCAGACAAAGCAGAAGTCACTCCCCTCGCCCAATTCGATAGCAAGGGCATGTTTGCCCGCAAGCGCGTGAAAGGCCGTAACTTCTCTTATGAGTTCGGGCGTTTATCGAAAGAAATGCAAGATAAGTTGGATAAAGCGATAACTAGTATTCTTGAACAAGTAAAATAAAAGCGCCTTAGGGCGCTTTTACTTATTCTTGAACTAATGACGAATCAGCTAGAGCTCCATCTAAAACTGATGAGGGGCCTCTTCTTTCCAAAGAAGAAGCCAGTATCAGCCTTTTTCTCGCCCTGCTAGAGCCCAAATAAATCTGAGAGATAAAACGTCTATACTGGCCACTGTGTGGAAAATCTTCATCTAATTCATTTTTATCAATATGAATTAGAAATACGACATCAAATTGCAAACCAGCCACATAATCTGGCATAGAAAATATACATTTTCCCTTTGATTTTTGAGGTCGAACAATTTCATCTCTTGATGAGAGCTTTACAAACTTTCCTTTTATTCGTCCCAAGGTATTTGCATAAAAGTCATAAAGCTCTGTATTTACACATAAGACAGCAACAGAAGTCTCTGGATTTCTCGCAGCTAGGTTACTCGCTTCTTTAAAGATCTGGTCAACTAGATCTTTATTACTTTCAAATACCTTTAGTTTAGGTGTTTCTCCTTCCTTTTGAGAGTTCTCTAGTTTTGTACTAGTACACCATTCTGAAGCTAAGTCAAGAGCAGGAAAAGCTCCGTCTATATGGCTCAAAAATTTGGATATCTCTGGAGTGTATCTAAACACCTTTGTTAGCTCCACTAAGTTAGTCGCCCCAACTTTTGTACTTCGTAATAACGAGGAAGCATTATTTGGACTTATTGAGTATAAGAATCTGTCATCTGTACTTTGGTTTATATCATAAGCCATAAATAACGGTAACTTGTCTGAGCAATAGCTATCATCTCGTTTGAACAACTCATGAAAAATCATTCGTTCAGGTTTAGTAAAGCAATGCAGTTCGTCAACAAAGATTGCATCATAACCTACGTCTTTACGGATATGGTTCCATTCATGAGAAAGAAGATACCTATTTAAATCGGCGATCATCTGATCCATGCTTAACACATCCATTCCTTTTAGTTCTTTTTTATAGAGTTCATGAAGCTCTAATATGACTCGTCTCTCATTCTCGCTCTCAAGCTCCATTAACCAAGACTCTCTAGGTCCTGATAAATATTTTTCGGAAAGTGGCGATCCTATATATATATTTTCAGCTTCTAAAATGCATGCAAACTCATTTAAAACATCTAAGAGAAATCTACGCCTTTTTGATGGTTCGGTATCTAATATATAGTTTTTAAATCGCTCACTACACTTATCTAGAATTCCTTTAACGAATACAATATCTTTCAAAATATTTTCTAATATCGATGAAAACAATTCAAATTGAAGTTGCCTACCTTCTCTTCCATCAGTAGATAAAGGTCTCAAGTTCTTAAGGTTGTAATTTAGTAAGTTTTGAGCCAGATCATATAGTGAAATAACGTTTAAATTAACATGCTTAAAGTTAGACCATAGTGACAGGTTATCCATAGAGTGGATAATATCTAATACGAGCTGAGAGTTAACCGTACTATGAGTTATGAATAGTAGATTTTTTCTCTCTTCCTTATCTTCAAATTTATACGCATCCCGCAAGAGCTTTGTAGCCAAAGCCAGAGTTTTACCTGTACCAGCAGCCCCCTTCAATCGAACAGGAGCATCATATGCTTTATCAACAAAGGTTCGTTGTTCTGCCGTAAGAATATTATCATACCAATGCTCTACGGAATACTTAGCCCCATAATAATCTTCAATACTTTCAGTTAAAGTAATACCATAGTTTTTTTCTTGTACAGGTTCTTTATGATTAACCTTTACGCTCAGAGCTTTTTCGTATGAATCGTACCCTTTGATAAATAAATCTTCATCAATGTCATATTCTTCATATGACTTAGGATCAAAGTTATAATCGAATGCATATATATGCTGTGTTCCGCAAGGGTTTTTATCGAATAAAACTCGGGCATCTATATTATTCTTCTTACACCCTGATGATATTGATGTATAGTTCTTACCTGCATACTTTCGCCAACCTTTACCCGGTGTGACACTATAACCAAACTTGTTCATACCTATGACCAAAATTCGATGTAAGACATTTTTCTTTTTCTTGTCTTCCACTCCAGAAAATAGTTTGTCTTCTTCTATTTTTATAAAGAGCAACTTACTGTCTTTGCAAGCAGAATCTGAGAGAAGGTAGATGCAATTTTCAACTTCAACTCGCCTTATTTTTTTAGAGTTGCCATGAGGTATATAAAATCCATCAAACCATGAACTTTCGAAAGAAGCTATAGCTAGTTCACAAATTGTTTTTTCATCTAATATAAGTAGCTTACTTTCCATTATGTTTATCCAGTATAGTGGTTGACAACAAATCTAAAGACTCTTTTTCATCGTTCTCGAAAGAATCCGGCATTCCTATCCTAGAAAATAACATTGCAAATTTTTGTGTAATGCTATACCTAAGATAATCGGAAAACCTTCCAACTCTTAAAATCCCATTCTCCAATCCGTTTTTAGATAATTTTGCATCAAATTTTGATTGAAAAACTTTATTTTTATTTAGAGCTCGAACATCTCTAAGTTTGAGAACCATACCCATTTCATCAGTACATGATAAGTCTGGAATAAATAGAAACTCTTCCCTCGAATTTCTTACTGCGTTAGAGAGCTCTTTTCGAGCTTTGTCGTCACTCTTTTTTTCAACGTCAATTCTTAGCTTTAGAAAATTCCGTAACTTAGGTTCATTCGCTAAAATTTCTAATTTTTTCGAATCTAATGTGATATCTTTGCTTGGCTTTTTACCTAAAGCCTCATACATATTAACTAAAGAGTTATCTTTCAACCATTCTCTTAGTCGTTCAGCCGTCAAGGGAGTATATCCCTCCTTTTTGAACTCACTTAAAGAGTTAAGCTTTTCAACATTATTTTTAACAAGTTTTTCTAGCTCATTCTTAAATTGGTCTGGTAACCAATAGTTCTCTAAAAACTTTTCCGCAGTTACTATTGGAAGTAGCGTAAATGAATGTCCCATTTTATTGTTAGCTATATCACAGTCAGCTGTAATAACCATTACAAAGTCCTCGTCTTCAGAGAAAACGTCTCGACACATCTCCCCTATTTTGAAAACATCTCCTTGCAAAATAGGTTCGCTATCTTCTAGATCATTTATAAAATAACTCATTTTTTACATCTATTATGAACGTGTATCTAGCAATGGTAATTGTTGCATATGTTTTTTGTAAATAGGTTATTTTGATATATTCGATGTAAAGGTAATAAAAATCAATAAAGCACGAGTTCAGGACAACTAAAACAAATTAAGAATACAAAAAAGCAAACATAAGTAACTATTTGCTAACATGAATCAACTTGGTATTCATCAACGTTATCCATACAAAAACTCACTCTTCCTGTTATGTGCATCTTAAAGGTGACCTTTTGGTCTGCTTCTGCAAAAAACTTCAGAAGCTCACTATTACTTTCACTATCAAATGTCGAATGACTAAGTGAAGGCCAGCCGCTTACTGGATCAATCTCTATTACATTTTGCGGGTAGATTTTCTCCAACGTTAGACCATCAAAGACGCGACCATGCAGTGTATAGATTACGTTTGTTGTACAGTCAGTGATACTATCTGACAACGACAGTACGATGCAGCGTTCGTCGGAGTTTAAATTGGCCAACTCTCTAAAGTGAATGTAGACAGGAGCATTCCTAAATACCGCTTCACTTTTTGCCATGATAACGACCCCCATTAGTTCGTCTTGAGCAGTTTTTATTCGACTACGTTCAAACAAGCTAGAAAAGCTTGGAGCCGCAAATATTAGTAAGACACTGAGAACACAAATTGTTGTGAGTAACTCAATCAGCGTGAAGCCTCTGTTCAATATCCTATTCAAAATTCCTTCCTTGTTTTCCAACTAGCGTTGTCAATATTCAGCCTGAATAATGACATTCTGCAGGTCATTTAAATCAACCTAAATCGGTTGGTCTTCCACTCTAAGGCGTCAATTAAACCTTGCTCATACATGCCAGCCCAATCGTAAAAGAACGGCGCAAAGCCTTGTCCGCCTGTAATATGAGAAAGGCCAATACAGACTATCACTACGCCAGCAGAGATTGCGTATTCCACTGGGTCACCGGTTCTAAACCGCCCACCAAATAAATGAAAGCGTCTGTCACTGTATGGGGAAAAAGGAACCCCCGATACGGTCATTGCGTCGGTGAGTATGTGGCTGACGCCTCCCCAGGCAAAGGCCATCCCAATACCTTGGTAATCCCAAACCAAAGTAAAGACGAGGGCGACAATCAACCAATGGGTAAAGATATGCGTTGGTCCGCGGTGTTTAATGTTGCGTCCTAGTCCTTTAGCCACAAACTCCATCCAATCCGGTGCGGTCGCACCGGCAACACAAATAGGTACATGAGGAGGAGAGAGAACTGCACAAATAGCGCCTGCAATCAGGCCATGGTTGAGCCATTTCATTGGGCAACCTTCGGCTTGGCATGAGGTGGGAGATAGGCCAGCTTTTGCAAATAATGGTTGACGCTGTCGCTGTAGGAACTCTCACACAGCGCAACTAAGGCTAATCGGTGCTCTACGATTTTCGCCTCATGAGCTAGAACGTCGCGATGCGAACTGGCAACTTTTTCAAGTAGTGCCACTTGTTCGTTCACGTTCGCCACACCTTGGGCTACCCGCTGCTGTGAACGAGCTTCAAGTGATAGGTAGAGTCCCATCAATCGATAAGCGTAGTTTCTGTCAGCCAATGCTTGAGTGAAGGAGGCAACTGACGTCGCGGTGGCAGTTCGACGCTGATATTCCCATTGCCTCTCGCGAGATTGCTCCGTTGTCGAGTAGAGCGGCATTTTACCCACTATCCCGACATAGTGTTCTGAGATCTCCGGCCAATCATCGCTGTTGTATTCATCTAGGTTGGTACGCATTCCAGCTACTAGATTTAAGTCGAGTTTGAATTTGCTCTTTTCTGGGTAACAGTTGAGTACGGTCTGAAAGATGGCATCTGGGTCAATCTTAGGTGCAGGTTTTAACGCAGGAGTTGGGGTGTTGTAGTGGGGGGCGTCCCCCTTCAATGTTGGCAATTCGAATGGCTTTATCTCCGGAGGTTGTGCAGAGGGTTCATCCCATGGTGTAGCAATGCCCCAATCATTGGCATAAGCCGCTGAGTAGAGCAGGGGACACAGCATTAAAAGGCGATACTTAATCTGCACGCGTCGACCTCCGTCCGCTGCCAAGCATTTGTAAGCCGCCAATCACAGCGCCCGCTTCCCAAGCGCCAGCAACCACACATAGTGCAACCATAAACCAAACCAGCGCTTTGGTCGTGTCGTAACTCACGTCACTTTCTAGGTTGATACGCTGAGGTTCGCGCCGTTCGACAATCGGACGAATAGAAGGAGGGAGACGTCCTTCTTCGCTACACGTCATCAGCCACAGCTTGGCTGACATAAGGCACTTACGTGCGATTTGTGCTTTGCGCCCTGTTAACTTATGCGCATCGTCGATAAAGAGTAAGGATTGGGTTTCCATTAAATAGTCAGCCAATAGGTCGGCCTTGAGCTGTAAGTTGAGTCTGCTCCATGGTGTGTAAGTTACCCCCTCCTCTTGCCTCTCTTGGTACCACTTGTCTATCCCTTTCACTTCCACCCAACTTGAGAGTGGCATTAGCCCCTCAAGCAAAACAGGCTGCGGTTTCTTCCCCCAGACTTCGTGTCGATTATCTTTCAGGCGAGTGAGCCACCGGCTCTTCCCCGAATCATGCGCGCCTGTGATTAATTGACATTTTTTCCGACGCAAGCTGGTTTCTTTACGATCACGGCTCGGCGCAAAGCGACGCGGTGAGTCCACAATAAGCGGAGTTACGTAGCGCGTACCGTCTCGGCGTACTCGATTGTGATCGGTTCTTAGTTTCAAAAATCGCATTGTGCTCCATCCTTACTCCGACAGAATACGAACTCATCAAAGCAATTAAAGAGTAAGCAAATAGCTTGCGTGCGACCCATAATGAAAATGTAACTACGTTGTTTATCGTCTCAAAAGTAATCCAGTTTAAATGGGGGGTAGGGGGGCAAGGCTCCGCTGTTAAATTCGCGCAGTGCAGAAAATTTTTAGCCGAAGGTAAGGGGTAAACAATCGATTACAGAACATGATGAAAGATTACTGTATAGGGTGAGTGACATTAACGACCGTATTTTTCGCGCACAAAGGGTCTATGACGGGGCTGGGTGATGCCATGTTAAAGCGTTAGCATCAACCCTGCTGTCCATCAAAGATAAATAGTATGTTGGTTCTTCTTCGTGATGTTTTATCAGGTGCGTACTTTCTGTGACAGATTAGTTAGGGCTGGGCCTAGTCACACGGCTCGCCACACCGCTGCAGGTCGAGGCGTTACTCTCTCCCGTTTCCTGTTCTGGTTTGTGTAACGACTTAACCAACCTAACAGACAGGCATATCACCATAAAACCTGTTTATTGATT
Source organism: Vibrio sp. MOR3 (assembly GCF_001557775.1). Taxonomy (NCBI): domain Bacteria; kingdom Pseudomonadati; phylum Pseudomonadota; class Gammaproteobacteria; order Vibrionales; family Vibrionaceae; genus Vibrio; species Vibrio sp. MOR3. The sequence continues at coordinate 7,890 of NZ_LNRD01000028.1, read as the reverse complement.
GTTCATACCACACCATTGAGCAATCACGTCCCCCGTAGACGACATCACGTTGTCACTTACTCTTTTTGCAACCAAGCAAGCTTGATTCCCTCCCACTTATTTCACGTCGCTGGCGTTTTTCATCTGCAACGACAGAGAGAGTAAGTTCCTCAGCTTTAAAGCTTCTCGTTAGCAATCCTCCTAAAAATTCAAACGCAAGAAGGTATAACGAGATTTGAACGTGCTACAGATTCAGAAAAGAGTATCCGATCAAGGTTTTGATCTTTGGCCATGATGATCATATCAATTACACACCACATTAATGACATCATTTAGGTAATTAGACTTCCACTACACCTAAAATATGTCATAATTACCTAGATTATGTTATTTAAAGGGATCGTGGGATGAGTGATGAAGAGTACTTTTACCCAGTCGTAAGTGATAACTTACCGAAACATATAAAGAAAGGTCATCAACTGGTATTTAGTCGCCAGGATCTCTCTGCTCGAGAAGCTGATATGTTTGCGTTGATGATTGCACACATGAAAGCGAACGACTGGGAGCGCAGTACCCCTCATTATGAGTTCACGTCACATCAGCTATCTGAGTGGTTAGGTGTAGAGTCTAAGCATATCGGGAGTAATTTAAGCCCGGTAGCTAACCGTCTTGCGAGCCGAAAAATCGGTATAAAAATAGAAACCGGCAAAGGGGATATTGAATTCGACTACCGTCCGCTTTTCAAACACATAGCATACAAAAATGGCACCCTGACAATGGTGCCTAATGACATGCTCAAATCTGAATACATCGAGTATAACCAGGGCTTTGCTCTCATTAACACTCGCAATTTCTTTGATGTAAAAAAAGAGTATTCAAAACGCCTCTACGAATTACTTAGCCGATTTAAAGACAAAGGCTTTGAAATGCATCAACAGAAGCTTGATGAGTTAAAAGGGGTCTTTGGACTTCTCGATGAGGCCGGCAAACTCAAGAAAGACAAAAGCTCATTCAAAAATAACAGTGTGTTCATGAAACGCTGTATTCGAGAGAGCATCAAAGAGCTTACTGAGCACCCTCAAATCCGAAAAGAGCTACTGTTCTTGGAAGGAGAAAATGGTGAGAAGGGTTTTGAGGTCATTAAAAAAGGTCGAACCATCACCGGTATCAAGTTCCTGTTCCGCTGGATAAAGCTTGGCACGATTGAAGAGCTGAACCAACACGATGCGTTAAAAACAATTCGAGAGCTAGAGCTAAAACGCCTACAAGACAAGATAAAGCTGACAGAGGCCGAGCTTGAAGCGTTGGCCATTGCTTACCGCTATATCGGCAAAGAGCAGCATGCTCTGAAGGTAGAAGAAAGTCTCTCTAAGCGACACTTAAACCGAGAGCCAGAAGTTGATAATGGCCATCAAAGCGAGGTTGACTCGCTCTTAGATAAAATCGATACCTTATCTGAGATTAGTGATAACCCTGAATACTAGATGACACATATTAGGTGAGACAATCTCATTACTGACAAAAATCAGGTCTCCGATTGTGATAAATGACACATTTTAGGTGTTTTCGATGATGTAAGACCTAAAATGTGTCGCATTAGAAGATACCTAATCAAGATCACTGTGAATAAAGGGCGAAGATACCTGATATTCGTTATTTTAGCCTGTAACCTACCTAAAATATGTCATCTATAAACCTTAAATACGATCAGCAACACCTAAATTGTGTCAGGCTTCCACCTAATACATGATCATTAAGACCTAAAAAAAGATCATCAACACCTAAATAGTGTTATCTATACACCTAAAAAGTGATCATGATGGGCATTTAAGTTCTTTTTATTCAGTAACTTACAATACCTATAGATCTTATAGTTTTCATAGTGTTTATAGGTTTAAATAGAAGATATAGATCTTTATAGCTAATGTGGATAACTGGAAAATCAAAGATTTACACAGTTACCCTCATTAGAAACAGTTTCATTTCTTTCTTTTTATTCTTTTCTAACTGTCACAATCTAGGTGATCAGTGTCAAAAATTAGGTTGGAGCTTGCTATAAGTACTTCATCATTTAGATGAGGATTTGATCAATGCCACAATACGCCTACCTTCGAGTTTCTTCAGATAGCCAAGATGTAGCAAACCAGAAACACGGTATCTACGAGTATTGCAATCGTGTCGGAATAGTTAACTTATGCTTTATCGAAGATGTCGTTACAGGCAAAAAGAAGTGGCATGAACGTAAACTAGGTGAACTTATTGATGGAATGGAGGTAGGTGACAAGCTGATCTTCGCGGAGGTCAGTCGAATTGCACGTTCTACACTTCAGGTTCTTGAAGTGCTTGAGGTATGCATGGCCAAGGGCATCGATGTCTACATTGCTAAACAGAACATGCAGCTAGATGGTTCCATGCAAGCAAAAATCACCGCAACGGTACTTGGTCTCGCAGCAGAGATAGAACGAGAGTTTATTTCAATGAGAACTAAAGAGGCTTTAGCTGCAAGAAAAAAAGCCGGTGTTACTCTTGGTAGACCTAAAGGTGAAGCAGAAAAGCTTAAGCTCGACCCCAAAAGGGATCAAATTGAAAAATACTTAGGGATGGGACTGGGGATTCGTCCTACAGCAAAGCTTATTGATGAAGCCCCAAGTACATTACGAGATTACATCAAACGCAGAAGCTTAAGAGCTATAAATGCCGCTGAAAGAGCTTAGCCGGTGAAATGTTACACCCTAGGACCGCAGAAATAACAATGTGGTCAGGTTTTCTGATGTAATAAATCACCTTAAGCTGTCCACAAAGGTGTACCATTATGGACAGTGTCAAGGTCGTATCACAAAACTGTACACTTAGTCTTATAAATTATTGGTGAACATGTACACTAATGAAATAACCTCTTAATGTTCACTTTGGATGTAATTATGAAACTTGGCTATGCTCGCGTCAGTACTGATGACCAGAACCTTGATGTTCAACTTTCACAGCTTGAGCAAATTGGCTGTGAGAAGATTTTCCAAGATAAAGCCAGTGGTAAATCTTCCGAACGTGAAGCATTGAAGAAACTAATCGACTTCGCTAGGGAAGGGGATGTGGTTAACGTGACCAAGGTCGACCGAATCGCGCGTAACACTATCGATGCACTGCAAATTGCTGATCAACTTGCAAAGAAAGGGGCTGGATTAGTGTTTCATGATCTTGGAGATTTGGATATTAATAGCGATGTTGGCCGAGTTATTTATACGACTATATCTGCATTTGCAGAAATGGAAAGAAAACGCATCTTACAGCGCTGTAATGAGGGTAGGGAGCGCGCCAGAGCCGAAGGGAGGCACCTCGGCCGATTTCCTGATAAAGCCTTACATAATCGTATACAGGAGCTTGCTGCTAAAGGTTTGAGTAAACACGCGATAAGTAAAGAGTTGAGCTGTAGCAGAACGACGGTATACAAGGTGCTTAATGGGACCTCTTGATGATGTGTACGGTTGTGGCATTTTTTTATACATAGAGCTCCCTTAATATGCATTTATGATATTATCAGCTCGTTAATATTCGTCGTGAGTTCAAGTTATGGGTATAGCCCGATTTTCCGTGAGAGACCTTTGCGATAAGGTTTTCGCTGAGTACAAACTACAACCTCGCCACTCACGTGGCTCTAACCCTGATGCTGAAGTTTTTATTGTTCATAATCAAGGCCTCTATTGCATGGCAGATTGTAAGCATGAGCTATCTGATAGAGAGGCAAGCCGAGTTTATGCTACGGGATGCAATCCGAATGAAGATGAGCATTGGCTACAGGCTTCTCGTGAACTTGCCGGCGGCGATGATTTTTGTCTGGCAATTCCTCCTACATGGCTTGAATCTGCAATCGTCAATGAACAAGAGTTTCTCGAGCTAAATATTAGCTCGGACGCGATAGAGCTTGTTAAGACGAATTAAAAGTGGCCTTGCTGACCATTCCAGCCCAGTCTGGCCACAACCTACCCGTTGTCACAAAAAAGCATGTCATGGCCTAAGCGTGTGCCACTGCGTGACACAGGCCATCACATAAATGTCACAACGGATAGGGCGGCACAGTCAGGTCTTCCATAGCAAGGCCGCTTAAAAGATCTATTACCAACCCCCATCCCCCAAGCTTGGGGGTATGTGCGACAATTCAACATAATGTGGAATAATGCAAAATTGCACGTGCCTAACGTCAGCAAGCTGCCGGGCACTGGGCAACTTCAAGCATTATTGGACATTATGTGTAAATTGTCGCCACCGCACTGAAAAGCGTGCTCTAAGGTAGCCAGCAGAGCTGGCGCGATTTATCTGCCTTGCCGAAACAGACGGGCAAAGCAGGGCAATGGTGACGCATCAAAACACAAACAACGTGTTTCAATGCGGGTGAGGTAGGCGCTTTCTATGGTTCGACATTTGCGGTACGTTCGTTGTTGCCCGTGCCGGTCAATCCATAAAAGGCGCAAGCTATTTTATGGTGTACCACCACATCCCCCGCCCACCCAATGCTGCGCCCCGTTCTTTGGTTATCGTAGGGCACCTACAGCCTTTGACTTTTTGTGTTTAATTTGGCGTTAGCACCCGTAATTTAAAGGCGCAGCGGTGGTCGTGTCGTGGTGGAAACTACATTCCTAATGGGAGTTGTCTATCCTTTAACTTACCAATATTTATTCTACGCCTCATCTCTTTAATGATTGGTATATTTAACTCCGCCTCTTCGGTCGGGGAGCTTAACTCTCCTTGAAAGATTCTTATAAGCTCATTTAATGGTATTAGCTGCCACATCTCAACGTTTAAGCAGTCCGTCCAAAATTTGGTTCCATTTCTCCAGTCTTTTTCTCCTTTTAGGAACTTGATTCCAACTCTGTTCAACTCGTCATAACTGATTCCACCAACAATATTAGCCGTATGGAATCGGCGTAGGTCTTTATCATCTCTGTCTTTACTTCTCTCTAAAGTGATGAATAAGAAGTAGTCTGGTTTTTGGTGTTCGTGGTTGTAGCAGGGAGCTGTATTGTCGTAGTTTCTTTTTGGCTTTACGGTGCGATCTTTTGTTTTAACATCTATTGTCTTGCCATTGACTCTATAGTCATGGGTAGTGCATTCAAGCTCGGCTTCGTATTCTATAAAGTTTTTGTCCATCCAATACTCTGCGATTACTTCACCGAGGCAACCAACTCCGTTCGCCTCGTCCTCCCTGTGTGACCTTTTGAAAATTGCTTGGTTTTTCGCTCTTTCCTCTGCCTTTTTGTAAATATACTCTGGAATATTTACAGTTCGAGTGTAACTAGTATTACGCGATATATTAGATGTCATATTAGTTGCCTACTAATTCATAGCTAACAGGCTCAGGAAATAATAATTGCAAGTCTCTTTTTTTAATTTTAAATAATGGTCCTTTTTCACCCAATTTCCCTTTCGTATTCCTTTTAATAAGGTGGTCCATGGTGATAACGCCATCTTGAATAAGTGGCATTAGCTGGCTTGCAACTGGAGAGCGTGTATGCGTTACTCGCTTGAGTTGAAAGTATTCAACACCGTCAACTACTTCGCTTGTTGCCTCTACCCAAAACGTTTCAGCATGCTTTTCCTTTAAACGGTTTCTCAGTAAGTTCCCGGGCCATACAGCTACAAGTTCCTTATCGTTGTACCATTCTTGGAGTTCATCTTTCGTTTGATCGTAGATAAAGCGCAAGCCTTGCGTGTTTTCGTTCTTCGTTGATATGGTGCAGTACAACTTAAACTCATCACCTCGCTCATACCCATATCTATTGAGTATCTCTGCGCTGCTTTTACAAGGGCTAATTCTCCAATCAGCGACCTGTGCAAAAAGTGTCGCTCTTGTCTCTGATTTTGTTCCTTGACCTGATTTTGCTACTCGACCCGATTTGAGTTCGATCCCCTTATAATCAGGTTCTTTACTTGAATTAGCCTTAATGCCTAACTTCGCTTCTAAAGTAAAACCAATACCAGTATCGCCAGTGCGCATTGACGCAAAAGGGGCCCTCGCTAACATTTTGAGCTTTTCAAGCAACTCATCAGCAACGCTGTTGTGTTGACGCGCTAACTGAGAGAAGAACGTTTTTATATGAGAGCCTTCTTTTGATAAAGAGGCTTTGAGATCGATATTACTCAGATTGAGTAAATGAGGATTTTTATCGTAAATGATGAGCGCAATTTCGTCGCCAGGCTGAGCAAAATTAGGCAACCCTCTAAACCACATACGAGGATCGCCTTTCTTCGTTTTAGGGCGATATAAGCTTGCTTGGGAGCTTATGATAGCATCGTCGTTCAGAAAAAATGCGTTCGTTATAATCTTGTTTTCGTCGCCTTGATTTTGGTGACCATAGTAATGAAATTCTTCTATTTCAAATAGAGTTCGAATTGGTTGAGTTGCGTCTAATATGAATTTTTCCAGGCCAGTTTTTGTTGGGAAGAAAATCGCGGACTCGATGCCTAGCTGGGCAAGTAATACCTTATTATCACGTGTTTTTCTAGGTGGTAGAGAATTACTTTTAATATTGTTACTGTGTGTTGTATCGACGCCATAAGTCATTGACGCTAATCTTATAGCCTCATCGATAGGATATTGCATGATGCTAGAGAGTCGCTGAGCTCTTCTATTTATTAGTGGTTTAAGATCATCCATACTTGCTAACCCTCAAGTTGGTATACTTTAGGTTCAGGGAATAGCAGTTCCAGATCGCTCTTATTTATTTTGAAAAGTGGCCCTTTCTCACTCACTCTCCCTTTCGTATTTTTTTTAATAAGGTGGTCCATGGTGATAACGCCAGCTTGAATAAGTGGCATTAACTGGCTCGTAACTGGAGAGCGTGTATGCGTTACTCGCTTGAGTTGGAAGTATTCAACACCGTCAACTACTTCGCTTGTTGCCTCTACCCAAAACGTTTCAGCATGTTTTTCCTTTAAACGGTTTCTCAGTAAGTTCCCGGGCCATACAGCTACAAGTTCCTTATCGTTGTACCATTCTTGGAGTTCATCTTTCGTTTGATCGTAGATAAAGCGCAAGCCTTGCGTGTTTTCTTTCTTCGTTGATATGGTGCAGTACAACTTGAACTCATCACCTCGCTCATACCCATACTTATTAAGTATTTCGGCACTTTTTTTACAAGGGCTAATTCCCCAATCTGCGACTTGTGCAAATAGCGTCGTTCTTGTCTTTACTCCTCGACCTGTTTTGATTTCTATCCCTTTATAATCAGGTTGTTTGCTTGAATTAGCCTCAATGCCTAACTTCGCTTCTAAAGTAAAACCAATACCAGTATCGCCGGTCCGCATTGACGCAAAAGGAGTTTTCGCTAACACTTTGAGTTTTTCAAGTAACTCATCAGCAACGCTGTTGTGTCGATGTTCTAAATGAGAGAAGAAAGTTTTTATATGAGAGCCTTCTTTTGATAAAGAGGCTTCGAGCTCAATATTACTCAGATTGAGTAAATAAGGGATCTTATCGTAAATGATGATCGCAATTTGATCGCCTGGTTGAGCAAAATTAGGCAACCCTCTAAACCACATACGAGGGTCGCCCTTCTTCGTTTTGGGGCGATATAAGCTAGCACTTGATTTTGTGGCACCATCATCGTTTAAAAAAAACGCATCCGTTTTTACCTTATACTCGGGCCCTTGGCCTTGTTCCCAATAACAATGAAAACTTTCTAGCTCAAAGTGGGTTCGAACGGTTTGGGTTGCATCAAGTATGGATTTTTTTAAACCGGTTATTGTGGGCTCAAAAATGGAAAACTCGGTGCCTAACTTTGTTAGCTGCTTTTTGTTCTCGATTACACGACTTTTGTATTCAGCTGGTAGCTCTTCAATACGTTCGTTATCAAGCGTGTCAAAATCTTCATCACTCATCTCAACATCGTCATCTTCAACGAAAGTCGTTTGAGGGAG
>NZ_LNRD01000027.1:0-26036 GCF_001557775.1 Vibrio sp. MOR3 | reverse complement strand
TGGTAATGCCTGGCGACAACATCCAAATGGTTGTTGAACTAATCGCTCCTATCGCAATGGACGAAGGTCTACGTTTCGCTATCCGTGAAGGTGGCCGTACTGTAGGTGCTGGTGTTGTTGCTAAGATTTTCGCATAATTCTTAACGAATTAACGAATGTCTTCGGAAAATCTTGAATTAGATTTGACGAACCAGTATCAAAAAGGGCATCATTTGATGCCCTTTTTCTGCGCTCAACATTATTTTAGCTGTTTTCTTGTTCAGGATTTGGTTGAGAGTAGAGCAAGATTAGGCGGAGAGGCTTAATCTTAAGAGAGTAGCGCTGATTTTTTCAGCGATATGGAGTTTGCCCTGCAACAGCGGGGTTATTGTCGTCTATATTAAGACTTGTGACAGGTTGGTTTATGAAAGCAAATAATGCTGAAACTCCTGATAGCTCAAACGCAGCAGATACGTTTAAGTGGATTGCCGCTTTCGTATTAGCAGCGGCCGCTGTTGTGGGTAATTACCTGTATGGTGAGATGTCTGTAGTTGTTCGTGCTGCAGGCGTTGTTGTTCTTATTGCAGCTGCCCTAGGCGTTGCAGCGACAACGACTAAAGGTAAAGCAGCGATCAGTTTTGCAAAAGAATCTCGTATGGAAGTTCGTAAGGTTGTTTGGCCTACACGCCAAGAAACCATGCAAACAACACTGATTGTTTTAGCTGTAAGTATTGTAATGGCTCTAGTGCTATGGGGAATTGACGGCATCATGGTTCGTTTAGTTGCTCTAGCAACTGGGGTATAGAGGGTAGTGATTCATGAGTGAAGCTCCAAAAAAACGCTGGTATGTAGTTCAAGCCTTCTCTGGATTTGAAGGTCGTGTAGCTCAATCTCTACGTGAGCATATCAAAATGCACGCTATGGAAGAGCTATTCGGTGAAGTACTAGTTCCTACTGAAGAAGTAGTGGAAATGCGCGCGGGTCAGCGTCGTAAATCTGAACGTAAGTTTTTCCCAGGCTACGTCCTTGTTCAGATGATTATGAACGATGAATCATGGCACCTAGTACGCAGTGTGCCGCGTGTCATGGGCTTCATTGGTGGTACCTCAGACCGTCCAGCACCTATCACAGATAAAGAAGCTGACGCGATTCTTAACCGTCTTGAGAAAGCGAGTGAGTCTCCTCGTCCTCGTACAATGTACGAAGCGGGTGAAGTGGTACGTGTTAACGAAGGTCCATTTGCTGACTTCAATGGTACTGTTGAAGAAGTAGATTACGAGAAGAGCCGTCTGAAAGTGTCTGTATCGATCTTTGGTCGTGCAACACCAGTTGAGCTTGAATTTGGTCAAGTTGAAAAACTTGATTAAAAAAACACCTTTTTAAGGGTTGTCTAAGGCGCGAATTATGACTATAATTTCGCGCCTTTTTACTTCTCATGAAGTAAAGAGTTTTTACGTAAACGGGGAGCTGGTCAGCAGACTAGCGTTAGAACCCAAACTTTAGGAAATATCATGGCTAAGAAAGTTGAAGCTTACATCAAGCTACAAGTTGCTGCTGGCGCTGCGAACCCAAGTCCACCAGTTGGTCCTGCTCTAGGTCAACACGGTGTGAACATCATGGAATTCTGTAAAGCGTTCAACGCAAAAACAGAATCTATTGAGAAAGGTCTACCAACTCCAGTAGTTATCACAGTATACAGCGACCGTTCTTTCACGTTCGTAACTAAGACTCCACCTGCTGCTGTTCTTCTTAAGAAAGCTGCTGGCGTTAAGTCTGGTTCTGGTCGTCCAAACACTGAAAAAGTGGGCACTGTAACTGACGCTCAAATCCAAGAAATCGCAGAAACTAAAGCTGCTGATATGACTGGTGCTGACATCGAAGCGATGAAGCGTTCTATCGCTGGTACTGCTCGTTCAATGGGCCTAGTGGTAGAGGGTTAATAAGATGGCAAAACTAACTAAGCGCATGCGCGTAATCCGCGAAAAAGTTGACGTAACTAAAGAATACGAAATCAACGAAGCTGTTGCTCTTCTTCAAGAACTAGCGACTGCTAAATTCGTTGAATCTGTAGACGTTGCTGTTAACCTAGGCATCGATGCTCGTAAATCTGACCAGAACGTACGTGGTGCAACTGTACTACCTCACGGTACTGGCCGCGACATCCGCGTAGCAGTGTTCACTCAAGGTGCAAACGCTGAAGCAGCTAAAGAAGCTGGCGCAGACATCGTAGGTATGGAAGATCTAGCTGAGCTAGTGAAGAAAGGCGAAATGAACTTTGACGTAGTTGTTGCTTCTCCAGATGCAATGCGCGTTGTAGGTCAACTAGGTACTATCCTAGGTCCTCGCGGTCTTATGCCAAACCCTAAAGTTGGTACTGTAACACCTAACGTTGCTGAAGCAGTTAAAAACGCTAAAGCAGGTCAGGTTCGTTACCGTAACGACAAAAACGGCATCATCCACACTACTATCGGTAAAGCAAACTTCTCTGCTGAGCAGATCAAAGAGAACCTAGAGTCACTTCTAGTTGCTCTGAAGAAAGCTAAGCCATCTTCAGCGAAAGGTACTTTCCTGAAGAAAGTAAGCATCTCTACTACGATGGGTGCTGGTGTTGCAGTTGATCAGGCTAGCCTGAACACTCAAGCATAATTTATTTGCTTAGGCGCAAAATTTGTGTATAATTTTGCGCCTAATATTTGTGGTTGGGGCTGAACTTTGGTTCTTTGAACTGTCTCCTAGTTCGAAATGAATTAAGACCCAGTCTCCGTCCAAGACCGTAGGTGTTTGTGTCAAAACAAGCTTAATTATCCTACGTAGATGGTGCCCGAACTGACAGAAAGCTCTATGTAAATAGTTAACTTTCTTCTGGGAAGCACCTAAATAGCTCTCACTGTCGTGATGATAGTGAGTGGTGTAACGACAACCAGGAGTAAATCCAAGATGGCTTTAAACCTTCAAGACAAAAAAGCAATTGTTGCTGAAGTCAACGAAGCTGCCAGTGGTGCACTTTCTGCAGTTGTAGCTGATTCTCGTGGCGTTCAAGTTGGCGCGATGACTTCTCTACGTAAACAAGCTCGCGAAGCTGGCGTTTACATGAGAGTTGTTCGTAACACTCTTGCTCGTCGTGCGGTAGAAGGTACTGAGTACGAGTGTCTAACTGACACTTTCACTGGTCCTACGCTAATCGCATTCTCTAATGAGCACCCAGGTGCTGCAGCGCGTCTTTTCAAAGACTTCGCTAAAGAGAACAAAGACTTCGAGATCAAAGCTGCTGCATTTGAAGGCGCTTTAACTGACGCTGAAGTACTAGCAACACTACCAACTTACGACGAAGCAATCGCACGCCTAATGATGTGCATGAAAGAAGCTTCTGCTGGCAAGCTGGTACGTACTATCGCTGCTATCCGCGATCAAAAAGAAGAAGCAGCGGCTTAAGCCTTGCTTTTTACTGGTTGCAAAATAAACTTATTGTTGACTTAAAAGAGAATTGTTATGTCTATTACTAACGAGCAAATCCTAGACGCAGTTGCAGAAATGTCTGTAATGCAAGTTGTTGAACTAATCGAAGCTATGGAAGAAAAATTCGGTGTAACTGCTGCTGCTGCAGTAGTTGCAGGTGGCGCAGCAGGCGGCGAAGCTGCAGCTGAGCAAACTGAATTTGACGTAATCCTAACTGCAGCTGGCGGCAACAAAGTTGCTGTTATCAAAGCTGTACGTGGCGCAACTGGCCTAGGTCTTAAAGAAGCTAAAGCTCTTGTAGACGGCGCTCCAGCACCTCTAAAAGAAGGCGTTGAGAAAGCTGAAGCTGAAGCTCTTAAAGCTCAGCTAGAAGAAGCAGGCGCTTCTGTTGAAGTTAAGTAATTATTACTTAATTTCATAGCCTAACGGCTAATGGCTGGTGGTTTTTTAACCACCGGCCTTTTTGCGCTGTAGGGCATGAGCGAATTTTCCCGCTGTTTAAGCGTCTCATGTCTATGCAAAAAACATTTCATTCCTACGCAATGAAATGTCACTACAGTAAACAGCTATTTAGTCACTGTCCCTTACCCCCCTTAAGTAACTAGGTGCGGGCGGACGGTTTGGGTCACTTATCAGCGAGCTGAGGAACCCCATGGTTTACTCTTATACCGAGAAAAAGCGCATCCGTAAGGACTTTGGTACTCGTCCACAAGTTTTGGACATTCCATACCTGCTATCGATCCAGCTCGATTCGTTCGACAAATTCATCGAACAGGATCCTGAAGGTCAATACGGTCTTGAAGCTGCTTTCCGTTCTGTATTTCCAATTCAGAGCTACAACGGCAATTCTGAGCTGCAATACGTTAGCTACCGTCTTGGTGAGCCAGTTTTTGACGTTAAAGAATGTCAAATCCGCGGTGTAACTTACTCAAAGCCACTACGCGTAAAACTACGTCTAGTAATCTTTGATAAAGACGCACCAGCAGGTACTGTAAAAGACATTAAAGAACAAGAAGTCTACATGGGCGAAATTCCGCTTATGACAGACAATGGTACCTTCGTAATTAACGGTACCGAGAGGGTTATCGTATCCCAGCTGCACCGAAGCCCAGGCGTGTTCTTCGACAGCGATAAGGGTAAGACCCACTCTTCAGGTAAAGTTCTATATAACGCACGTGTAATTCCTTACCGTGGCTCATGGTTAGACTTTGAGTTCGATCCTAAGGATAACTTATACGTACGTATTGACCGTCGTCGTAAGCTACCAGCTTCGATCATCCTTCGTGCACTTGGTAAAACGTCAGAAGAAATCCTAGATATCTTCTTCGAAAAAGTGAACTTCGAAGTGAAAGACCAAACTCTACTAATGGAGTTGGTTCCTGATCGTCTACGTGGTGAAACTGCGTCGTTCGACATCGAAGCGAACGGTAAAACTTACGTTGAGCAAGGTCGTCGCGTAACAGCTCGTCATATCCGCCAACTAGAAAAAGATGGCGTTGATCACATCGAAGTACCAGTTGAGTACATCGTTGGTAAAGTTGCATCGAAAGATTACATCAACGAAGCAACAGGCGAGATCATTGTTAACGCTAACCAGGAAATTAGCCTGGAAGCACTAGCGAACCTATCTCAGGCTGGCCACAAATCACTAGAAACGTTGTTCACCAACGATCTAGACCACGGTCCATTCATGTCAGAAACACTACGTATCGACAGCACTGTTGATCGTATTTCTGCACTGGTAGAAATCTACCGCATGATGCGCCCTGGTGAGCCACCAACAAAAGAAGCTGCAGAAGCACTATTCGAAAGCCTATTCTTCTCTGAAGAGCGTTACGATCTATCGACTGTTGGTCGTATGAAGTTCAACAGCTCTATCGGCCGTGAAGATGCTCAAGAGCAAGGCACACTTGACGAGCTAGACATCGTTGAAGTGATGAAGAAGCTTATCGCGATCCGTAACGGTAAAGGTGAAGTGGACGATATCGACCACCTTGGCAACCGTCGTATCCGTTCTGTAGGCGAAATGGCTGAGAACCAGTTCCGTGTAGGTCTAGTACGTGTTGAGCGTGCAGTTAAAGAGCGTCTAAGCCTAGGCGATCTTGACGCAATCATGCCTCAAGACCTGATCAACGCGAAACCAATCTCTGCAGCTGTTAAAGAATTCTTTGGCTCTTCACAGCTTTCACAGTTCATGGACCAAAACAACCCGCTATCAGAAGTAACGCACAAGCGTCGTATTTCTGCATTGGGTCCTGGCGGTCTAACTCGTGAACGTGCTGGCTTCGAAGTACGTGACGTACACGTAACTCACTACGGTCGTCTATGTCCTATCGAAACGCCGGAAGGTCCAAACATCGGTCTGATCAACTCTCTATCTGCGTTTGCGCGTTGTAACGAGTACGGTTTCCTAGAGACGCCATACCGTCGCGTTGTAGATGGTGTTGTAACAGACGAAGTAGATTACCTATCTGCAATCGAAGAAGGCCAATTCGTTATCGCACAGGCTAACGCTGCGTTAACTGAAGAAGGCGGTTTTGCAGATGAGCTGATCACAGCTCGTCAAAAAGGTGAATCTGGTCTACACCCTCGTGAGCACGCTCAGTACATGGACGTTGCGACAAACCAGGTTGTATCTATCGCTGCCTCGCTTATCCCGTTCCTAGAACACGATGATGCGAACCGTGCATTGATGGGTGCGAACATGCAACGTCAGGCAGTTCCAACACTGAAAGCTGACAAACCGCTTGTTGGTACTGGTATTGAACGTAACGTAGCAGTTGACTCAGGTGTAACTGCAGTTGCTAAACGTGGTGGTGTAATCCAGTCAGTAGATGCTTCTCGTATCGTTGTTAAAGTGAACGAAGAAGAGCTAGTACCAGGTGAAGCTGGTATCGACATCTACAACCTAACTAAATACACACGTTCTAACCAGAACACATGTATTAACCAGCGCCCATGTGTGATGCCAGGTGAACCTGTATCACGCGGTGACGTTCTTGCTGATGGTCCTTCAACAGACCTTGGTGAACTAGCGCTTGGTCAAAACATGCGTATCGCGTTCATGCCTTGGAACGGTTACAACTTCGAAGACTCGATCTTAGTATCTGAGCGCGTAGTTCAAGAAGACCGTTTCACGACTATCCACATCCAAGAACTTACTTGTGTGGCGCGTGATACTAAGCTTGGTTCTGAAGAGATCACAGCTGATATTCCAAACGTAGGTGAATCTGCTCTGTCTAAACTAGACGAGTCAGGTATCGTTTACATCGGTGCTGAAGTTAAGGGTGGCGACATCCTAGTTGGTAAAGTAACACCTAAAGGTGAAACTCAGCTAACGCCTGAAGAGAAGCTACTACGTGCAATCTTCGGTGAAAAAGCATCTGACGTTAAAGATACTTCACTACGTGTACCTAACTCTGTATCAGGTACGATTATCGACGTTCAAGTCTTCACTCGCGATGGCGTAGAGAAAGACAAGCGTGCGCTTGAAATCGAACAAATGCAGCTTAAAGAAGCGAAGAAAGACCTAACTGAAGAATTCCAGATTCTTGAGGGTGGCCTTCTAAACCGCGTTAAAGCTGTACTGATCGATGGTGGTTACTCTGAAGCGAAACTAGACACAACTGATCGTAAGAAGTGGCTAGAACTAACGCTAGAAGACGATGCACTACAATCACAGCTTGAGCAACTTGCTGAGCAGTGGGACGAGCTAAAAGCTGACTTCGATAAGAAATTCGAAACTAAGCGTCGCAAGATCACTCAAGGTGATGATCTAGCACCTGGCGTACTGAAGATCGTTAAGGTTTACCTAGCGGTTAAACGTCGTATCCAGCCTGGTGATAAGATGGCGGGTCGTCACGGTAACAAGGGTGTAATCTCTAAGATCAACCCTGTTGAAGACATGCCATACGATGAGAAAGGTCAGCCTGTAGACATCGTACTTAACCCACTGGGTGTACCTTCGCGTATGAACATCGGTCAGATCCTAGAAGTACACTTAGGTCTGGCAGCGAAAGGTATCGGTGACAAGATCAACCAGATGGTTAAAGAGCAGCAAGAACTAGCGAAATTCCGCGAGTTCCTACAAAAAGTTTACGACCTAGGCGAAACTCGCCAGAAAGTAGACATTGCTTCTCTATCTGATGACGAAGTTCGTACTCTGATCAAGAACCTACGTGGCGGTCTACCAATCGCGACTCCAGTATTTGACGGTGCACCAGAAGCGTCTATTAAAGCGCTACTGAAACTAGCAGACCTACCAGAATCTGGTCAGCTAAAACTGTTTGATGGTCGCACGGGTGACCAGTTTGAGCGTCCTGTAACGGTAGGTTACATGTACATGCTGAAACTGAACCACCTTGTTGATGACAAGATGCACGCTCGTTCAACTGGTTCGTACAGCCTAGTAACTCAGCAACCACTTGGTGGTAAAGCTCAGTTCGGTGGTCAGCGTTTCGGTGAGATGGAAGTATGGGCACTAGAAGCATACGGTGCTGCTTACACTCTACAAGAAATGCTAACGGTTAAGTCGGATGACGTTAACGGCCGTACTAAGATGTACAAAAACATCGTAGACGGTAACCACAGCATGGAACCTGGTATGCCAGAATCGTTCAACGTACTGTTGAAAGAGATTCGCTCGCTAGGTATCAACATCGAGCTAGAAGACGAAGAGTAATCTCTTTTCTCTTGACCAAGGTTGAGAGAACCAAAAAGCGATTATTTGGTAGAAGGTGCTCACTTTAGCGAGTGAGCTCCTTTTAACTCCTTACAGGAGCTGATTGTGAAAGACTTATTAAACTTTCTAAAAGCACAGCATAAGACCGAAGAATTTGATGCTATCAAAATCGGTCTATCTTCTCCGGACATGATCCGTTCATGGTCTTTCGGTGAAGTTAAAAAACCTGAAACGATCAACTATCGTACGTTCAAACCTGAACGCGATGGTCTGTTCTGTGCGCGTATCTTTGGTCCAGTTAAAGACTACGAATGTCTTTGTGGTAAGTACAAGCGCCTGAAGCACCGTGGTGTTATCTGTGAGAAGTGTGGTGTAGAAGTTACACAAACTAAAGTTCGTCGTGACCGTATGGGCCACATCGAGCTAGCATCACCAGTAGCTCACATCTGGTTCCTAAAATCGCTACCGTCTCGTATCGGTCTACTAATGGATATCCCACTACGTGATATCGAGCGTGTTCTTTACTTCGAAATGTACGTAGTAACTGAACCAGGTATGACTGATCTAGAAAAATCTCAGATGCTTACTGAAGAAGAGTATCTGGATCGTCTAGAAGAGTGGGGTGATGAGTTCACTGCTAAGATGGGTGCAGAAGCTATCAAGGACCTACTAGGTTCTATGGATATGCACGCTGAAGCTGAACAAATGCGCGAAGAGCTAGAAACAACTAACTCTGAAACTAAGCGTAAGAAAGTCACTAAGCGTCTGAAACTGGTAGAAGCGTTTATTCAATCTGGCAACAACCCAGAGTGGATGATCCTGACTGTACTTCCAGTTCTTCCGCCAGATCTACGTCCTCTAGTACCACTAGATGGCGGTCGTTTTGCGACTTCAGATCTGAACGACCTATACCGTCGTGTGATCAACCGTAACAACCGTTTGAAGCGTCTTCTAGAGCTAGCTGCTCCGGACATCATCGTACGTAACGAAAAACGTATGCTGCAAGAGTCTGTTGATGCGCTACTAGATAACGGTCGTCGTGGTCGTGCGATCACAGGTTCTAACAAGCGTCCTCTGAAATCTCTTGCTGATATGATCAAGGGTAAGCAAGGTCGTTTCCGTCAGAACCTTCTAGGTAAACGTGTAGACTACTCTGGCCGTTCTGTAATCACAGTAGGTCCATACCTTCGTCTACACCAGTGTGGTCTTCCTAAGAAGATGGCACTTGAGCTATTCAAACCATTCATCTACAGCAAGCTAGAGACTCGTGGTCTTGCGACTACAATCAAAGCTGCTAAGAAAATGGTAGAGCGTGAAGAAGCTGTCGTTTGGGATATCCTAGACGAAGTAATCCGTGAACACCCAGTACTGCTTAACCGTGCACCTACACTTCACCGTCTAGGTATCCAGGCGTTCGAACCAGTACTAATCGAAGGTAAAGCGATTCAGCTACACCCACTAGTGTGTGCGGCATACAACGCGGACTTCGATGGTGACCAAATGGCGGTTCACGTGCCTCTAACTCTAGAAGCACAGCTTGAAGCTCGTACTCTGATGATGTCGACAAACAACATTCTGTCGCCAGCGTCAGGTGATCCGATCATCGTACCTTCTCAGGACGTTGTATTGGGTCTTTACTACATGACTCGTGACAAGATCAACGTGAAAGGTGAAGGCATGTACCTTTCTGGCCCTGCAGAGGCTGAGAAAGCATACCGCACTAAGACCGCTGAGCTACACGCACGCGTTAAAGTACGTATTACAGAAACAGTTGTAGACGAAGATGGTAACAGCACTACTGAGACTAAGATGGTTGATACAACTATCGGTCGTGCAATGCTATGGCAAATCGTGCCATCGGGCCTACCGTACAGCATCGTTAACCAAAAGCTAGGTAAGAAACAGATCTCTAACCTACTTAACGAGGCATACCGTAAGCTTGGTCTTAAAGATACAGTAATCTTCGCTGACCAAATCATGTACACCGGTTTCGCATACGCGGCACTATCTGGTGTATCTGTTGGTATCGACGACATGGTTGTACCGCCAGCTAAGTACACTGAAATCGCAGAAGCGGAAGAAGAAGTACGTGAAATCCAGGAACAGTACCAATCTGGTCTTGTTACTGCGGGCGAGCGCTACAACAAAGTGATCGATATCTGGGCATCGACCAACGATCGCGTAGCAAAAGCGATGATGGCAAACCTTTCATCTGAAACGGTAGTTAACCGTGACGGTGAAGAAGAGCAACAAGAATCGTTTAACAGCATCTACATGATGGCTGACTCGGGCGCTCGTGGTTCTGCTGCACAGATTCGTCAGCTAGCGGGTATGCGTGGTCTGATGGCGCGTCCAGATGGTTCAATCATCGAAACGCCAATCACTGCGAACTTTAAAGAAGGTCTAAACGTACTTCAGTACTTTATCTCAACGCACGGTGCTCGTAAGGGTCTTGCGGATACGGCACTGAAAACAGCGAACTCGGGTTACCTAACTCGTCGTCTAGTAGACGTTGCTCAAGACGTTGTTGTAACTGAACATGACTGTGGCACTCACGAGGGTGTTGACATGATGCCTCACATCGAGGGTGGTGATGTTAAAGTTGCACTAACTGAGCTAGCGCTAGGTCGTGTAGTAGCTGAAGACGTTCTTAAGCCAGGTACAGAAGATGTTCTGATCCCACGTAACACTCTAATTGATGAGAAGTGGTGTCAGATCATGGAAGAGAACTCTGTAGACAGCATGCGCGTACGCTCTGTTGTTACATGTGACTCTGACTTCGGTTGTTGTGCACAGTGTTACGGTCGTGACCTAGCACGTGGTCACCTAGTGAACCAAGGTGAAGCAGTAGGCGTTATCGCTGCTCAGTCTATCGGTGAACCGGGTACACAGCTTACGATGCGTACGTTCCACATCGGTGGTGCGGCATCTACTGCAGCAGCAGAGAACAGCATCCAAGCGAAGACAACTGGTACAGTTAAACTGCACAACGCTAAGTTCGTAATCAACAAAGATAAGAAGCTAGTAATCACGTCTCGTGCATCTGAGCTAACTATCATTGATGAGTTCGGTCGTACTAAAGAGAAGCACAAACTTCCTTACGGTTCGATGCTAAGCAAAGGCGACAACGATGCAGTAACAGCTGGTGACGTTGTTGCTAACTGGGAAGCGCACACTATGCCAATCATCACTGAAGTGGCAGGTCGCATCCAGTTCGTAGACATGATCGACGGTGTTACAGTTTCTCGTCAGACAGATGACCTAACAGGTCTATCTTCAAGCGAAGTAACTGATCCAGCAGCTCGCCCAGCAGCAGGTAAAGATATGCGTCCAGCTATCAAACTTGTTGATGAGCAAGGTAACGACGTAATGATCCCTGGTACTGAAATGCCAGCTCACTACTTCCTACCTGGTAAAGCGATTGTAAACATCGAAGACGGCGCAGAAGTAGGTGTGGGTGATACACTTTCACGTATCCCTCAGAAATCTGGCGGTAACAAAGATATCACCGGTGGTCTACCACGCGTAGCTGACCTATTCGAAGCTCGTAAGCCTAAAGAGCCTGCGATTCTTGCTGAGCACACAGGTACTGTGAGCTTCGGTAAGGAGACGAAAGGTAAACGTCGTCTAGTAATCACTCGTGACGGCGGTGACGCTTACGAAGAGATGATTCCTAAGCATCGTCAGTTGAACGTATTTGAAGGTGAGCGTGTTGAACGTGGTGACGTGATCGCAGATGGTCCAGAGTCTCCACATGACATTCTACGTCTACGTGGCGTACACGCGGTAACTCAGTACATCGCTAACGAAGTTCAAGAAGTTTATCGTCTACAAGGCGTTAAGATTAACGATAAGCACATCGAGACTATCGTTCGTCAAATGCTACGTAAGTGTACAATTACTCACGCAGGTGACTCTGAGTTCCTACCTGGCGAGCAAGTTGAATACTCACAAGTTAAGATTTCTAACCGTAACCTAGAAGCTGAAGGCAAAGAGCCAGCACGTTTCGAGCGTGAGCTATTAGGTATCACTAAGGCATCTCTAGCGACTGAGTCATTCATCTCTGCGGCATCGTTCCAGGAGACAACTCGCGTACTAACAGAAGCTGCGGTTTCTGGTAAGCGTGATGACCTACGTGGTCTGAAAGAGAACGTAATTGTTGGTCGTCTGATCCCAGCTGGTACTGGTTTCGCATACCACCAAGATCGTCAAGCTAAACGTGCTGAAGCGCAAGAAGGTCCATCTGCTGAACAAGCAACAGATAACCTAGCGGCACTTCTAAACGCTGGCTTCTCTTCTGACGAGTAATCGTTGAGAGCTTAAAAGAAAAGGCACCTTCGGGTGCCTTTTTTGTTTGAAGTCAAATAGAACGCTTACGCTCCGAGAGCGCTTCGCCTTAGGAATCGAGAGGTGTTGTTGGAGGGCTAGTGCAAGAAGTTTGGCTTCGAAAGGTGTTGACAGAACTTGTCCCTTAGAAAGACAAAATGAACCGAATCCCGAAAAACAAAAAGGGTTGACGAATACACGCCAACCCTCAAGAATCTTCTCGCTTCTCGCTTCTCGCTTCTCGCTTCTCGCTTCTCGCTTCTCGCTTCTCGCTTCTCGCTTCTCGCTTCTCGCTATGCGCCAGGCGGCATAGCTAAACTGTCGGCAATCAACTGAATCAAGTGATCCTCTACCGCAAAGCGCGTTTCGATAATTTCTCCAATCAGAGACATATCTGAATCGAAATCGGCCAGTTCATCTTCGGCTGAAACATCAGAGTATTTATCGGTAAAGTTAAGAAGCGGTTCGGTAGTTAGAACTATCTTCGCGTAAGCCTGATTAATTTCATCAGTAGCGACAAAGCCAGTCGCTTTCCATTTATCCATGACCATGTCGTATATCTTGAAATGGCCTTCGGAGATATAGTCAACAAGATGTTGGCAGAAGTGCTGTAATTCGTCTGGAGAAGGAAGTTCAATAACGTTCGTTTTCGAACAAGGTTGCAGTGCTGCAAGCTTACAATATTCGACAATCAAAGACTGTCTTGTTTCCAGCCAATGATCAATGACCTCACTTGAGCCACCCCATTGGTCCTGTGTTTGTTTGAATTTTTTTAGCATGACCATGCCCTCATGATCTGATCGCCCATTGGCGAACGTATCCTTTGCAAAGCAAAGTTAGTAAAGTGATTACAAACTCTTGTCCTTACTAGAATTTATAGTTGCAAATCTAACGAACAACAAACTCTGGTATGAAATTAGATTGCCAGTAAAATGGATGAACTTCAAGCAAAGGGACGCTGTAATGTTAAGAAAAGGTGAAGTTAACCGTACGAAAAACGCCTATTGGTGCGTTGTCTCAGGAAGTGATATCTGGCTGGTGGATGGTGCTATTCCATTTGGTAATGCAGAGCAGTTCTCGCTGCCAGAGGCGAGTGCAAGGCAAATTGGTGAATACCAAGGTGCCCCAGTCATATGGATAAACCTGTGTGATTTAGACCATGATTTAGATCTTGTGTCTTTGCGAGATTGTCTCCATTTCCCAGAGGCGCTTTTCTTGCTGATTAGTAAAGCGATTCAATATGGCCACATGACACAAAGCCTGCGCTTTTGCCCTCAATGTGGCGGGCGTAACTTCCTCAACAACAATCAATTGGCAATGCAGTGTGGTGAGTGCCGTACCTTACACTATCCGCGTATTTTCCCGTGCATCATTGTCGCTGTACGCAAAGATAACCAGATTTTGTTGGCACAGCACCCTCGTCATCGAAATGGCATGTACACCGTCATTGCGGGCTTTTTAGAAGTGGGAGAAACCCTAGAAGAATGTGTGGCTCGAGAGGTGCATGAAGAAACCGGCGTGCACGTTAAAAATATTCGCTATTTTGGCAGCCAACCATGGGCTTTTCCATCCAGCATGATGATGGCATTTCTTGCTGATTACGAGTCTGGCGAATTGAATCCGGATTACACCGAACTGTCAGATGCACAGTGGTTTGGTGTTGACGAGATGCCGCCGGTTGCACCAGAAGGGACGATTGCTCGAGCGCTTATCGAGCAAACGCGACAAGATGTCGAATCTAATTGGCTGAAAAATAGATAAAAAAAACCCTCCGAGAGGGAGGGGGTAAGTAAGATGTCGTTATGAGATGCTGAGTACCGGGTACTCAGTTTATAATTGTAGTTTTCGCTAGCGAACAAATTTTTAACACTGATACCGACTGGGTGCAAATTAAGCACTGATTTAAAAGTTAATAACTTGATCCAGGTTGCAAAGCACACAGCTATTAGCCTTAAATCAGTGATAGAATACCCCCTTTCAAAGAAAGCCTAACAATTGGAATTACGGAATGACTGAATTAAAAAATGATCGTTATCTGCGTGCCCTTCTAAAAGAGCCAGTAGATTACACGCCAGTATGGATGATGCGTCAGGCAGGTCGTTACCTACCAGAGTACAAAGCAACTCGTGCGCAAGCGGGCGATTTCATGTCTTTGTGTAAAAACGCGGAGTTGGCGTCAGAAGTAACGCTTCAACCACTACGCCGTTTTCCTCTTGATGCAGCGATCTTGTTCTCTGACATCCTAACTATCCCAGATGCAATGGGCTTAGAGCTTCGTTTTGCCGCTGGTGAAGGTCCGGTTTTCGATAAGCCAATCACTTGCAAAGCCGACGTAGAAAAGATTGGCCTGCCAGATCCAGAAGGCGAGCTGCAATACGTAATGAACGCAGTGCGTCAAATCCGCAAAGACTTGAACGGTGACGTTCCACTGATTGGTTTCTCTGGTAGCCCATGGACACTGGCGACTTATATGGTTGAAGGTGGCAGCTCAAAAGCGTTCACCAAGATCAAGAAGATGATGTACGCAGAACCACAAACGCTGCACCTACTTCTAGATAAGCTAGCAGACAGCGTTATCGAGTACCTAAACGCGCAAATTAAAGCGGGTGCACAGTCGGTGATGGTATTTGATACATGGGGCGGTGTACTGACTCCTCGTGACTACAACCTGTTCTCATTGCAATACATGCACAAGATTGTAGATGGCCTGATTCGTGAAAACGACGGTCGTCGCGTACCAGTAACATTGTTCACTAAGAACGGTGGTATGTGGCTTGAGCAAATCGCAGCAACGGGCTGTGATGCGGTAGGTCTAGACTGGACAATCAACATTGCAGACGCGAAAGCGCGTATCGGCGATAAAGTGGCTCTACAAGGTAACATGGACCCATCAATGCTTTACGCTTCACCAGAGCGTATCCGTGAAGAAGTAGCGGGTATTCTAGAAGGCTTTGGCGATGCAGGTACTGGTCACGTGTTCAACTTAGGCCACGGTATCCATTTGGATGTGCCGCCAGAAAACGCGGGCGTATTTGTGGAAGCGGTACACGAGCTATCTAAGCCGTACCACAAGTAAATTCGACTTTTTTGAAATCAAATACCGGCAATCAGTGTCGGTATTTTTTTATCTGAAACTCAAGGCTGTACAGCTCTGGTAGTATTTGGTCTGCCATGATCTAATTGCTATTTAGACTGTACGTTATACATTAAAATTTATTATAAACAACGATTTATGATTGTGGCTCTTGTGCGCTAATTTTTTTGTACAGATAAACAAGCAATTAGATCACGGGTAACCTAAAGCATCGAATGAACACGTTTTTTAAGGTGTGGCACGATGTCAGATTCAAACCAAGGATTCTTCTTTAGCCATAATATGTTGCGCGGAGAAGGGTGAGGAAGCGGGATAAAGTCCGGTTCCCAATCCTGCCATTGCTGAACAGTTTGCGTGAGCGTCTTTGGTTTGTTGGTGAGATAGTACTGCTGTGAGTACTGACCAATCAGCAGAGTCAGCTCTATATTGGGCAACTGCTCAAGAATCTGATTATGCCAAGCGGGCGCACACTCTTTGCGAGGAGGCAAATCGCCAGAGCTACCCTTGCCTGGATAGCAGAAGCCCATCGGGACAATGGCTATTTTGTTTGGGTCGTAGAAAGTGTCTTTGTCGATATCGAGCCATTGGCGTAACCGATCGCCGCTTGGATCGTTCCAAGGTATCGAGGTTTTGTGCACACGTGTCCCCGGCGCTTGTCCGATGATTAGGATGCGTGCGTCTTTTGCGGCTTGCACGACAGGGTTTGCACCCAAAGGTAAATCGTCTGCGCAGATCTGGCAAGCTCGCACTTGCTTTAGCAATGTTTCTAGAGACATAAAACGGTTAATACCCTTTGTCGAAATCAACTTGATTATTTAGAAAGAAACCGTCCCTCCAACTCAAGTAGTTGTCTGCAAAAATGTCGACTACTTGCTCAGGGAAACTTAACGCTGCGATGTGAGGAGTGATGGTTACTTGCGGAAGTTTCCAAAACGGATGTTGTGGTGAAAGTGGTTCTAGTTCAAACACATCGAGAAAAGCATGTTCGACCCAGCGATTCTTTAGAGCGAGCAACAGACCTACATCATCAATCACATCGCCTCTTCCAACATTAAATAGCAATGCCAGATTAAGATGGCTTAGCACCTGACTATTGAGTAAACGTTGCGTCTCTGTCGTGCTCGGCAGCGTATTTACCACGATATCCGCTTGGTGAAAGGCACTGGCGAGTTCATTGATATGAAAAGTTTGATTGAATTCACCGCCAGAAGTGGGGATACCAGTACGATTGATTCCTATGGCTTTCATGCCCATCAGTTGTGCCGTTTTACCCAAATGACTGCCGATACTGCCGGTGCCGAGAATCACCATGGTTTTGCTTTGTAGCGAGGTATATAGATGCGGCTGCCATTGTTTGGCCTGTTGCTGCTGGTGGTATTGCATGAAGTGACGGAAGTGAGCAATGCTGTAACCAATCACGTACTCGGCAATCAATGGACCAAAAATACCGCGAACATTAGTCAAGGTATAATCCCGGCGCAGATTCGGCATCATCAAAGCATTCACCCCAGCAAATGTTGATTGCACCCACTCAAGCTGTGAAAACTCGTCTAACCTTTGTGATAGTAATGGTGGATCCGCCAGAACGATCTGAGCATCTTGAGGTTTGTTTGTGATGGCAAGATCGGGCAGATTTTTGTCCGCTAGTAATGTTTCGTAGGTGTCGCGATGCTCCGAGAGCAGGAAAATCTGATTTGGATGCTGCATTAACTTTTTTCCCTGTGATGAATCAAGTACACTTTCGCTGATTTTTTCTTCAATGATTGAGTGACTATGCTTAAGAATCCTCTTCAGGTTCGTTTGGAAAAACTAGAACCTTGGCAACAAATTACCTTCATGGCGTGTCTGTGTGAACGCATGTATCCAAACTATGCGATGTTTTGTGAGAATACAGAATTTGCTGAGCCACGTGCTTACCGAGCGATTCTTGATAGTGTATGGGAAATTCTGACGGTTAAGAACGCGAAAATTAACTTCGAACGTCAATTAGAGAAGTTAGAAGAATTGTTCCCAAGTGCAGATGAGTTCGATTTTTACGGTGTTTATCCAGCGATGGATGCTTGTCAGAGCTTGTCGACACTGCTGCATGGTCTGTTGGATCGCGACTACCTTTTCGATTCAATGCTTAAAGTGAGCCAACAGTCGGTACAAACTGTTGCTGACCTAGAACAAGCACAAGGTGCAGAGCCAATCACAAACGACAACCAAAAAGAAAATGAAGCCGTGTGTGAAGAGTGGGATGTTCAGTGGGCTATCTTCCGTCCACTGCGTGAAGCGGTAGAGCGTGACATCAGCTTGATTAAAGATTTGCGTGAAGAGCTGCGCGAAGAAGCCGTGAGCAATATCGGCATTGCACTTTAATTGTTGAATAGATAAAACAAAGGCATCCATGGTGGATGCCTTTTTAATTTGTGCGTTCGAGCTGTTATGCCCAATGCTGATTACGATTCTTTAGAGTCTGGTTTGGTTGGCTCTTGAGCTTCTGGCTCTTTGTCCTGTTTCTCCAGTTGTTCCTCTTCTTCATCGTCGTCACGGCTTTCAATCACGCCGTGCTTCTCTTTCCAGTTTTCCCAGCGTTGATAAGCTAGCTCTTGCATGTCTGTGCTCTTATCCGCTTCGTCGATGATCTCTTCACCCAATAGGTGCTCAAAGATATCTTCAAGTGTCACTAGACCTTGAATTGTGCCGTATTCATCGACAACTAAAGCCAGTTGTAGACGGTGGCTCATCATCTGGTCGAACACTTTAGGTAAAGTGGTATTGTTTAGCACGACTTGAATAGGGCGCATAACGGCACCAAGTTGCTTTTCACCACTGCCAGATTGTTGCAGCTTGAACAATTCTAAGCGGTGTACGAAGCCAACAATATTGTCCGTTTGTTCACTGTAAACCAGAGGGCGAGAGAACGGTGTTTCTTTGTGTTTATCAAGAAACTCATTAATCGACATCGTAGCATCCACACGGAACACGACTGGGCGAGGTGTCATGACTTGAGTCACGGGTACATCTTGAATACCAAGTAGGTTACTCAGAATTTTTGATTCGCCTTCTGCGAACTCGCCACTTTCTCTTGCAAGAATCGCCATTGCGGATAATTCATCACGCATCTTTGGTGCTTCGTGGTTGCGTGCTAAACGCTTTGTAATCTGCTCTGAGAACCACACGAATGGTGTCAGTGCCCAAACCATCCAACGCAGCGATACGGCTGCTGCAGGCGCTAATTGACGCCAGTAGGTTGCACCAATCGTTTTAGGTACGATCTCTGAAAGTACAAGAATCGCTAAAGTCAGAACCGCAGAGAAGATACCAAGTGCTTCGCTACCAAACACAACTGCCGCTTGTGCACCTGCCGTTGCTGCACCAATAGTATGAGCAATAGTGTTTAACGTCAGGATTGAAGCCAATGGACGGTCGATGTCCGACTTCAGTTTTTCTAGCTGAGCTGAAGCAGGGTGCCCCTGTTGTCTGAGCTGTGCAATGTAGCTCGGACTGATACTCAGTAGTACCGCCTCCAGCACCGAACAGATAAACGAAACGCCGATAGCAATAGAGATATAAATGGATAACAGCAGCATAGTTGCCCTTGAATGTAATGTGATAGTTGGTCTTTGCAGAGATTATAACCGCAAAAGTGCCTTATAAATCGGTCTTATTGCATTAGAAAGCAAGAGCTTTCATCGTGCAAGTAGTAACAAATTGTGAGTTATTACTCATATTATGGCTAAAACTACGTCAGAAAATCGAAAGATCGCTTACAAACCTTTGCCAGATGGGGCATTTATGTTTTAGAGTGAGTTGAATTCGATAACATATGAGAAGGGAAACCTAATGAACAAGACCCAATTAATCGACTTTATCGCAGAGAAAGCAGATCTATCTAAAGCACAAGCTAAAGCTGCTCTTGAAGCAACTCTTGAGGGTGTAACAGGCGCTCTTAAAGAGGGTGACCAAGTTCAACTAATTGGTTTTGGTACATTCAAAGTGAACCACCGCGCTGCACGTACTGGTCGTAACCCTAAGACTGGTGACGAGATTCAAATCGCAGCGGCTAACGTACCTGCATTTGTAGCAGGTAAAGCGCTGAAAGAATCAGTAAACTAAGTTAAAATGCACCGAGGTATTCTGCCTCGGTGCAATTTCATGAAAAAACATCTACTCACTTCACTCCTCCTATCTAGCCTGACTCTTTTTGGCTGTGCTTCTGTAGAAACCCCAAACCTCGAACAATTTACTCATTTCTCTGGCGGGAAAATCATGGGGGATGCCACCAGCTTATACTGGATGACTGAGCGCCTTACGCGTGTCAGCAAGGCAGCAGACTATGTCACTATGGGTGATTACGGCTCGTATCAGAGTGATTATCGTTGGGATGACGATGAGCTCAGAGAGTTGATTCGAAAAGGTGAGCAACTCGATGCCAAACAAGGATTGGTGCCTTTTCAAATCCACATTCGATTCAATAAAGATGGTGATGCGATTTATCAGCAATACCGTGTGAACGGGAAAGTGCTACCTTTACAGCGAGATCAACTCGAACGATATAAGAAAGAAGCAAATGACGTGGTGGCTTCGATCAAGAAACAATCCCGAGATGGTAAGAGCCTAATCCAGGGTTATTGGGATGGGGAAACATTCGAAACCTGCAAAGGGCGAGAGTTTGCTACATTGGAATTTAACCAGACCCTGCCTAAGTTTGTGATAGATAGGTTAGCTTCAGTGGACAGTTACATTGCATTCATCGGCAAGGAGTCTCGCAGTACGGCAACCGTCGATGAATTGCTGATGCTCAATGATGATGATTTTGATTGCGTATCACGACCAAAGTTGATCTCGGATTAAACGTAGCTTCGAAATCTCTCGATAAAAACATAATAAAAAAGGCGCTGAATGCGCCTTTTGTCTTTTTAGCCAACTGAAGTTGTTTTTATTTTTCTTGCTCACGTGCAATTGCACGGTAGCCGATATCGTTGCGATGGAATACACCATCCCAACTGATCTGTTTTGCAAGCTCGTAAGCACGCTGCTGCGCTTCTGATACGCTGTTGCCAAGTGCCGTTGCACAAAGAACGCGACCACCGTTTGTCACGATGTCGCCGTCTTTGTTATCTGTACCAGCATGGAAGACTTTTTCGCCTTCAATTTCAACTTGTGGCAGACCCGAAATTACGTCGCCTTTGTTGTATGCTGCTGGGTAACCACCGGCCGCTAGCACGATACCAATCGATGCTCGTGGATCCCACTTCGATTCCGCTTGATCCAGTTTCTCGTCGATTGCCGCTAGGCACAGATCAACAAGATCCGATTCCATGCGCATCATGATAGGTTGCGTCTCAGGATCACCGAAGCGGCAGTTGTACTCGATCACTTTTGGAGTGCCATCTGCATCGATCATCAGACCCGCGTATAAGAAACCAGTGTAAGGGTTACCTTCCGAAGCCATACCACGTACCGTTGGGTAAATCACTTCTTCCATAATGCGGTTGTGGATTTCCTGTGTCACCACTGGAGCTGGAGAGTATGCACCCATACCACCGGTGTTAGGACCAGTATCTTTGTCGCCTACGCGTTTATGGTCTTGGCTGGTGGCCATTGGTAAGACGTTCTCACCATCGACCATAACGATGAAGCTTGCTTCTTCACCATCTAGGAATTCTTCGATAACCACGCGGCTGCCTGCATCACCAAATGCGTTGCCTGCTAGCATGTCTTTGATTGCGTCTTCAGCTTCTTCCAGTGTCATCGCTACAATCACGCCTTTACCAGCAGCAAGACCGTCGGCCTTTACAACAATCGGCGCACCTTGTTCACGAACGTAAGCAAGTGCTGGCTCGATTTCAGTGAAGTTCGCGTATGCACCCGTTGGGATTTGGTGACGAGCAAGGAAATCTTTAGTAAACGCTTTAGATCCTTCAAGCTGCGCTGCTGCTTGTGTCGGGCCGAAGATTGGCAGGCCTGCTTCACGGAAAGCATCAACCACACCGATAACCAGTGGCGCTTCAGGACCAACAATGGTTAGCTCAATCGCTTTCTCTTTTGCAAAAGCAACCAACCCTGCGATGTCTTCTACTGCGATGTTTACGTTCTTTAATTTAGGCTCTAGTGCTGTACCTGCGTTACCTGGAGCCACGAAGATAGTCTCAACATTTGGGTTTTGTGCCGCTTTCCAACCTAGTGCGTGTTCACGGCCACCTGAACCAATGATAAGAATATTCATAATATTTCCTTTGATTTCGCTCCTCCCTTTATTAAGGGGAGGTTGGGAGGGGTAAGTCGTGTGCGTACAACAGACCCCCTCTAACTCCCCCTTGGTAAAGGGGAAGACCAAAAACTAATTAGTGGCGGAAGTGACGCATGCCCGTAAAGATCATCGCCATGCCGTGTTCGTCTGCCGCTGCGATAACTTCGTCATCACGCATAGAACCCCCCGGTTGGATAACACACTTGATGCCCGCTTCTGCAGCCGCGTCGATACCGTCACGGAATGGGAAGAATGCATCTGATGCCATTACACAACCTTCAACCTGTAAACCTTCGTCTGCAGCTTTAATGCCTGCGATTTTCGCCGAGTAAACGCGGCTCATTTGGCCTGCGCCTACACCGATAGTCATGTCGCCTTTCGAGTAAACGATCGCGTTAGATTTCACGTACTTCGCTACTTTCCAGCAGAACAGCGCATCTTTTAGCTCTTCAGCGGTTGGTTGACGCTTAGAAACTACTTTAAGGTCATCTTCAGACACCATACCTTGGTCGCGGTCTTGGACCAGTAGGCCGCCGTTAACGCGTTTCACGTCAAAGCCAGTTGTCTTAGTTGTCCACTCACCACACTCAAGTAGGCGAAGGTTTTTCTTAGCAGCTACGATTTCTACTGCTTCAGCAGAAACAGAAGGAGCAATGATAACTTCAACGAATTGGCGCTCAGTGATAGCCGTTGCTGTTGCAGCGTCTAGTTCACGGTTGAATGCGATGATGCCGCCAAATGCAGACGTTGGGTCTGTTTTGAACGCACGGTCGTAAGCTTCTAGGATATCTTCACCTAGTGCTACACCACATGGGTTAGCGTGCTTAACGATCACACATGCTGGCTCGTCGAACTCTTTCACACACTCAAGTGCTGCATCTGTGTCAGCGATGTTGTTGTAAGAAAGGGCTTTACCTTGGATTTGGCGAGCAGTAGAAACTGATGCTTCTTCAGGGTTTGCTTCAACGTAGAATGCTGCTGCTTGGTGGCTGTTCTCACCGTAGCGCATGTCTTGTTTTTTCTCGAACTGTTGGTTGAACGTACGAGGGAATTTGCTCTCTTCATCACCTTCCTTGTTCTCACCGTAAGATGGAACCATAGTGCCGAAGTAGTTAGCGATCATGCCGTCGTAAGAAGCCGTGTGTTCGAATGCTGCGATAGCAAGGTCGAAGCGAGTCTCTAGTGTTAGAGATTTTTCGTTCGCGTCCATTTCAGCGATAACACGGTCGTAGTCGTGAGCGTTAACAACGATAGTTACGTCTTTGTGGTTTTTCGCTGCAGAGCGAACCATTGTTGGACCACCGATGTCGATGTTCTCAACAGCATCAGCAAGCGTACAGCCTTCTTTAGCAACGGTTTCTGCGAATGGGTATAGGTTTACAACAACCATATCGATAGGGTTGATACCGTGAGTTTCCATCACGTCATCGTCTTGGCCGCGACGGCCTAGAACACCACCATGAACTTTTGGATGCAGAGTCTTAACACGGCCGTCCATCATTTCTGGGAAACCAGTGTAGTCAGATACTTCTGTAACAGAGATGCCTTTTTCAGCAAGCAGGCGAGCAGTGCCACCAGTAGATAGGATATCGACACCGCGCTCAGCAAGAGCTTGTGCAAACTCAACAATACCTGTTTTGTCTGATACGCTGATAAGCGCACGGCGAATAGGGCGAGCGTTGTTCATGCTTCCATTTTCCTCAAATTCACGGAGTTAAAGATGTTTGCCAAAAATGAACTTGTTTCCACCTCTTAGGGTAAAATATTGGCCAGTTTTGGTAAAAACCTTTGCAGGGTGTTTTCTTATCAAGAAAACAGTCTCCACTATTTGATGGCGCGTATTCTAACCAATTTATTACAAAAAAGCTCGCGCAATCGTTTGGCATCTCAAAAATAATTGTAAAAACCTCGTGCTTTCGCTTAAAAAGTAACGAGATAGTTAATAAGGGAAGTTATGTTTCAGATAGGTGAACTGGCGAAACGCTGTGGTGTGACTGCCGATACATTGCGTTTCTACGAAAAAAATGCGTTGATTAAACCCGCAGGACGAAGTGAATCAGGCTATCGATTATATAATGAAGAGAACCAAAAGCAGGTACGTTTCATTCTTAAAGCGAAAGAGCTTGGTTTAAGTTTGGAAGAAATCAAAGAGCTGCTAGGGATCAAATTAGAAGCGACAGAACACAGTTGTGCTGAGGTGAAAGCCATTACTTCTGCAAAGTTAACTTTAATTGATGAGAAGATTGCTGAACTCAGCAAAATCCGTACGGCTTTGAAGAAGATAAATGACGCTTGCTGCGGGCATAACAATGATGATGCCAGCCATTGCTCGATCTTGGCAGCCCTTGAATAGTCTCATTTTTGCGTCATTTAACTTAAGTTTGCATTTTTGGCGGCTTGCTTTTCTAGGTTCAAGCCGCTTTCCCACCTATAATCTCGCCTTTAGTCGACCGTAAGAATTGTAGTCCCCCTATTCCTAAAGCGACGCTGTCTATCAGATACGAGAGTTTTCATACATGGTTGGAGTCTATTTTCAAATCAATGATTGGGTTTTAAGCGTTGATGAAAATAAGCTGTATCGACAAGACAGGGAAGTTACCGTTGAACCACGCTTAATTAATCTGCTGCATTTCCTTGCTGAACACGCGAGTGAAGTTTTCAATCGCGAAGAGCTGATCCAATATGTTTGGGCTGGTGCGATTGTGACGGATCAAGTCGTCACTCAATCGATTTTTGAATTGCGTAAGCTACTGCGTGATGGTCGAGAAGAAAACATCAGCTACGTGATCACTGTGCCTAAGCGCGGTTACAAGCTGGTGGCGAATGTGGCACCGCTATCGCATGATGAGTTTCTTGCTGCTCGTCATTGTGGCACTGATGAACTTCCTCCTGTCATTGACGATATGGAAGAAGAAGCATCTGAACTTCCCGCTCCGGCTATGACATTTCCAGCAGGTCCTTTAACTCGTGCTGTATGCGAGATGTCGAAAGAGAAAAAAGCACCGCGTAAACCCAACAAAATTAGTCCTTGGCGTTTAGGCTTTATGAACTTCATCTGGATCAGTATCTTGGTGGTCGTGATGGGGGTGTTTACTTATAAGCAATCGGAAGTGCGTATTACACAAGCCATTGATACCCACCTTATCGAGTTTAAGTTCCAAGATGATTTCAATAAAGGCGGGTTGAGTTACGACTTGGCCGACGGCTTTGCTCAGAAACTCATGGCAGATATCGCTCAGGTGAGTGATTACCGAGTGATGCTCAAGAAGGCGTCATTCACTAATGGTATTGTTCCGGGCAAATCGGTGGTGGTGCGAGTTCGAGAGAATGGTGGTGGCAGCTTCTTAGAAGTGGAATACCGCAATAACTCTTCAGAAAAGGTGTTGTTCAGCCGTCAATATGCTTTAACTAGCAGCCATTTAAAAACCGTTTTGCAGCAAGCCTCTTTGGATTTGATGCGAGTGCTTAAAGTACCTGATGCAAAACTCAAATCAAAAGTGCTGGTGGCAGGAATGCCAATGAACCCAGACGCGCTTGAGTTATTCGTTCAAGCCAACCATTATTTAAATGTATCAGACTCCGACCAATTCCAGCACGGCATTGACCTTATGGAGAAGATTCTAGAGATTGAACCGGACAATGCTTATGTGCAATCGGAATTGCTAATAGCTTACCATGTGCAAAAAGCGCTAGATCCTGCTTTGGAATTAAGAAAGGGAAGAGTACAACAGTTAAGTGATAAGCTAGAAGCGAACGCGAAGATGATGGTCGGTCCGATTCAGCCTCGTATCTACGAAGCCTTGGCTTTGCATGAAACCATTATTGGGGATATTGAACTAGCGAAACGTCATTTGAATCAAGCGCTAGAGGTGAGAGACTCGGTTTTGTCTTACGTGATTCGAGGCAAACATGCTGAATTGGATGGTGATTTGGATTGGGCAAGTGAGTCCTATAGCGAAGCCTTCTATATTGATACATCCGTAGAGACCTACTTACTGTGTGAGAACTTGGTTTTTCCAAGTAACATGAAGGCGATTGATTACGCCATGTATCGCGCAGTTCACCCTTCTGTAGTGCGTATGCTGTAATAAACCAGCTCTTGATGAGTAAGATACTTAGCCCTTCATTTCGGTGAGGGGCTAATTATATGGTCCGCCTCACTCTCAAGCCCTACGCTTAGAGTAGGCTCTCAGAACGAGGTGAACCATATGTCTACCATTCACATCTTAGGTATCGATTTAGGCAAGCACTGCTTTCATGCG
>NZ_LNRD01000026.1:0-37052 GCF_001557775.1 Vibrio sp. MOR3 | reverse complement strand
GGCCTGCCGCCAGCGTTCAATCTGAGCCATGATCAAACTCTTCAATTTAAGATTTTGTTCGGCTCAACGAATACTGACTTCAAAACTCATCCTTACTCGAAAGTAAGAAGTAATTTTAAAGCTATTACCATTCCAACAGAATGATAATGAATTGACTGTGCCAAGTCCGAAGACTTGATTGGTCACTCAGTTCATTGAAACCTAATTTGAAACCGAAGTTTCTAATTGGATTATCATCAACGAGTGCCCACACAGATTGATAGGTCTATATTGTTAAAGAGCTTGCTTTGCGAGAAGTTTTTCTCTCAAAGCGGAGGTGCATTCTAGCGAGATAATTGAGAGTGTCAAACACTTTTTTCAATTTATTTTCTCAGAAGCTTTTCACCTCTCCGACCCTGCTGAAGCCTTATCGCGTCTGCCGTGTCGGTGGATGCGCATTATAGGGAACTCAGATCCGTTCGCAACCCTTTTTTGAAAAAAAATGGAAAAAACTAACTGTTCGATGACTATTTCATCAAAAAAGCAAAAAAGAGGGTAAAAAACCCTCTTTTTCTGCCCCAAAAGCTGTATTTAAATGAATGCGTACGCGTCTGCGAACATACGTTCACTCTTCGCTTTCTTGTTCTGGGTGAACTGTTCACGCGCTGCCCCAGCCATTTCAAAGCGGCCAGCAATATAGATATCGTAGTTTTCTAAGCTTTCGAAATCTTCACTCACCGCTTGTAGCACGTTACCAACTTTACCTTGCCAATCGGCAGGTGCTTCTTCTACTACTGGAACAAAGTGAACGTTAGCAAACTTATCGGCAATCTCGGCCAGTTCTTCTTTAGCATAAAGCTGGCAGTTGTCTCGTGCACCCCAGTATAAATAGATAGGGTTGGTTTTGTTCTGTGCAACACAGTGATCCAAAATCGAACGCACGTAACTAAAGCCAGTGCCACCAGCAATCAATAATAGCGGGCGCTCGCTTTCTTCTTGAACCCAAGCATCACCATGTGGTGCATCAATTTCGATATGACCATCTGTTTCTAATGCCGATTGCATTGCTTCAACGACTTCTAATGCGTAAGCATTTTGCTCTGCCGCACCGATGTGCAACTCCAGTTCGCCTTCATGACGGCAAGGGCTACTTGCAATAGAGAAAGGGCGTTTGTCTTTTTCACCCATCACTACCATTAGATACTGACCTGCTTTAAAAGGCACTGGTGATTCTGGATGAAGAAGGATTTGGTAAGTATTACAAGCTAACGGCTCAATAGACTTTACTTTACATTGGATGGTCATGGTGTTCCTCTCGCTTACTCGTCAAAAGTAAGCACTAAATTACTTTCTGTATAGGCTTGGCAAGGGAATATCCAGCCTTGCTGTTGCTCTTTTTCGGTTAGCATCGGTTCGAGGTGATAACTCACCTCGCCCGTTAGCTTTTTACACATGCACATGGCGCAAGCGCCAACTTGGCAACGGTGTGGGAAGCGAATATTGTTGTTGAGCGCAGCTTCCAACACTGTCTCCCCTTCTTTTACTTGGAACGTAACGTCCATCGGTAGAAGGTGGACTTGATGACTCATAGAATACCTAACTGGTCCCAAATCTCATCGACTTTAGCCACAAGTTTAGGATCTTTTTTGATAGGCGTACCCCATTCGCGTGTGGCTTCAGATTCAAACTTATTGGTCGCATCGAGCCCAAGTTTAGATGAGCTACCCGCCTTACCACGAACTTGAGTGGTATCTCTGTCGGGATCCATTCGAGTTGTCACAGCCCAAATGATGTCATTCCAATCTTGTGCATTGACGTCATCGTCGCACAAAATAATGAATTTGTTATCCGTGTACCGAGCAAAGAAGTCCCACAGGTATTCCATCAATGCTTGAGATTGACCAGCTTGGTCTTTCTTCATTGTTACAACAGCAAATTGGTTGTTTGCTGTGGCTGGTAGGTAGATATCAACAATCTCAGGACGTTGCTGTTTCAACTCATTCAGTTCTGCTTCGGTAATCGCTTTACTGTCTCGTTCAGTGACCTTGGTTCGCGTCGCCAGCTCGGCATCCCACTTAATGGTTGCATCTAAACCCATCTTGGATCCAAGACCAACCACTGGTGAAGCAAAGTCGAGCGAGTCGATTGGCGTGTTATCTATCATCAAGGTATCACGCACAGGATCCATATGCTCTGACATGGCTTTCACGACATCATTCCAATCTCGTGCGTTTACCGATTCATCGCACACAATAACAAACTTGGTATACATGAATTGACGTAAGAAAGACCACACGCCCATCATTACGCGCTTGGCATGTCCTGGGTACTGCTTCTTCATGGTGACGACTGCCATTCGGTACGAACACCCTTCCGGCGGTAGATAGAAGTCTTCAATCTCTGGGAACTGCTTTTGCAAAATAGGCACAAACACTTCGTTTAATGCCACACCCAATACAGCCGGTTCATCTGGCGGACGACCGGTGTAGGTACTGTGATAAATTGGGTCCTTACGCATAGTAATGTGCGTAATGGTAAATACGTGGTGCTTTTCTTTTTCGTTATAGTAGCCGGTGTGGTCACCGTAAGGGCCTTCATCGGCAAACTCATTCGGGTCGATATAACCTTCCATAACGATTTCCGCACTCGCTGGCACTTCCAAATCATTACTGATTGACTTCACGACTTCAGTTTTGCTGCCGCGCAGTAAACCAGCAAATGCATATTCCGATAGCGTATCTGGTACGGGTGTTACTGCGCCAAGAATGGTTGCTGGGTCTGCACCAAACGCGACCGAAACTGGGAAAGGTTTACCTGGATTGGTTTCCATCCAATCGCGCAGGTCAAGCGCACCACCACGGTGAGCTAACCAACGCATGATAATTTTGTTCTTGGCAATTTTCTGCTGGCGATAAATACCTAGGTTCTGACGTTTCTTATTCGGACCTTTAGTCACAGTTAAACCCCACGTAAGCAGTGGCGCAACGTCTTCTGCCCAGCAGCTCATCACTGGGATTTTATCCAAATCGACTTCATCACCTTGCCATACAATGTCTTGGCACGGCGCTTTACGTAGACGCTTGGCTGGCATGTTCAACACTTGCTTGAACACTGGCAGTTTTTCTAAGGCGTCTTTAAAGCCTTTTGGTGGCTCAGGTTCTTTTAAATAAGCCAGCAGCTTACCGACTTCTCTTAATTCTTTAACGTCTTCGCGCCCCATGCCAATTGCGACACGTTCTGGCGTACCAAATAGGTTCGTCAAAACAGGTACGTCGTAGCCAATTGGATTCTCAAACAACAGTGCCGGGCCACCAGCACGCAAGGTGCGGTCACTTATTTCTGTCATTTCGTAAGCGGGATCGACGGGGTGAGTGATGCGTTTAAGTCGACCTTTCTGTTCTAGGTGGTCGATAAATTCGCGTAAATCCTTAAAACTCATAGGCCTTCATGCTGGCTGATTAAATTATTCGCAGTATAACAAATAGGAGGACGCTAAGATCCTCCTATTTTGTGTGGGTATGTGAGCTACGCAGCGACAAGAATCGAGCCTTGAAGAACGCTTAATTCAGGAACAGTTATTCCAAGAACTTTTCAATCTGCCGAGCTTTTACTTGGCGATTGTTTGACACTAACTCTTCCAACCAAGATTGATGCCCTTGTTTCGCTAGCTCTCTGGCCACTAAAGTAGCTTCCTCAGAAAGCGCCATTTTAGCGATCAGAAACTGTTTTACGTCGGAAGTAAGAGGATTGGATCTCGTCAGAAGCTCAATTGCATAGGGTTTTAAAGTTGGATTAACAGTAGAGCTCATCAATTGCTGCAAAGAGAATGCATCACCAACTTCCGCTAACCTTGTAAGCTCAGTTTGGCTGTTGTAATCAGCACGCATTCGCCACAGCAGATCATACATCGCCTCATTTTGACTCACTTGTGCTAAACGTACGACAACGGCTGTAGAAGGTAACCAGCTAGTAACGTTTGCATGAGTTAACTGTTTAGTGATTGCCTCAAGTGCATCTGGAGATAAGCTGTCTAATTCGCGGATCAACAATGCCTCTCGAGCTTGTATTTGCTGCGATGTACCGGTAAGCCAATCTTTAAGGTTGAGTTCTTGGCGCTCTGCTTCCAATACAAACTCCAACGTGCTTTGGTCTTGCTTCCAGCGTTTGATCAAACGGCTTGCCACCGCAGGAAAGTTAAATGCGGGTATGCTGAACTCATAACCATCACCACGCTCAAGCACTTGATAGGTTGGCGTAATACTGATTTGGGATTCGACAAAAATGGCCATTCTTGGCGTAAGGATGATTTCTTGTTGCTCAAGCTTTTCGAGCAAAAGAAAACGGACGACTTCTTGTTGAGGGAAAGCAAGTCGGTCGAGAGCGAATTTAAGCGAGTCGACCTCGTCTCTGACTGCATAATCGAGCAATTCAGATACTTTGGTCTGTATGTGGGTATCCTGAAGCCACTGCTCTACCACGGTTTCCTGCATTTCCTTCGCAGATAACGTTGCGGGTAATGTGATAAGTGACAAGCTCAGGAGTAATGACGACAACATTCCTTGTTGCATGTTAACCTCCCGATAACATTTTCTTCATTCTGCTGCTTCTATCGGGAGAAAGCAATAAAAAAGCCACCGATATACGGTGGCCCTTCGCAGAATTACTTATCTGAGACTATTGACGACGCATTGCATCGAAGAACTCGTCGTTGGTCTTCGTCATCGCTAGCTTATCGATTAGGAACTCCATCGCGTCAGTTTCACCCATTGGGTGAACAATCTTACGTAGAATCCACATCTTCTGTAGTTCGTCTGTCTTCGTTAGTAGCTCTTCACGACGCGTACCACTGCGGTTGAAATCAATCGCAGGGAATACACGCTTTTCAGCAATCTTACGGTTCAAGTGCAGTTCCATGTTACCTGTACCCTTAAACTCTTCGTAGATAACTTCATCCATTTTAGAGCCAGTATCGACTAGCGCTGTTGCGATGATAGTTAAGCTGCCGCCTTCTTCTACGTTACGAGCTGCACCGAAGAAACGCTTAGGACGGTGTAGTGCGTTTGCATCCACACCACCAGTTAGTACTTTACCTGATGAAGGCACTACGGTGTTGTATGCACGAGCTAGACGAGTAATAGAGTCAAGCAAGATAACCACGTCTTTCTTGTGTTCAACAAGACGTTTTGCTTTCTCGATTACCATTTCTGCTACTTGTACGTGGCGAGAAGCTGGCTCATCGAATGTTGACGCTACTACTTCACCTTTAACTAGACGCTGCATCTCTGTCACTTCTTCCGGACGTTCGTCGATTAGAAGTACCATCAACTCACACTCAGGGTGGTTGTATGCGATGCTTTGAGCAATGTTTTGCAGAAGCATTGTTTTACCCGCTTTCGGCGGAGCAACAATCAAACCACGTTGGCCTTTACCGATTGGTGATGCCAAATCTAAAACACGTGCTGTGATATCTTCTGTAGAACCATTACCGCGCTCCATAACCATACGCTCATTCGCGTGTAGAGGCGTTAAGTTCTCGAATAGGATCTTGTTACGAGCGTTATCTGGTTTGTCGTCGTTTACGGTGTTGACTTTCAGAAGGGCAAAGTAACGCTCACCGTCTTTTGGTGGACGAATCTTACCAGCAATTGAGTCACCAGTACGTAGGTTAAAACGACGAATCTGACTTGGCGAAACGTAGATATCATCAGGGCCAGCAAGGTATGAGCTGTCTGCGCTACGTAGGAAACCAAAGCCGTCTTGCAGAATCTCCAGAACCCCATCGCCAAAGATGTCTTCGCCGCCTTTCGCGTGCGCTTTAAGAATAGCGAAGATGATGTCTTGTTTTCTTAGACGAGCTAGGTTCTCAAGACCTAGGCTTTCGCCAAGCTTTACAAGGTCAGATACTGGTCTGTTCTTCAGTTCAGTAAGATTCATGGTGGTGGATGCTTGTTTAGTCAAAATAAGATCTGTTTTCTAGTTAAGATGGATTTGGTCTCAGGATCGACCAAGAAGAGAAATTTGTTCAATTAACGCGCGATAAGTTAGCACTAATTAATATTCTAGTCCAGAGTTAGAAAAACAAAACCGCGCATTGTTACATTGCACGGTTTTGTCTGTAATCACTTGGTGATTATAGGTTTGCGTCCAAGAACTCTTTTAACTGAGTCTTAGACAAAGCACCAACTTTCGTTGCCGCTACGTTACCGTCTTTAAATAACAGTAGCGTTGGAATGCCGCGAATACCAAACTTAGGTGGTGTACCCGCGTTATGGTCAATGTTTAGTTTACCGATAGTGAGCTTGCCTTCGTACTCGTCAGCGATCTCGTCCAGAATTGGAGCAATCATTTTACAAGGACCACACCATTCTGCCCAGAAATCCACTAGAACCGGGCCTGCAGCGTTGATTACGTCGTTTTCAAAACCGTCATCAGTAAGCTGCAAAATCTTATCACTCATCTTCCACTCCAATGTGTTTTTCGAAACTGGTTGGATGATAACCAGTAAATAGATGCCCTATTGGAATGTATTTACTTTCGTATTGCAAGCTTTAGCTGATATTCTATAGCTATGAAAAAGACGCATATCACAGAGCAAAAGTTCGCCGATTTGGATTTAAAGCCCCAAGTTATTGAAGGATTGGAAAAAAAAGGGTTCGAGTTTTGTACCCCTATCCAAGCCTTGGCGTTGCCGGTACTGCTCACCGGCCAAGACATTGCAGGCCAGGCCCAAACGGGCACTGGTAAGACCCTCGCGTTTCTTACTGCAACTTTCAACCACCTTCTGACGACACCAGAACATGAAGGCCGCAAGCCGACACAACCGCGTGCAATTATCATGGCACCAACACGTGAGCTAGCGATTCAGATCTACAACGATGCTGAGCCTTTGATCGCAAGTACTGGTCTTAAAGCAGCACTGGCTTACGGTGGCGAAAGCTACGATAAGCAACTAAATAAGCTTCAAGACGGCGTCGATATCCTGATCGGTACGACTGGTCGTATTATTGATTTCTACAAACAGCGCGTCTTCAACCTAAACAACATTCAAGCAGTTGTTTTGGATGAAGCAGACCGTATGTTTGACCTAGGCTTTATCAAAGACATTCGCTTCTTGTTCCGTCGTATGCCTGAGCCAAAAGAGCGTTTGAACATGCTTTTCTCAGCAACGCTTTCTTACCGTGTACAAGAACTTGCCTTCGAGCACATGCATAACCCTGAGCATGTTGTGGTTGAGCCTGAACAAAAAACAGGTCACCGCATCCAAGAAGAACTTTTCTACCCTTCTAACGAAGATAAGATGGCACTACTTCAAACTTTGATTGAAGAAGAATGGCCAGATCGTGCGATCGTTTTTGCAAACACCAAACACAAGTGTGAGTCAATCTGGGGTCACCTAGCGGCAGACGGACACCGTGTTGGTCTATTGACTGGCGACGTTCCACAGAAGAAACGTGAAAAGATTCTTGAACAATTCACTCGCGGTGAAGTTGACCTACTCGTAGCAACCGACGTTGCGGCACGTGGTCTACATATTCCTCAAGTAACACACGTATTTAACTTCGACTTACCTGATGATTGTGAAGATTACGTTCACCGTATCGGTCGTACTGGTCGTGCAGGTGCAAGTGGTCACTCAATCAGCTTTGCTTGTGAAGATTACGCAATCAACTTGCCACCTATCGAAGAATACATTGAGCATGCAATCCCAGTTTCTGATTACGATGCATCGGCATTGATTCAGGAATTGCCAGCTCCACTTCGTATGCGTGCACCTCGTACTCAGCAACGCCGCACCAATACAGGTGGTACTCGCTCTGGTAACCGTAAGCCGCAAGGACGCCGTCCTCGTCAGCCACGTCAATCAGCGCCAAAACAATCATAATAGGAAACTGAAGTCGTTTATGAGTCAAGCAGGATCATCACCGCTATACGCCGCCATCGACCTCGGGTCGAACAGTTTTCACATGCTCGTTGTGCGTCACATCGATGGCAGCGTTCAAACCATGGCTAAAATTAAGCGCAAAGTTCGTCTAGCAGCGGGCTTAGATGAACATAATTCTCTTAGTACGGAAGCTATGCAGCGAGGATGGGACTGCTTAAGTCTATTTGCAGAACGCTTGCAGGACATTCCTAAACAGAACATCCGCATCGTCGGTACCGCGACATTGCGTACCGCGACTAATGTGGATGTTTTTCTAGAGAAGGCGAACCAAATTTTAGGTCTGCCTATCGAAGTGATTACCGGTGAAGAAGAAGCCGCCACTATATATAAAGGTGTTGCTCACACTTCTGGCGGCAGTGGCCGCCGTTTGGTGGTTGACATTGGTGGCGCAAGTACCGA
This sequence comes from Vibrio sp. MOR3, assembly GCF_001557775.1. Classification (NCBI taxonomy): domain Bacteria; kingdom Pseudomonadati; phylum Pseudomonadota; class Gammaproteobacteria; order Vibrionales; family Vibrionaceae; genus Vibrio; species Vibrio sp. MOR3. Next base: position 28,732 of record NZ_LNRD01000026.1, on the reverse strand, counting down.
ACTGATCATCGGCGAAGGTTTTGAAGCCAAAGCACTCACCAGTTTAAAAATGGGCTGTGTCACTTGGTTGGAAAACTTCTTCAAAGACCGCCAGCTCAATGCACGTAACTTTGAAGCCGCTATAGAAGGCGCAAAACAAACACTCAAACCGATTCTGGAGCAGTATACAGAGCTAGGTTGGGATGTCTGTGTTGGCGCTTCTGGCACAGTTCAGGCTCTGCAAGAGATCATGCTTGCGCAAGGTATGGACGAAGTCATTACTCATGCCAAACTCAAGCGCCTGCAAAAACAAGCCATGCTTGCCGATCACTTAGAAGAACTCGATATCGAGGGACTTACCCTAGAACGCGCGTTAGTCTTCCCAAGTGGTTTATCCATTCTTATCGCCATATTCGAGTTACTAGAAATTGATGCGATGACATTGGCTGGCGGCGCACTGCGTGAAGGCTTAGTGTATGAGATGGTCGACGAACTTCGTCAAAATGACATTCGTGCACGTACTATTTGCAGCGTACAGAGTCGTTACCAATTGGATTGCCAATATGGTGAACAAGTAGCAAACCTTGCGAGCAGATTGCTTGAACAAGTCGGTGGTGACGAATGGGTAGCAGAACCACAAGGTAAAGTACTGCTAGAAACAACGGCCAAGTTGCACGAAATCGGGCTAACTATCGATTTCAAGAAAGGCGGTGAGCACAGCGCTTACCTACTACAACATTTGGACTTACCTGGTTATACGCGCGCTCAGAAGTTTGTTATCGGTGAAATCGTTCGACGTTACCGTGAGCAGCTCACCTCTTTACCAGAGCAGCACGCGCTGTCTGGAACTAGTGGTAAGCGATTACTTCGTTTATTACGCCTTGCCGTACTATTGAGCCATCGCCGCAACCCAGCGCTGGAACCAAAAGTCACGCTAAATGCAGAAGGCGACAAGTTAACACTGAACATTGATGCTAACTGGCTTGATGCAAACCCGTTAACAGCCGCTGAGTTGGAAATTGAATCCAACCGTCAGACTGATATTGGCTGGCCGCTTAGCGTCGTCACAAGTTAATCACCATCACTCAATGATTGTTTAAAGAAAGGTCCTTATTAGGGCCTTTTTTATTGTTAAGCTTTGTCGAGTTTTACCTGCGTACAGCTCATGGGGCTTTTGGACACCCATGATCTAATTACTCCCCACGCTGTACAAAACGCTCTAAACCCAAGTAAACAGGCACAAAAAAGCCGCTTGATTTGAGTAAGCGGCTTTCGGGGTTCCCACTGATATTAAGATTGAACGCTTGTCGTCACCTTAAAGTCAGGGTTCACCGCAGTCAGCTTCTTAATCAGGTAATTCAGTAGTACACCGTACATAGGAACGAACAAACCAAGACTGATAATCAGTTTGAATCCGTAATCCACCAGCGCGATTTCTGTCCAATGCTCCGCCATAAATGGATCTGGACTTTGGTAGAACGCAATGGCAAAGAAAGCGATGGTATCAAGTGCATTACCAAAAAGCGTTGAACACGTTGGTGCCACCCACCACTGTTTCATCTGGCGTAGACGGTTGAACACGTGCACATCCATGATTTGACCAAGCAAGTAAGCCATGAAGCTAGCAATCGCAATTCGAGCAACGAACAGGTTGAACTCCCCTAGGTGAGCAAGGCCTTGGAATTGGCCTTCAAAGAACACCACCGATAGGAAGTAAGAGACAGCCAATGCAGGTAGCATCACTAAGAAAATGATCTTACGCGCCATTTTTGCACCGAAAATACGAACTGTAAGGTCGGTAGCCAAAAAGATAAATGGGAAGGTAAATGCGCCCCAAGTGGTATGGAAGCCAAAGATAGTAAACGGTAGCTGAACTAGGTAATTGCTAGATGCAATAATGACTAGGTGGAATAGAACCAGATAGATAAGGGCGTTGCGCTGCTGCGCAGGGGTAAAGTTACTCATGCGATACCTTTTTAGTTTGGTTTGGGGGTGAGGGAACCCAAATCGAGCCCTTTCAATAAAGAAAAGCACTCTTACCAACAATGTAAAATGAAAAAATAAACTGGCTAAGCTCATTCTGAGCGAAGCGGTGGGCGATTATACATTAACCAATTTGACTCGCAAGCGGTCTGTATTACGCAAACGTTTGAGCACAAAAAAGGGCGTTTCATGTGAAACACCCTTTCGTGAAAGTTCTATTTTTTAGAAGCCGCGTTGGAACAATCCCGCTAGGTAATCCAACTCTTCCCTACTCTCTTCAATCGCTAAGGCTTCAAACCAAATCGCTTCACTGTAATGCTCTGCTTTCATAAACAATCGACAACCTTCAAAGTCGATCAGCCAAGAATGAATGTCCGCATCCCATTGCTTTTCGACCACAGTAGCGGAAAGCAGTCCAAGTAAACGCTCACCTAAAGCAGGAAAACTATCGAGGTCAAAACTTGGTGCGGTTATGATTAAGCGCCCCTCTCGTGCCATGTAGTCCGCTAAGCCAAATTCCTTTTGCATTTTGATTCCTTATCCGTGGTGAGTAATGTGTTCTTGAATCAAATCAAGGAACGGATCGGCGTACTTCTCTAACTTACGCTGACCAACACCGCTGACGGCCAGCATTTCGCCGTAAGAGGTTGGCAGAATTTCTGCCATATCAATCAAGGTCGCATCACTGAAGACAACGTATGGTGGTAAACCATCTTCGTCCGCGATCGATTTACGCAACTTACGTAATTTGGCAAACAGCTTCTTATCGTAGTTCTTGCTGGTGAGTTTATCTGACTTCGCCGCGCGTGCTGCGGTGTCTAAACGTGGGACCGCTAACTCTAGAGTCACATCGCCACGCAACAGCGGACGCGCTTCTTCCGTTAATTGCAGTGTTGAGTTGCGCGTGATGTTTTGGCTCAACAGTCCTTTGTGGATTAACTGACGGAAAATACTGATCCAGTAATCATGGCTATGGTCTCGGCCTATTGCGTAGGTAGAGATCTTGTCGTGGCCATTTTCACGTACACGAATATTCTGCATACCACGCAGCACTTCCACCACATAGCCCATACCAAAGCTTTGGTTTACACGGTACACACAAGACAATGCCTTACGCGCTTCTTCTGTGGCATCAAAGTGTTTCGGTGGATCTAAGCAAATATCGCAGTTGCCACATGGCTTCTCACGATATTCTCCAAAGTAATTCAATAGCACCTGACGGCGACAGGTTTGCGCCTCAGCAAAGGCACTCATCGCATTCAGTTTGTGGGTTTCCACCTGCTTCTGTGGACCGTCGTCTTTCTCATCCAACATACGACGCAACCAACTTATATCTGCTGGGTCATACAGCATCATCGCTTCCGCAGGTAAACCATCACGCCCTGCACGACCGGTTTCCTGATAGTAGGATTCAATGTTGCGCGGGATATCGAAATGAACCACAAAACGCACGTTTGGTTTGTTGATACCCATACCAAAGGCCACTGTCGCAACGACGATCTGAATATCATCACGTTGGAAAGCTTCTTGAACGTAAGCACGCTCATCAGCATCCATACCGGCATGATAACCAGCAGCACGAATGTGGTTGTTGCACAGCTTCTCGGTCACCATCTCAACTTTCTTACGACTACCACAATAGATGATGCCGCAGTTGCCCTTTTGGGTATCCAGATATCGAATGATTTGCGAAACCGGTTTGTGTTTTTCAACTAAGTTATAGCGGATGTTCGGACGGTCAAAGCTACCTAGATAAACTTCAGGTGCGTTGAGTTGAAGTCGATCAAGAATATCTTTGCGCGTAGCGTCATCCGCAGTCGCCGTCAGCGCCATAAATGGCACATGGGAAAACTGCTGCTTAAGTTGACCAAGCGCGGCGTATTCAGGACGGAAATCATGTCCCCACTGGGAAATACAGTGTGCTTCATCGACGGCAATCATAGATAGAGGAAGGTTTTCCAAACGTTCAATGAAATCACGCATCAATACACGTTCTGGCGAGACGTATACCAACTTAAGATGACCAGAGTGCATTCGGTTGTAAACGCTAATGAGATCTTCTCGAGCCATGGTCGAGTTAATGCACTCAGCCGCTACACCGTTAGCTTTAAGCTGATCCACTTGGTCTTTCATCAACGAAATCAGCGGAGAAATGACCAAAGTAATGCCAGAGCGAACCAAAGCAGGGATTTGATAACACAGCGACTTACCACCACCCGTAGGCAGGATAACTAAGCTATCACGACCTTCTACCGCGGCGTCAATCACCAACTGCTGACCATCACGGAACTCTTGGTAACCAAATACATCCTCCAACACACGTTGAGGCGTCAAAGGCGAATCAGATTGTTCGGCTAACAAAGTCGAGGTCATGAAAAATCTCAGATTGGGTCTTAGAAAGAAGTGCTTATGCATGCCACTGGCACGCAAAGTGAGGGCACATTGTAATGGGGTTTCATGGTGAATAAAACCGCAAATTGTTAGGTGATTAAGTTCACCACTCGTATACTGATTGTCTGCTCTATAAAAACTCAATTAGGTGACATCCCATGACACCAGAAGAACAACAACGCTCACGGCAAGGCATCTTGCTTGCTGTTGGTGCGTATACCATGTGGGGCATCGCACCCATTTACTTCAAATCAATTGCTGAAGTCTCACCACTAGAGATCTTAAGCCACCGAGTATTTTGGTCTTTCTTTTTGCTTGCCGCACTCCTCCATTTTGGTCGCCAATGGCGCTCGGTTCGAGACATCATCAAAAATAAAACCAAGATGATGTATTTGATCTCTACTGCTATTTTAGTTGGGGCAAACTGGCTGATCTTCATCTGGGCGGTCACGTCAAATCATATGCTCGATGCCAGTCTCGGCTATTACATCAACCCGTTAATCAATGTGTTACTCGGGATGGTGTTTCTGGGAGAGAGGTTACGTAAGCTGCAATGGTTCGCAGTCGTGCTGGCGGCTTGTGGCGTATTAGTGCAATTAATCGTGTTTGGCTCTGTCCCTGTGGTTGCTATCGCACTCGCAATGAGCTTTGGTTTTTACGGCTTGCTACGTAAAAAAGTCAGTGTGGAAGCACAAACCGGGTTATTCATTGAAACTCTTGTCATGTTGCCTGCGGCAAGTATCTATCTCTTTTTTATTGCCAGCACCCCAACCTCAAACATGTTTGAGAACCCATGGCTGCTAAATACCTTATTGATTGCCGCAGGTGTCATCACTACCCTGCCGCTATTGTGCTTTACCGGTGCAGCTACGCGCCTAAAACTCTCAACTTTAGGCTTTTTTCAGTACATTGGACCGAGCTTGATGTTCTTATTGGCGGTACTGATTTACGGCGAACCGTTCACCAGTGATAAAGCCATCACCTTCGCCTTTATTTGGGGGGCCTTGGTGGTATTTAGCTTTGATGGTCTGCGTAACAACCGTAAGTCACGCAAAGCCATGCAGGCACAATGATCGTTTTTTACAAGACAAGTTAGAAATTGACGGATAAGCTTGGTCATGATATGACCAAGCTTTTTTATTGAATGGAACAGATCCAATATTACGCAACCGAACATGACAACTTGAGTCTGATAGAGGCGAAATACCAGAAATTTGCTTTCCAAAGGCATTACCATCTGGATTTTCACCTCGGTCTGATCACGCATGGCGCGCAGAAGTTCCAATTCCAAGGCAACAGTCACCATGTAGGCCACGGGCAAATCGTGCTTATGCCGCCAGATGAGCTGCACGACGGGCAATCTAAGCTCGAAAGTGGCTATGAAGTAAATGTGTTTGCGATCGAACCTCATCTACTGAGCGATCTGGCTGATCTTAAGCAAAACGGTCAAATAATACGCTTCAATGAACTGATCATCTCTGATCCACGGATATTTTCACAACTTAGTAACTTACACGACCTACTTCGCGGTAAAAACATTAGTCAGCTCGCCAAAGATTGCCTTCCTTTTGAAGGATTTAACCAGCTTTTTGATCGCTACGGATCGCTTGAGCGACAAAAAGTGGTGCCGCTCGGAAATCAATCGCTTGGAACGTTAAAAGATTATCTAATGGCAAACCTTGACCAAGCAGTGCGTTTGGATTCACTTTCAGAGCTGTGCCAACTGAGCCCAACTCAGTTCCAGCGCCACTTTAAAGCGCAAACTGGCATGACGCCTTATGCATGGTTCGCACGCCTGCGCCTTGAACAAGGCATGAAGTTACTGCAATCAGGTCAATGTGGTACCGACGTCGCCCATCAGATCGGTTTCTACGATCAAGCGCATTTCAGCAAAGCGTTTAAGCAGACCTACGGTGTTTCCCCTTCTCAAGTGACTCGTTAATTTCATTTACCGAGAAAGCTGTCAGTTTTTTACAAGCGCCACAGGTGACTTACCACGATAATAGTCGCATTGGTTATATTTGAGATGTGTTATGAATGAATCCACCATATTGCTGACGCTCGCCAGCATTCACTTTATTGCCCTAATGAGTCCCGGTCCCGACTTTGCGTTGGTCGTACAAAACGCGACGCGCCATGGTCGTCAAACTGGCTTGTACATTGCGTTGGGATTGTCTGTCGGTATTTTGCTGCACTCTTTGTTCAGCCTGACAGGCGTGAGTTATATCGTCCACCAGCACCCAGTGTTGTATTCGGTGGTGCAACTGCTCGGTGGTAGTTACCTGCTCTATTTAGGTATTGGTGCATTGCGCGCCGTGATCTCGATGATCAAAAACCCTCTGGCGGATCAACCTAAGAAGCAAAACAACCTAGTGATCAGCAACAAACGTCAGGCATTTGCTAAAGGATTTGCGACCAACATCCTTAACCCGAAAGCATTGGTGTTCTTTATCAGTTTGATGTCGAGCTTAGTCCCTGCAGGTATGTCGATCACTGGCAAAGGTATTGCTTTGGTCATCTTGTTTGGCTTGTCGCTATTCTGGTTCTCTAGCCTTGCGTGGATGCTGTCAACACAGCGCTTACAACGTAAATTGCAACAAGCAGGCATCTACATCGACGGTCTGTGTGGCGTGGTATTTACTCTAGTGGGTGGCAGTATTTTATACCAAACCATCAGCACTTTTATCGGATAAAGTACTGATTTAAAAGCGTAGCACAATCGACATTTCTAAGATTGCTGACTCGACGTGGCTCTTCATGACTGCCAAGCTGAAAACACAAAACTGGCAACATGGAGAGTCATCATGCATTGGACGTTCAACCGACTCGTGACCACGGGTCTTTTTCTTACTTCCCCACTCGTTTTATCTACCTCAGCCTTTGCTAACCAAGCAGCAGATGCGGTTGCACCGGAGCACAGTACTGGCTTCGAGCAAAAGCAATTGGTCAAAGCCAAAGATTATATGGTCACAGCAGCCAACCCACTTGGCACCCAAGCCGGGGCGAATGTTCTTGCACAAGGTGGTAATGCTATTGATGCCATGGTTGCCGTGCAACTGATGCTGGGCTTGGTAGAACCGCAATCTTCAGGCATTGGTGGTGGCGCCTTCTTAGTGTATTGGGACAGTGAGAAACAAAAACTGACTACGTATGATGGACGCGAAACCGCACCGCTCGCCGCGACGCCGAAACTCTTTCTAGATGACAAAGGACAACCTCTACAATTTTACGATGCGGTTGTAGGTGGGCGTTCCGTTGCCACTCCTGGCACGGTGAAACTACTGTGGGACACGCACCAGAAATACGGCAAGTTGGAATGGAAAAAGATCATCCAACCTGTGATTACCTTGGCTGAGCAAGGTTTCGAAGTGAGTCCTCGCCTCGCGAGTCTGATTGAGAAAGATGCCAAGCGCCTATCACGCTTCCCTGTGACTAAGGCTTACTTCTTTAATCCAGATGGCTCACCAAAAGCCGAAGGCACGTTGTTGAAGAACCCTGAATACGCGCAAACTCTGACGGCAATTGCAGAGCAAGGGGCAAAAGCTTTCTATCAAGGCGATATCGCCACAGACATCATCAAGACAGTACAGAATGCACCGGGCAATCCTGGCGTATTGGCACAACCTGACTTTGATGCGTTCCAAATCAAACAACGTGAACCGGTTTGTGCGGCTTACCAAAGCTATGACATCTGCGGCATGGGACCACCAAGCTCTGGCGCATTGACGGTTGGACAGATTCTCGCGATCACTGAGCAATACGATCTTAAAGGTTGGGGAGCCGAAAGCGCGAAATCATGGCAAGTGATCGCCGACGCGTCTCGCCTTGCGTTCGCGGATCGCGGTAAATACATGGCTGACCAAGATTATGTGCCAATGCCAACCGAAGGCTTGCTTGATAAAGACTATCTAAAACAGCGTGCTGAGCTCATTCAAGTCGGTAAAACGTTGAGTAAGGTTGAAGCTGGCAATCCTCCTTGGTCGCACGCCATGAACTTAAGCATGGACCAATCGATCGAGCTGCCTTCCACCAGCCATTTCAATATCGTCGATAAGCAAGGCAATGTGGTTTCGATGACAACGACCATTGAGAACGCCTTTGGCTCACGCTTGATGGTGCGCGGCTTCTTGCTCAATAACGAACTTACCGATTTCTCTTTCCGCACGCATCAAGATGGTGTGCCAATCGCGAACCGCTTAGAACCTGGCAAACGCCCACGTTCATCCATGGCGCCAACCATTATGATGAAGGACGATAAACCCTACATGGCAATTGGTTCACCGGGCGGCAGCCGCATCATTGGTTACGTCGCACAAGCCATTATCGCCCACACACAATGGGATATGGACATCCAAAGTGCGATTAATCAGCCACGATTGCTGAACCGTTTTGGTACCTTAGATATTGAGCAAGGTACCGCTGCAGAAGGCTTACTGCCTGAGTTGGAAAAGATGGGTTTTAAAACTGATGTTCGTGATTTGAACTCTGGACTGCATGCGATACGTATAACAGAAGACGGTCTCGAAGGTGCGGCTGATCCAAGGCGTGAAGGTGCCGCTATCGGGCAGTAAGAGTCTTTCGCTCGACCCCTTGTGCGAGATCTCTCACAAAGGGTTGAGCAAACCTCTCTTTTTTAATGGTAAAACCGTACAACAAAGAGCATAAGCCATTGAATTTAATGGTTATGTATCTTTTTTGAACGCTAAGAGAGTAAAAAAATGTGATATTAGCCCGTTGTTGGGAATCGCTAAACACGTAATATTAAACCTGTCGGAAGGATGCTGACACGGAACAGGAAACACCACGGACTTGGTGAACTTCAGGAAGAAGAAACGGTTATTCAGGATGAATAGTCGGGCATGGATTGCAAAATTGGACATTGAACGGAATCAATAGTGACTAGGATGGTTACTACTAAGGACGGGAAATGGACACCTCTGGACGAGGCAAGGATTTGAACATCAGGATGATGTCAGGGACACCGCTCAGGGAACAAGTGATGAGAGCTAACGAGGATGGTTAGCAGACCAGGATAAGGTCAAGGACACCGCTAGGATGGCGACGTAAGGATTAAGCTGACGGATTCAGCACACTATCATGGATTAGATGCATGGAGCACACTTAGTAGCCGGATTGCTGCGAGTAAGACTATAACCCCGATGGGCGAAAGCCCTCGGGGTTTTTCTTTGCCTAAAATTTTTCTCAGCAGATCTACTGAAAGTAGACATTCACCCACAACGCCCACCTTTCACTTCAAACGACATCGTTAAATCGCCGCTTTTTCACTCCATTTATCATTCCATTTTTTACTGCATTAGCGACACAAAAACAGCACAAACAAAAAGAGCCGCCGAAGCAGCTCTTAAGTTGATTAGTTTGGTGAAGTATTACAGTTTCTCTAGTTTCGCGTAAGCAGTCACTAACCACTTAATACCTTCGCCATTAAAAGCAATCTGAACACGGCTTTGTGGACCGCTGCCTTCAAAGTTGATGATGGTACCTTCACCAAACTTCGGATGCATGACGCGAGAACCCAGCGTAAAGCCAGTTTCATTGAAGCTATCTTTCACGACCGTTTGGCTGAATCGGCCACTGCTTGCAGGACGGCTGACTTGTGCTTTCATACGAACTTCATCCAAACATGCTTCTGGTAGCTCACGAATAAAGCGAGATGGCTTATGATACTTATCCTGACCGTACAAGCGGCGCATTTCAGCATAAGTGATGTACAGCTTCTGCATCGCACGAGTCATACCTACATAGCACAAACGACGCTCTTCTTCTAAACGTCCCGCCTCTTCTGCCGACATTTGACTTGGGAACATGCCTTCTTCCACACCAACCATAAACACGAGCGGGAACTCTAGACCTTTCGCGCTGTGCAATGTCATTAGCTGAACCGCATCTTCGAATTCATCTGCTTGTCCTTCGCCCGCTTCTAATGCTGCATGGGTTAGGAATGCCGTCAGCAATGACATGTCTTCGGCTTCTTCTGGTTTCTCGAATTGACGAGTTGCTGTCACCAATTCTTCCAAGTTCTCAATACGCGCCTTAGACTTTTCACCCTTCTCTTGCTCGTACATGGCGAACAAACCTGAGTATTTAATGACATGATCAGCCTGATGATGCAGAGGCATTTCTAACGTGTCATCTTCTAGTGCTGTCACCAACTCAATAAAACGGCTTAATGCCCCTGCCGCTCGGCCTGGTAATACTTGCTCCTCAAGCATGACCATACTTGCTTCCCACATGGTGCAACCGCGATCACGCGCTGCAAAGCGAATGGTTTCTAGCGTTTTATCACCCAAGCCACGCGTGGGTGTATTAACTACACGCTCAAATGCGGCGTCATCGTTACGGTTAGCGATCAAACGCATGTAGCTCAAGGCGTCTTTAATTTCCTGACGTTCGAAGAATCGCATACCACCGTAGATACGGTAAGGCAGGCCAGCTTGAATCAAGGCTTCTTCCAGAACACGCGATTGGGCGTTGTTACGGTAGAGCATGGCAGCGTCATTCAGTGCACCGCCTTTTTCTTGCCACTCTTTGATTTTGTTAACCGCAAAACGCGCTTCATCCAATTCGTTGTAAGCGCTGTAAACTGAGATAGGCTCGCCGACAACACCATCAGTCCAAAGCTCTTTACCCATACGTTCAGTGTTATTGGCAATCAGGGTGTTAGACGCTTCCAAAATGGTCTTGGTTGAACGATAGTTTTGTTCAAGACGGATGGTATTCACGCTTGGGAATTCCAGCGTAAACTTCTCAATATTCTCAATTTTCGCGCCACGCCAACCGTAAATAGATTGGTCATCATCACCAACGATCATCACGTGACACTCAGGGCCCGCCATCATACGTAGCCAAGCGTATTGGATGTTGTTGGTATCTTGGAACTCGTCCACCAAGATGTGCTTAAAGCGTGCTTGGTAGTGTTCACGAACGAACTTGTTATCACGCAGTAGCTCATGTGCGCGCAGCAAGATTTCCGCAAAATCGACTAATCCAGCGCGATCGCACGCCTCTTGATAAGCAGTATACAACTGTAGGTATGTCTTGGTCACTGGATCGTGGTACGCATCAATGTGTGACGGACGTAGACCCTCGTCTTTTTTGCCGTTAATCCACCATGATACTTGGCGTGCAGGCCATTGCTTCTCATCTAAGTTTTGCGCTTTGATTAAACGCTTCAATAGACGTAACTGATCGTCGCTATCGATAATTTGAAAATCTTCCGGTAGCTTGGCATCAAGATAATGTGCACGCAGAATACGGTGACAAATCCCGTGGAAAGTACCATTCCACATTCCGCCTGCACTGCCCATCATGAGCTCTTCGATACGTCCACGCATCTCTGCCGCGGCCTTATTGGTAAAGGTTACCGACATAATCGAGAACGGAGATGCCTGCTCGACCGACATCAACCAAGCAATGCGGTGAACAAGAACGCGTGTCTTACCACTCCCTGCACCAGCAAGGACGAGCAAGTTTTCTAGAGGTGCGGCAACGGCTTCACGTTGTTTATCGTTCAAACCGTCGACTAATAGAGAGGGATCCATCATGATGAGAGCTACTGGTTATTTATACATAAAAATAGATTATAACCTAAACAACCTCCTCAGATTAGACAAAAATTCATAAAAAATTCGATGTTTTTTTACTCGATGCATCAATAAGTTATATAAATTCCACTCTTTAAAACCATTTGTTTCGAAAATTTCTCTGAAAGTTTTTTAGCCAGTTTCCTATCTTTTAAGTTAAGCAAGTTGATAACAAAAACGCCACAACAGGCGATTCATCTTGCCAACTTAAAGTAAAGGAAATCATTCAGAGGAATTTATTATGAAAAAGTCGAATCTAGCTGTTACTGCTGCTGTTACTGGCCTTCTAGCTCTTGGTGGCACAATGCTAACTGCAGCTCCAGCTGTCGCAGCTGATAAAGAAAAATGCTACGGCGTTTCAAAAGCAGGCAAAAACGACTGTGCAACGAAGAGCAGTTCTTGTGCTGGTACAGCTAAAGAAGATAACCAAAAAGATGCATTCGTAGTCGTACCAAAAGGTCTATGTGACAAGTTAGTTGGTGGTAGCACTTCTTCTTCATAATCTTTTATCGCTAGCTACTGCAAGGATGCGTTGACGCTCAACCAGCGCATCCTTCTCTTCCCGCCCGCTTTGAAAAGGAGTTTCACGTGAAACACCACACCTTCCACGACCTTGTTGGAGTTGGATTAAGAACCCCTCACCTCGATTACTTTAGCCAAAACAAACCCGAGTTATCTTGGTTAGAAATCCACAGTGAAAACTATTTTCAACCCAACGCTACAGAGCGCAATCAATTACAAGCGTTGCGCGAGCAGTATCAAATTAGCTGCCATGGCATTGGTCTGTCACTAGGTTCGGTGGAACGTGTGAATCAAAAGCACCTTGCTCAACTTAAAGCGCTGATTGACTCAATCGATCCGGTTCTTGTTTCTGACCATTTGAGTTGGAGTGAAAACGGCGGTCACTACTTTAATGACCTGCTTCCACTTCCGTATACGGAAGAAGCGCTCAAAGTGTTCACTCGTAATGTCAATGAAGTGCAGGATTATTTGCAACGCGAGATCTTGATAGAGAACCCATCTAGTTATGTGAAGTTTCAACATTCGACCATCAGCGAATGGGAGTTTCTTACCGAAGTGCAAAAGCGCACTGACTGTCGTTTATTGCTCGATCTAAACAATGTTTATGTTTCGGCGTTCAACCACGGTTTTGATTGCGACACATACCTAGATGCGATTCCAGCCGACAAAGTGGATGAGATTCACTTGGCAGGTTTTACTATCAAACAACTCGACAAAGGCGAGATATGGATTGATACCCATAGCCGCCCAGTTAGTGACGAAGTTTGGCAACTGTTCGCACAATGGACAAAGAAACACGGTCCACGTCATGCGTTGATTGAATGGGATTTGGATATTCCTGCGCCAGAGGTCTTACTGGGAGAAGCGCTGAAAGCATCGCAACTGCTATTGCAAGGCACACTCCCAAGTGAACAAAGCGAACCAAGGAAGGCATCATGAATCTAGCCACCTTACAAAGCCAGTTTGCTAAAGCCCTACACTATCAAGCACTCGGTGACGATTGCGATATTGCCAGTGATGAGTTTACCGCTGATGAACGCATGCAGATTTACCGTAATAACTTTATCGTCAGCTTAAGCGAGGTGTTGTCCGCAACCTACCCGATGATTGAAGCGCTGCTTGGTGAAGAATGCTTCGAACAGATGGCTCGCCAGCATGTTCTCACTTATCCATTAGAAGAAGGAAATGTGGTCCATTATGGCGAAGGCTTTCAAGACACCATCATGCAGTTTAGTCAGGTGATCGCACAAGCCCCTTACAGCCCTGAAGTCGCACGCTTCGAGTGGAATATCGACCTCGCTCGTCAAGCGCAGTATGAACAACCCAATGCGGCAGAATTAAAACCGCTTGCGTTACTTGGCGAAGTGAGTGAAGAGCAACAACCCGCTTTGGTTTTGCACCTCAAACAAGGCTGCCGCAGCTTTGACTCCAGTTACGCAGTATTTGATTTGTTCAGCGCGATTCAAACTGGCCAATTCGAACAACTTAATATCAACCAATTACAGCAAGGTGTCATCTCGATTCAAGCCAATGGAGAAGCCTTGTGTCACGCACTCGATGCCGATGTGTTCCAACTGCTGCAATGCTTAGAGCAGAAACAAAGCTTGAGCGAAATACCTGAAGCACTACTCGCTCATCTTAATAGCATCATGGCACTCGATCTCGTTGACGGCTTTACATTGAAATCAATCTAAGGAGCACTCTATGACGGATACGGTTAAAAACTTAGTGAATCGGTACGACGATTTAATCAGTACCCTACAAGCTGGCTTTGTCCCTGTATTACTTCTCTTTTGTCGCTTGTGGGTTGCATGGGTATTTTTCAATTCAGGGCTAATCAAAATCTCATCTTGGGACAGCACACTGTATTTATTTGAGCTGGAATACCAAGTGCCAATACTGCCGTGGGAACTGGCGGCTTACTTAGGTACAGCTGCGGAGTTGGTTCTACCGGTGTTCTTGGCACTAGGGTTAATTACGCGCCCGATGGCTGCGATTCTGTTTGTGTTTAACATCATCGCCGTGGTCTCTTACCCGCTGCTGTGGGAGAAAGGTTTCTATGACCATCAACTTTGGGGGTTGATGATTCTTATTGTTATTGTGTGGGGGCCAGGGCCTTTATCTCTCGACCACATTATCAAGAAGAAAGTCACTAACTAAAAAAATCCCCGCATAATGCGGGGATTTTTTATTACTTGTTCAAGTAAGCCAGTAACTCTTCTGCTGAGATACCTTGCTTCGCGAGGTCTTTTGCCATCTGCTCTACTTGCTCGCCTTTACGTGACTCAATCACTTGCTGAAATTGATACACAAGATCACGCAAGACTGGCAATGGAACTTGTTTTGCCGCACTACGAATACGCTCAGAGCTTTGGTTACCCAATTCGTTGAGCAACTTACCAAACATCACCTTTTCTGGTGACTCTTCCATTTGCTCTAAGATACGAGCCATTTCATACGTGGTTAACGACATTACTTTTTGAGTTCCGTTATGGTGTCGAGAAAAGTTTGAACGACAAATATACACGCGTTAGGTACATTGGAAAATACTAAATTACCGAGTTTTACGCATTCGCCAATTTCGCATGCCAGTTCTTACCTGCTTTGCTAAACAGAATCACCAAAGCTGGAAGCAATACCCACATATGAATCGCAATCAGAGTTTGTGGATCCAGTGATAAACGCTGTAGCGTACCTACCAACAAACCAGAGCCACTCATTTGGAACAAACCAAGTAGTGCAGCCGCAGTACCCGCTTTATCACCAAACGGTTCTAACGCTTTACCTGCTGCTGCACCAAGAATCCAAGCGAAGCCAACCGATGAGATAAAGATTGGCAGCATGAAAGACAGCGCCGTGTTGTGTCCTTTCATCACCATCATGATAACGCCAGCTATCGAGAGTAAGCTAATACCAACAACCAGTGAATTGTGCGTACCCCAGCGATCCATGAATTTCGGTGCCAACATACAAGCTGCAATATTAAACGCCGCGTTAAGACCAAACCAGAAGGTAAACTCGTTCATGGATAAACCCATGCCCGTCATCAGTACACCTGGAGCTGATGTGACGTAAGCAAGAATGACCGCCATCGCCATTAGACACAATGATGCATGGAAAATGAATGACGGCGTGCTTAATACAGACCAATAACGGCTCAGTTTAAACACAGCTTGTTTTTCAGTTGCAGGGTTGGTTTCTTTCATTCCAAAGAAAATCATCGTTCCGGCAATCACAGCGAAGCCGGCCATGAAGCTGAAGTTTGCACGCCAATCGAATTGCTGGGTTAACCAACTGCCTAAAATAGGCGCCAATGCCGGGATAAAGCAGATCGCCCCGTTAAGGTAACTGATCATTTTGCCACTTTTTTCCGGACCAAAGATATCGCGAACTGTTGCAAAGGCTGCTACAGATGTTGCACATGCACCTAAGCCTTGTAGCAAACGAGCCGTCAACATCCACTCAATATTTTGAGCACTCCACGCCAATAAAGCGCTCAATGCGTAGATGGTGATGCCTCCCAATGCAACAGTTCGACGTCCGAGTTTATCTGCCAAGGGGCCTGCGAATAGCTGGCCAACGCCCATAGCAAATAGGAACCAAGTGATGGTGTCTTGTGCCAATGCATTTTCTACCTGAAAAGTGGATGCGATAAGAGGCAAAGCAGGTAGATAGATATCAATCGCAAGCGGACTGAACAGAACTAACATGGTCAACAGCGCCATCTGTTTTTTGCTATTTGTAATATGGCTAGACACAAAACACTCCAAATTGAATAAGAACTTTTGAGCAAAGCTTAATCATCTGATGATATGAATGGAAATGATGTATACTCATGACCATTATTCCAATGAGGAAAATCACAGTGAACGTAGAGAAACTGGTACGCATCGACCTCAACTTGTTGGTCTGTTTTAAGGTACTAATCGAGGAGTTGAATGTTACTCGAGCTGCACACCGACTCTGTTTGAGTCAGTCTGCAGTGAGTAAATCTTTGGCCAAGTTACGCACTCAGTTTGATGACCCTTTGTTCACACGAAACTCGCATGGATTGACGCCAACACCACGAGCTTTGTTCCTCAAACCGAAACTGGATCTGTTGATAAATCAACTTGATGTCCTGACTCAACCAGAAGAGTTCTCACCACAGAGCAGTGAATACCGTTTTCAAATTGCTGCGGTGGAGAGTGTCTACCCGTTGATTTTGCCCCACTTCTTGCCAGCAATATTCCAACAAGCACCTGGCGTGACCATCAGCACGCATCCATGGTCTGAACAGACTTTTAAAATGATTCAACGTGGTGAGATTGATTTGGGTATGACGGGGCGAGATATCGACATCAACGATGCCAAGCTGACTATGTTGCCGCCCGATGACATTTGTGAACAGGAAATCTATCGCGACCACCAAATGTGTATCGTGCGTAAAGACCACCCAGCTTTGCGTGGTAACTGGAACTTAGAAGCTTACCTAGCCCTGCGTCATGTACAGGTGCGTTGTGATGGCAACGACCGTTGGTTGCTCGACTATCGTTTAGCCGACATTGGTCGCGAGCGTGACATCGCAGTCACCGTCCCGGACTTTAACAGCGCTGCCAGTTTGTGCTCTTACACTGATTTTGTGTTTACCGCGCCAAGTCACTTTGTAAAGCTGGCAGCCAAGCAACACGACATGGCATTGCTGCCGCTGCCACTCGAATTCCCGCCAATGGCTTACACTTTGTTCTGGCACCGAGACAGAGAAAATGACCCGGCTTTAACTTGGCTACGTACCATGATCACGCAAAAAACCGATCATCTTAGATAAAAATCCCGGACGCGATTTGCGCTCTTACGGTAAAATGAGTAGCTTAACAGTCGATAGTCCTTTTTGGCTCATCTATGGCCTGTTGTACTCCGACTCTATTGAAGTGATTGCGAACCTCAATGGAATCGTAAACTGCATGAAGCAGATGGAAACAGCTCCCACACCTGAGCATGAAGGAGCGGTAATTTGAAGGAATAACACAGATGCACAACGATACCCAAAGCCGCGTGAATGCAATTCGCGAATGGCTAGCACAACATAATATTGATGCCCTACTTGTCCCTCATGAAGACGAGTACTTGGGCGAATACGTACCAGCGCACAACGAGCGTTTACATTGGCTAACTGGTTTTACCGGTTCTGCTGGTGCTGCGGTAATCACCAAAGACAAAGCCGCTATCTTTGTTGATGGTCGCTACACAGTACAAGTCACTAAGCAAGTTCCTGCTGATCTATTCGAATACCGTCACCTAATTGAAGAGCCTGCGCTAGATTGGATTAAAGACCATCTTGCAAATGGTGCGTCTGTGGCAATCGATCCTCGCATGCACAACTCTGCTTGGCTAGACATGGCACAAGCAAAACTTGCAGGTGCACTTGAGCTTAAGATTCTCGACAGCAACCCAATTGATGAGCTGTGGCACGACCGTCCTGCTCCTGTGGTTTCTGATGTTCGCCTAATGGCAACAGACGCAGTTGGTCAATCAAGTGAAAGCAAACGTCAAGAAATCGCAGAGCTCTTGAAAAAAGCCGGCGCAGACAGCGCAGTTATCACTGCACTTGATTCTATCTGTTGGCTGCTTAACGTTCGTGGTCTTGATGTATCACGTCTACCAGTTCTGCTTTCTCACGCGATTCTGAACTCAGATTCAAGCGTGGAATACTTCCTAGATCCAGCTCGTCTACCTGCTGAGTTTGACGCTCACGTTGGTTCTGGCGTAACAGTTCACCACCCAGAAGCATTGCAAGCACGACTAGAAACTCTAACTGGCAAGAATGTACTGGTTGACCCTGCGACAAGTAACGCGTGGTTTAAGCTGGTTCTACAAAATGCTGGTGCATCAGTGGTAAGTAAAGCTGACCCATGCCTAATGCCAAAAGCAGCGAAGAACCCAGTTGAAATTGCAGGCATGAAAGCATGTCATATCCGCGATGGCGTGGCGATGAGCAAGTTCCTATCATGGTTAGATACTGAAGTCGTTGCGGGTAACCTGCATGATGAAGCAACATTGGCTGACAAACTGGAAGCGTTCCGTAGCGAAGACCCGACACTGATGGATCTTAGCTTCGATACTATTTCAGCTGCGGGCGGCAACGCGGCGATGTGTCACTACAACCACGAGAACCAACCTGAACCTGGCAAGCTAGAGCTAAACACGCTTTACCTAGTGGATTCAGGCGGTCAGTACCTAGATGGCACGACAGACATCACGCGTACAATTGCGATCGGTCAGCCTTCACAAGAGATGATTAAACAATTCACTCTCGCACTAAAAGGTCACATCGGTGTTGCTCGTGCACGTTTCCCGAAAGGCACACGTGGTTACCAAATCGATACGCTAGCTCGTCAGCACCTATGGGCGGAAGGCTACGATTACGATCACGGTACAGGTCACGGTGTTGGTCACTTCCTAAGTGTTCATGAAGGTCCAGCGAGCATTTCGAAGAAGCAAATCGACGTGCCTCTAACAGAAGGTATGGTGCTATCCAACGAGCCAGGTTACTACCGTGCAGATGCGTTTGGTATCCGTATTGAAAACCTAGAGCTTGTTGTTGAAACCCCAACTAACGGTGACTTCCCTGTTCTATCATTTGAGTCGCTAACACGCTGCCCAATCGACAAGCGCAACATCAATGTTGATATGCTAACTCGTCCAGAGCTTGCATGGCTGAATGATTACCATCAGAAGGTATGGGATGAGATCAGCCCACTTGTTGAAGGTGATGTGAAAGAGTGGCTTCGTCACGCAACGCTACCAGTAGCACACAGCTAGAAGCTAGAAGCTAGAAGCTAGAAGCTAGAAGCTAGAAGCTAGAAGCTAGAAAAAGTAGAGGGTTGATGTTTTTCATCAACCCTCTTTTCTTTGCCTATGTTTCACGTGAAACATAGCGATGACCAGTGGCTTTATTTGTTGCTTAACCAGAATACGCTGAGTGCCAATCTCGCCATACAGGGTCAAATCCTTTGGCTCGAATCATCTCTTCCACAGAACCCGCACTTCGCTCATCGCTGATCTCAAACTGCTCGAGTTCAACATCATCCATCGCATAACCACCCGGCTGAGTTTTCGATGCAGCAGACATACTGGTGATGCCTAACGGCAATGCATTGTCTCTGAACTTCGGTGATTCACGAGTCGATAATGACAACTCCACCTCTGGATTCAACAAACGATAAGCGCAAATCAACTGAACAAGCTGCTTATCCGTCATGACTGATTTTGGTTGGAGCGCGCCCTCACAAGGACGTAAACGTGGGAAAGAAATTGAGTACCGAGTCTGCCAATATGTGCGCTCAAGATAGTCCAAGTGCGCTGCGACATAAAAACAGTCGGTACGCCACTCTTCCAACCCTATTAAAGCACCAATACCGATCTTATCAATGCCCGCCTTTGCAAGACGATCGGGTGTATCCAATCGGTATTCAAAATCCATCTTATTGCCACGTAAATGGTGCTCGGCATAAGTCGAAGGATGATACGTTTCTTGATAGACCATCACCGCATCCAAACCCAATGTCTTGAGCTCAGCGTATTCGTCTTGATCAAGTGGCTGTACTTCCATCGCCAAATAGTTAAAGCGCTTCTTAATCATAGGCACCATTTCGCGGAAGTATTTCATACCCACTTTGGTTTCGTGCTCGCCAGTCACCAGCAATACGCTATCAAACTTCATGCGCTTGATGGCTTCGACTTCTGCTGCCACTTCGTCCCGATTCAAGGTACGACGCTTGATTCTGTTCTCCATGGAGAAGCCACAATAAGTACAAGCATTGGCGCACAAGTTAGAAAGGTACAATGGAATATAAAGCGACATGGTATTACCAAAACGCTTGCGAGTTGCCGAGTATGACAGCTGCGCCATTTGCTCTAAATATGCTTCAGCCGCTGGTGAAATTAGCGCTTTAAAGTCTTCCAAATCACGCTTGGGTTTATTCAATGCCCGCTCGACATCTTGTGCCGTTTTCGCGTAGATCGACATCGAAATGTCATCCCAATTAAGCTGCTTAAATTGTTCAACGAAGCTCATGTTTTCCTCGCTTAATAGCTAAACCAATCTAGGACTAAAGCTCATCTAGGAATGACGTCAGTGGACTCGACGCAACCGCATGAGAAACCTTACCAGCAAGTCCGGCTTCATAAGCCATACGCCCCGACTCTACCGCCAACTTAAATGCCCTCGCCATCGCAACGGGATCGCTCGAAGCCGCAATCGCGGTATTAACTAGCACGGCATCCGCGCCCATTTCCATCGCACGCGCGGCATGTGAAGGTGCGCCGATACCCGCATCGACAACCACTGGAACATTAGCTTGGTCGATGATGATCTCTAGGAAGTCGTGAGAAACTATCCCTTTGTTAGAACCGATCGGCGCACCTAATGGCATGACCGCTGCACAACCTACTTCTTCCAATCGTTTACACAGAACCGGGTCAGCATGACAATAAGGAAGCACAATGAAGCCCTCACGAACCAGTTGCTCAGCAGCAGCAAGTGTCTCAATTGGATCGGGCATCAAGTACTTCGGGTCTGGATGAATTTCTAGTTTTAACCAATTAGTACCCAACGCTTCTCGCGCCAGTTGCGCAGCAAACACAGCATCTTTAGCATTCTTTGCACCCGAGGTGTTCGGCAATAAGTTCACACCCGCTTGTACTAACGGCAGCAAAATATCGTCTTGTTGGTCGTTCACATCGACACGCTTCAACGCCATGGTCGCAAGTTGAGATCCCGACACTTGAATCGCTTCTGCCATTAATCGGCTGTTGGCAAACTTCCCTGTTCCCGTGAACAGTCTTGATTCGAATTGTTTATCACCAATTTTAAGCATCGACTTTAACCCCCTGCGATCGCTTGAAACAAAGAGATGCTATCTCCCTGTGAAAGAACTGTGCTAGCCCACTCACTGCGCGGCACAACATTGTTATTAATTGCAAAAACACAGCCCATTTCAGGCAGCGCAAATTGACTAATGATTTGCTGTAGATTCGACTCACTGGCAACTTGATGCGACTGGTCATTGATGACAATAGTGATCACATCTAAGTCAGCAGCGGTCATTTGTGTTGTTTGTTGTTCTGATAACGTCATTGCTTCCAACTCTCTTAATTCTGCCCATTACTCGTAAGCTAAATCTGAGCACACACTTGGCACTGTTTGTCTTTGCTTATCGCCATGGTTTGCCATTGCAGTTTCAACCCATCAAACAGATGCAACTTGGCAGTCTCGACATGAAACTTTCCCGTCGCCAGTTTTTGAATTGCCGCTATCGCTTGGTAGTTACCAAGTGTGCCTACCACCGGACCGACGACACCGCTCTCACTGCATTTTTGACTTTGTGGTAATTCGTCGAACGGATACAAGCAGCGGTAACACGCTTTACTCTGCGCTTCTTGTTCACTTGGTGTTTGGTAATCAAAGACAGCGAATTGTCCTTGCCAACCAATTGCCGCCGCCGAGATGAGCGGCGTATTTTGCTCGAAACAAACTTGGTTGATGAGCTGGCGCGTTGGCATGTTATCGGTGCAGTCGAGCACCACATCCGCTAGCATCACCTCAAGCTGCAACTGTGCTTTGTCTAGTCGCTTATTGAGGGCACGAATTTGAACCATAGAATTGAGGTCAGTGAGCTGTTTTACAGTTGCTTCTGTTTTCGCAACTTGAAGGTCTTGTTCACGATAAATGATCTGGCGTTGCAGGTTACTGCTATCAACTTTATCGTTATCGACCACAACCAATTTACCAACACCCGCTGATGCCAAGTACAAACTCGCAGCACTTCCTAACCCACCACAACCGATGATCAGCACATGCGATTTACTCAAACGCTCTTGCCCAACTTCGGCAATTTCTGGCAGAGCGACTTGACGTTGATAGCGAAGGAACTGCTTATCCGTGAGCATGCTCACCTCTCTTGCTATGCGCCAACTCAATATTCTTATCAGTAAACGTTAGCTGTCTTTCCTTCATCAGTTGTGCGAAGAACTCGATGACCGATTGAGGTGATTCTGCCAACGTAATAGCTCGCACAACTGCCAAACTAGAAACACCTGTTTGCCAAACTTGGTCTGCATTGGATTGGTCAATGCCACCAATCGCAACCGTCGGAAAGCCAAGCACATTGTCACTAACTGCTTTGTCTTTTGCAGGACGGAAAGCAGCCTCTGTGTTTGTATAAGGAATGCTATCAATCAGCTTTTGATACAGTGCCAAGCGCACTAAACCTTGTGGTTTCGATGGCATCTGTTTTGTGGTGGTTGGGAAAATATGCCCTAGCGCGATGTAGCTAGGATGAATTTGTACGATGCGCAGTAGTTCGTAATAACCATGAGTAGAAAGACCAAGACGAATACCGGCTTTAGTTAGCTGAGCCAAATTCGATTCTTCTATGTCTTCTTGTCCTAGGTGAACGCCATAAGCGCCATGCTTGATTGCCAACTGCCAATAGTCATTGATGAACACTTGTGCTTGATACTGACGACCTAGCTCAATTGCTCGAATGATCTGTCGTTCTAAATCGGCTTGTTGTGGGTTCTTGATTCGCAGTTGAATAGTGTTGATGCCTAGTGACAGTAAACGCTCAATCCAAGCCACATCATCAACGACTGGATAGAGCCCTAAACTTTGCTTAGTCAGAGTTGGAAAGCTAACGCTATCGCCTTGTGCAGACCAACCAACTTGAATACCTAGTCGGTTATCTTCCAGTACAGGTGTGGGAAAATCATCAAATTGGTCAGCCCACTGAGTAGATCTTCCCTCGTCAAGATTGTCATTCAACAGTGTTTCACGTGAAACATTCGCTTGTTGAGTTAACATTCCTCGAGCAAGTGTTAACGCATCTTCGATAGGAAAATCGAGTACTGTCAGCGTTACTATCCAAGCAAGGTGATATTTGGGAGCGAACATTGCGTTGAATTTGGACTTAACGGAAAGCGCTCTCACTTCGTTGTTAATTGGGTGACGCCAGATATCAAGCTGAAGCACTTTCTCCTTTTCATCGGATACTTGCGTATCAGCAATGCCAATATAAATCGCTTTCGACGGCTGCTTAGCACACGCTTCTACCGATAAAGCAGAGCGGTAATAGAGCACAAATGAACTCTCATTCTCAGAGTCATAACCATCAATAAGATCTGTCGTTATGCGCGTGGTCTGTTGGTCGCGAACAAGCTGAATAGATTGAGTTGGGCTCACACCCAACTCAATGTCTTCGATGCTAAAACCCTGTTCTTTCGCCAACAACAAACATTGTTGAACTAAACCTGTTAGCTCAATCAATGATGACGGAATAAGGATTTTACTCATTAGTCACTTACCTCGGCATGTGCTGCTGGGTGGTATAGCTCAGAACCTGTATCTCTAAACTCTTGGGATTTCTGACGCATCCCCTCAAGAGGATCATCCAACATTTTGATCGATATAGCTTGGTCCGCAGCAACTTGCTCAGTGTCTTTCGCATACTCTCGCACCTCTTGCGAGATCTTCATCGAGCAGAACTTTGGTCCACACATGGAACAGAAGTGAGCAACTTTTCCAGACTCTTGAGGCAAGGTTTCATCATGGAAAGCACGAGCAGTATCTGGGTCGAGCGACAAGTTAAATTGGTCTTCCCAACGGAACTCGAAGCGAGCTTTAGAAAGCGCGTTATCACGAACTTGTGCACCAGGGTGTCCCTTCGCTAAATCAGCGGCGTGCGCAGCAAGCTTGTAAGTGATCATACCTACTTTCACATCTTCTTTGTTTGGTAAACCAAGGTGCTCTTTCGGAGTTACGTAGCAAAGCATTGCACAGCCATACCAACCAATCATGGCAGCGCCGATGCCTGAAGTAATATGGTCGTAACCAGGAGCGACGTCCGTCGTCAGCGGACCAAGCGTGTAGAAAGGTGCCTCATGACAGTGCTCTAGCTGCTCTTCCATGTTCTCTTTGATCATATGCATTGGAACATGACCAGGACCTTCGATAATCACCTGTACGTCGTATTCCCACGCTATCTTGGTTAACTCACCAAGGGTACGAAGCTCTGCAAATTGCGCTTCGTCGTTAGCATCAGCAACCGAGCCAGGACGCAGACCATCACCAAGAGATAGTGCGACATCGTACTTAGCACAGATTTCACAGATCTCTCGGAAATGGGTGTATAAGAAGCTTTCTTGATGATGCGCTAAACACCATTTTGCGATGATAGAACCACCACGAGAGACGATGCCAGTAACGCGTTTTGCTGTCATTGGTACATAGCGAAGTAGTAAACCGGCATGGATAGTGAAATAGTCAACACCCTGCTCTGCTTGCTCAATCAGAGTATCGCGCATCACTTCCCAGTTAAGGTTTTCAGCAACACCATTCACTTTCTCAAGCGCTTGGTACATAGGTACAGTACCGATCGGAACCGGACTGTTACGCAGAATCCACTCGCGAGTTTCGTGAATATTACGTCCAGTAGAGAGATCCATAACGGTATCGCCACCCCAGCGCGTCGCCCACACTAGTTTCTCTACTTCTTCTTCAATCGAAGAAGTGACCGATGAGTTACCGATGTTGGCGTTCACTTTGACCAAAAAGTTACGCCCAATGATCATTGGTTCGGATTCTGGGTGGTTGATATTAGAAGGGATAATTGCGCGACCTTCGGCGACTTCTTTACGCACAAACTCGGCGGTAATGTCTTTTGGAAGATTCGCTCCGAAGCTTTGACCCGGATGTTGTTGATTCAGCACTTCATCGCGGTATTGAGCACGTCCCATATTTTCACGTAGGGCGATATATTCCATTTCTGGGGTGATAATGCCTTTGCGAGCGTAGTGCAACTGAGTCACACACTGCCCATCTTTGGCACGTCGAATACGTGGTAGATTACCGTAACGAAGATCGTCTAGCGTTTCATCTTCTAGGCGCTCTTTGGTGTATACCGAGCTTACTTCATTAAGTAGCTCAGTATCGACACGCTCTTCAATCCACCCTTCTCTCAGTTTAGGTAAGCCATTGTAAAGGTCTATGGTGTGATTTGGGTCTGTGTATACACCCGAGGTATCGTAAACGCGTATTGGCTCATTAGGCTCGAAAATAGGCGCTTCTTTTGTGCCTCCAATAAGGCTATCAGCGAGTGATATTTCACGCATTGGTACACGAATATCTGGACGTGAACCCTCTACGTAGACTTTGCTTGAATTTGGGTACGGTTGTACCGAGAGTGTATCAATGAACTGTTTTGCTTCCAGTCTCGCTTGCTTGCGACTCGACATAGCATTTTTCCTTGCTTTGTTATGCTTAGATAAAAAGTATTGGGATAAAAATGCTTGGCGGATAGATGCGACAAGAGGAATCGAATTAAGGACAGATTGAGCAAGTGCTCTTCGTCTATAACAACATTCGACTATTTGATAGGTCAACCAGATAGAACTCTGGTGTAGATATCTTCTCTTGTTCCCTTCGCAGATTCTAATCTGATCAGGTTCAACGGATCCCGAATTAACGGTCTCAGCCTTATGGCACTCCGACAAGTGAAATCAGTATATAAAAACGGCTTGGTTAAACCAAGCCGACCTGATTAATATTTGAGTATTTTTGCTAGCTACGCATCAATAATTGGAAACCAATCCACGCAGCTGAAATGCTTAACACGACATTCAGTAGTACGTTCAATCCCATCTTAAAGAAAGCGCCCTGCTGCATAAGCAACACGTTATCCATCGAGAAAGTAGAGAATGTGGTTAATGCGCCCAAAAAACCAAGACCGATGATTTGACGCCATGGGTCAGTGACCATCAACTCAGTTTCAAACGCAGCAATCAGTAGACCCATAATAAATGAGCCAACCACGTTCACGGTTAAGGTACCGTACGGAAAGCCACGACCGAGTAGCATCACACAAAATTCAGAAATTAAGTAACGAGAACATGCACCAAATGCACCACCCAATGCAATAAAACCCAAAACGGATAGTTGTCCCATAATTCCCCCAGAAAAGTTAATGGCGACATTGTAATCAAATTTACGGCAATAGTGATTATACAATCTTAGAATTCAGCAAAGTATAGCGCTTAAAACTTACCAAGATTTAAAAAGTTACAGGAGTCACTTTACTTCAATATAACCCATCAACCCCGTCTTCATGTGTTCGATCACATGACAATGGTACATCCAACGTCCTGGGTTATCTGCAACAAATGCCGCTTTCGCACTGCCGTTTTTTCCAAGCAAGACCGTATCAGTATGAAACGGTTCATCGAGTTTTTTACCGTCTAATTCAAGAACAGTAAATGTGTGTCCATGTAAATGAATGGGATGATGATATTGGGTGACATTCTTAAGGTTGAAGATATAGGTTTTTCCCATCTCCAATGTTGAAAGCGGTGCTGGAATACTATCTTTACTCATCCCCTCCCAAGCTCGTTTATTCATCAGCCAGAACTTAGGTATCGCTTTGCCCGATTTATCGGCCGGAGTGACCGCCCCCTCCCATTCAAACACATAATCAATTTGATCAGCATTTTCCAAATCAAGATCTGGCACAGGGTTGAGAGGCAATAAAGGCAGTTTCTGATTACTCGGCAGGTCAGACTCAACAATATCAAACTCACACAAAGGAAATGGGAAGCGTCCTTTCATTTGACGCACATAAACACGTTCTCCAGCCTTCGGAGCAATCAATCCGATATCTAACCTCATTCCCGGACCAATTTTGTGCTGAGTGAGCTTATAAGGCGTTTTAACAGGATTACCATCTATAGCAATAACCCAAGCCTCTGCGCCTTCTATAGCGATCGGATAAGTAATGGTGTTATCGACATTAGCAATTCTTAATCGCGTGGAAGCATTCTGCTTCAGCGTATAAACAGGTTCATGCACACCATTGACGCTACTCCACTCTCCGGGCGTCCCCATACGAGCACTCAAGCGCGGCACCATAAGGCTCTTCCACTGACCTTGCTTGTCTAAATGCCAATGCTTGAGGACGACTTCATGCTCTTCATCAAACTGAACAGGCTCTGCCTCTTCAACGATGATTAGCCCGACTAAGCCCATCCCAAGTTGCTTAACGCTATTCATGTGTGGGTGATACCAGAACGTACCGGCATCTGGCGGTGTAAATTCATAAACGAATGTTTCGCCAGGCATGATAGGCAGCTGGCTCAAGAAAGGGACACCATCCATTTCAATAGGGATTCGCAAGCCATGCCAGTGGATTGTAGTCGGCTCTGAAAGCTTGTTAGTAAACCGAATAATAACTTTCTCGCCTTGGCGACAACGAATCGTAGGCGCTGGAATCAAGCCATTAAACGCAAGTACATCCGTGGTAAACCCTGATACTAATTCAGCAGTAGAAGGCTCTGCAGTGATGTCGTATATGTGCTGACCCTGTTTATCAGTACTCCTAGATAGAGAACATGCAGGCAGAACGGTAAGCGCAGAGATCGCTAAGGAAGATTTAAGGAAGCGTCGACGAGATATATCCATGTATTTAGTGACTCATTATTCCAATTGATGTGAGTGTAACTAAATATTAATAATGATTCTCACTTATCTTTTAAAGATGTGCACTCATAATGCTTAGGGTCAGGAATATAAATAAAATTCCATATTTTATAGGCACTAAAAAGGTAGTAAGCACCTACGTACATATAATAAACAAGTAAAAGAGGTCGGTTTGAGAAGGAGGGGAGTTTAATGATAATAAAGCTAGAGCAAGTAGGAAATTGCAGACTCTAGAAACGACGAAAGCCTTGCTATTTCTAGCAAGGCTTTCTAAATAAATGGCGGAGAGGCCGGGGTTGCGGGCAACCGGGACTCGTTCCCTGAAAAGGGAAAATATTTTTGCTTATAAACGACAAAACCCAGTCCGAAGACTGGGTTTCTAAATAAGTGGCGGAGCGGACGGGACTCGAACCCGCGACCCCCGGCGTGACAGGCCGGTATTCTAACCAACTGAACTACCGCTCCGCACTGGTTAGACATTTAAGTCTAAATTTAAAGCCTGGCGATGTCCTACTCTCACATGGGGAAACCCCACACTACCATCGGCGCTAATTCGTTTCACTTCTGAGTTCGGAATGGAAGTCAGGTGGGTCCAAATCGCTATGGTCGCCAAGCAAATTCTTTAATTCGGAAAACTGATTTTAAGTTCTACTACACATTCAATCGTTCTTGCATTGAGTCCATCAAAACCCCTTGGGTGTTGTATGGTTAAGCCTCACGGGCAATTAGTACAGGTTAGCTCAACGCCTCA
>NZ_LNRD01000025.1:0-53068 GCF_001557775.1 Vibrio sp. MOR3 | reverse complement strand
TGGTAATGCCTGGCGACAACATCCAAATGGTTGTTGAACTAATCGCTCCTATCGCAATGGACGAAGGTCTACGTTTCGCTATCCGTGAAGGTGGCCGTACTGTAGGTGCTGGTGTTGTTGCTAAGATCTTCGCATAATTCTTAACGAATTGAGCAAAATCTTGCACTCTTCTTCTTCTTGAAGAAAGCGCTAGAAAAAGGGAAGCTAAGGCTTCCCTTTTTTATATCTGCTATTCCTCTTTTCAATATGGTTATAAGCCAGTCATTCTTAGTCATGCGTTTTGTTTATGAAAAACATGACCTTATTTTTACCTAACTTCCTCTTCTTTTTTAGTACCCCTCTAAGTCACTGAAAGCCGCCAAAATCGTTCAAATCGTTATAACAAAACGTTCTGTAATTCGCTTTAATACAACTGGTAACAAGAACGATTCTTGTTTATATTTCATTCCATAGTGAAATTTAAAGGTAGTGAATATGTACGTTTGTCTTTGCCATGGCGTCTCTGACAAGAAAATTAGGAAGTTGGCGATAGATGAAGGCGTAACAGATATAAAAGGAATTAAAAGATGTACGGCATTGGGAAGTCAATGCGGCAAGTGCATCAAGCAAGCGAAAGAAATTTTAGCTGAAACTGAATACCTAATGCTGAAACAAGCTAGCTAAATATTAGCTGAGCCTTTTTGACACCTTCTCATTTGCTTCTACATTTAAATGAAGCCAAAGAGGAGGGCTTTGCCATGAAAGGCGATCCAATCATTATTCAACATCTCAATAAGATACTCGGTAACGAGCTCGTCGCGATCAACCAATATTTTCTGCATGCCCGTATGTATAAAGACTGGGGATTAAAGCATCTCGCAGATAAGGAATACCACGAGTCGATCGATGAAATGAAACATGCTGATCACTTGATCGAGCGTATTCTGTTCCTTGAGGGGTTACCTAATTTACAAGACCTCGGCAAACTTATGATCGGTGAAGATACCAAAGAAATGCTTGAGTGTGACCTTAAACTTGAGATGGCCGCCATTCCAGATTTGAAAGATGCCATCGCTTACGCTGAGGATATTCGCGATTATGTCTCTAGAGATCTGTTTCAAGATATTCTTGAAGACGAAGAAGAGCACGTTGACTGGCTTGAGACTCAACTCGGTTTGATCCAGATGTCAGGTATAGAAAATTACCTACAAGCACAATATGTCGATGAAGAGTGAGATTATATTTCGCTGTTTTCCTATCCAAACCAAGTGATAAAAAGAGCACCTGACCTGTAAACAGGGTGCTCATCACTAATATCTGGTCTAATCTCTTTTATTATCGGCCCTTTTAAGGATATCGCTCGCAATCTAGCCTATGAAGTTTGACTTCTATCCTTTAGAATTTATTCCCCCTTACCGAAAAATAACAAAGAGAAACGATCCATGTCTGAAGACAATCGCCAAGAAGTCACCCCAGAAGAAGAACGCCGCCAACAAGCATTGGATTACCATGCATATCCAACCCCAGGAAAAATTGCCGTAGAGCTAACTAAGCCTGCTGAAACTGCAAATGACCTTGCTCTTGCATACAGCCCTGGTGTTGCAGAACCTGTACGTGAAATCGCACAGAACGCTGACAACGTGTATAAGTACACAGCGAAGGGCAACATGGTTGCGGTTATTTCTAACGGCACGGCTATTCTTGGTCTTGGTAATCTTGGCCCGCTGGCTTCTAAACCAGTAATGGAAGGTAAAGCGCTATTGTTCAAACGCTTTGCTGGTTTAGACTCAATTGATATCGAAGTAAAACACCGCACGATCGATGAATTTGTCGACACAGTAGCAAACATTGCTGATACATTCGGTGGTATCAACCTAGAAGATATCAAAGCACCAGATTGTTTTGAGATTGAAAAGCGTCTGATTGAGCGCTGTGACGTGCCAGTATTCCATGACGATCAACACGGTACAGCGATCGTAACGGCAGCAGGTATGTTGAATGCAATCGAGCTGCAAGGTAAGAAGCTCGAAGACTCAACGATTGTTTGTTTAGGCGCGGGTGCGGCGGCAGTCGCGTGTATGGAGCTGTTGATCAAATGTGGCGCGATGCGCGAGAAGATCTACATGCTGGATCGTAAAGGGGTGATCCACACGCGTCGTGATGATCTCAATGAATACAAACAGCTGTTTGCTAACAACACAGATAAGCGCACGTTGGAAGATGTGATTGAAGGTGCAGATCTTTTCTTGGGTGTATCGGGTCCAAATCTACTACCTGCAGAAGCATTGAAGCTCATGGCAGACAAGCCAGTTGTGTTCGCATGTTCAAACCCAGATCCAGAAATCAAACCTGAATTGGCTCACGAAGTGCGTGATGACTTGATCATGGGTACAGGTCGCAGTGACTACCCGAACCAAGTAAACAACGTATTGTGTTTCCCATTCATCTTCCGTGGCGCATTGGATGTTCGTGCAAGCGAGATCAATGATGAAATGAAACTGGCTGCGGTTGACGCGATTCGTGAATTGGCGAAAGAGCCAGTACCGGAAGCGGTATTAAAAGCAGCTGGCGTCGATAAGCTAGAGTTCGGAACTGACTACATCATTCCAAAGCCAATGGATTCACGCCTACTACCACGCGTGGCAAAAGCGGTGGCTCAAGCTGCGGTTGACTCTGGTGTGGCACGTATTGAAATGCCAGAGAATTACATGGCTCAATAGTGGTAAAGTAAAATTTAAAAATAAAAAAGGGACGCTCTCGCGTCCCTTTTTTTGTTCTTGGAAACCGTCCCCAGCACAGCTTCTATCATCGACGAATTTGTAAGCAATTATTCTTCGTCGAATGCTTCGAATTCGATTCCCATCGCTGTCATGATTGCTTTTGCTTCGGTAGGAATATCGTCTGGACGGTCTTTACGCAAATCTTCATCAGTTGGCAGTGGTTGACCTGTGTAAGCGTGTAGGAACGCTTCACACAGTAGTTCACTGTTAGTCGCATGGCGTAAGTTGTTGATCTGGCGGCGTGTTCGCTCATCAGTCAGCACTTTTAAAACTTTTAGCGGGATTGAGACGGTAATCTTTTTCACTTGTTCGCTTTTTTTACCGTGCTCAGCATACGGGCTAATGTATTCGCCATTCCAGTCAGCCATTGCGCACCTTCATTAATGTAATAAGTTAGAAAAATAAATATAGGTGCTGATTTTAGCTGCATTTACTGCCATAAGCAAAGACATATAGACGTCTAGAAGTGTTGACGTCTCATTTTTAGACAAGTAAAGTGAGGTTAATAGTTAGGGAAGAGTGTTAATCAATTGAGCAATACAAGCTAGATATAGCGCATTCCCATTTAGATGTCACCACCCGTGAAAGGATACACCCATGAGCACCCGTAAGCCTGCGACCATTGCTGTACGCACTGGTATCGAGTCAGACAGCCAATACAACGCTGTTGTACCACCTATTTACCTTTCTACTAACTATGGCTTCCCTGCATTTGGTGAAGTGCCTCAATACGATTATACCCGTTCTGGTAACCCTAACCGAGGCTTACTAGAGCAAGCATTGTACGAGCTTGAATCAGGCAAAGGAGCGGTTGTTACTAACTGTGGTACATCAGCATTAAACCTTTGGGTATCGACGTTTCTTGGTCCTGATGATCTAATTGTAGCGCCGCACGATTGCTACGGCGGTACCTATCGTCTTTTCAATACTCGTGCGAGCAAGGGTGATTTTAAAGTGCAGTTTGTCGATCAGTCGGATCAGCAAGCTCTTGATGCGGCGATTGCGAAAAAACCAAAGCTTATCTTGCTAGAAACACCGTCAAACCCGCTTGTGCGCGTGGTCGATATTGCCGCTGTGTGTGAAAAGGCAAAACAAGTCGGTGCACTGGTTGCCGTGGACAATACCTTTTTGACACCTGTGTACCAAAAGCCTTTGGAGCTAGGTGCGGATTTTGTTATCCACTCTACGACGAAATACATTAACGGTCACTCCGACGTTATTGGTGGTGTGGTGATCACTAAGAGTGAAGAGCATGCAGAAGAGCTGGCGTGGTGGGGCAATTGCATTGGGGCGACGGGAACACCATTCGACAGTTACATGACATTAAGAGGAATTCGTACGCTGGGTGCGCGAATGCGAGTTCATGAAGAAAGTTCTCAAGATGTACTTGCTTACTTACAGACTCAATCGTTAGTTGCACAGATTTATCACCCAAGTTTGCCAGAGCATCCTGGACATGACATCGCCAAGAAGCAGCAATCCGGTTTTGGCTCTATGTTGAGCTTCGAATTCGCAGGATCATTTGAACAGCTCAAAGTGTTTGTAAAAGAGCTGGAATTGTTTTCGTTAGCTGAGTCCTTGGGTGGGGTTGAAAGCTTGATTTGTCATCCTGCATCGATGACACATCGCGCGATGGGGGAAGCGGCATTAGCTGAAGCTGGTGTTTCTCAACAGTTACTGCGCTTATCCGTTGGTCTTGAAGATGCACAGGATTTGATCGCCGATCTTGAGCAAGCATTTTTAAAAGCAGCACAGTAATCGGGAGAGAGAAAAGTCATGAGTGTACAACGTCAGCTGCATAAATTTGGCGGCAGCAGTTTAGCCAACCCCGAATGCTATTTACGTGTGGTTGAAATACTAAAAGAGTATTCAGCCGAAAATGATTTAGTCGTGGTGTCTGCGGCAGGGAAAACCACCAATCGCTTGATCGAGTTTCTTGAAGGTTTAGATAAAGACGGTCGTGTTGCGCATGAAGCATTACAAAGCTTGAGACACTTCCAAACTGAATTGGTAGAAGCTTTGTTAACAGGTGAGGCACAGACGCAACTGCTTGCTTCCCTTCAAGATGAATTCAGTACTCTAGCAGAGTTAACGGCTCCGTTAACAGAAGCTCAAAAAGCCGCAGTGCTTGGACATGGTGAGGTATGGTCTTCACGCTTACTTGCTGCATTGCTGTCGCAGCAGAGTTTGCCTGCGGTTGCACAAGACTCTCGTACCTTTTTACGTGCAGAAGTAGGTACACAGCCAGAAGTCGACCGCGCTCGTTCTTACGCTCTAATTAAAGAAGCATTGGCACAACATAATCATCAGCGAGTGATTATCACAGGTTTTATGGCACAGAATGAGGCGGGAGAGACAGTACTGTTAGGCCGTAATGGTTCTGATTACTCGGCTACGGTCATTGGTGCACTGGCAGAAGCTAGTACTGTTACTATTTGGAGTGATGTCGCAGGTGTGTATAGTGCGGATCCACGTTTAGTCTCTGATGCATGCTTGTTGCCCCTACTGCGTTTAGATGAAGCAAGTGAACTTGCTCGCTTAGCTGCTCCGGTATTGCACAGTCGCACGCTTCAACCTGTTGCTCAAAGTACGATGGATTTGAACCTCAAATGCAGCTATCAACCGGAGTCTGGCTCAACCCGAATTGAGCGTGTATTAGCATCTGGTCGTGGCGCTAAAATCATTACCTCTCTTGATGAAGTGTTACTCGTGCAACTTTCATTTGTGCATGGTCATGATTTTGAGCGAGCGCAGAAAGAAGTGTTGCAAGCGTTAAAGCGCGCTCAATTAGAGCCACTAGCATTTGAAGCGCAAGAAGACCAACAAACATTGCGCTTAGCGTACACGTCCGAGATAGCCGGTGGTGCATTGGCTTACCTTCAAGAGTTGGCGGTTGAAGCTGAAATTAAACTGAAAGAGGGTTACTCACTGCTCGCAGCGGTAGGTGCAGGGGTCACGAAAAACGCCAATCATTGCTTTGGTTTTTATCAGCAGTTAAAAGACTCTCCGGTTGAATTTATCTCAGAGGCACAATCAGGGCTGAGTCTCGTCGCAGTATTACGCCGAGCCGAAGTGGAAGAGTTAGTACAAAGTATTCATAGTCAGCTGTTTCAAGCGCAAAAGCGCGTAGCGGTTGCCTTGTGTGGTAAAGGTAATATTGGTTCAAGTTGGTTATCACTGTTCGCAGAGCAAAAAGAAGAGCTCGAAAAACGCCACGGCATGAGCTTTGATTTAGTGGCGGTGGTAGATAGCCAAACTTACTGGTTTGATGAAAACGGGATTGATGCAGCAACGGTTGCTCAGCGCTTTGATGATGAAAGCATAGAGAATGATAGCAATTGGCTAACTAAGCTCGGTGCGATTCAAAATTTCGACGAAGCGGTGGTACTGGATGTCACTGCGAGTAAAGATCTGGCGGCACGTTATGTAGAAATTGCACAGCAAGGTATTCATCTTATCTCGGCGAACAAGGTGGCAGGTTCAGCTGATAGTCAGTATTACCATCAAGTACAAGATGCTTTCGCTAAGATTGGCCGTCATTGGCTATACAACGCGACGGTTGGTGCGGGGCTACCAATAAATCACACCGTTCGAGATTTGCGTGAAAGCGGTGACGAGATTGTCGCACTGTCGGGTATCTTCTCAGGTACGCTATCTTGGCTATTCCAACAATTTGATGGTTCGGTACCATTTACTGAACTAGTCGACTTAGCATGGCAGCAAGGTTTGACTGAGCCCGATCCTCGCTCAGATTTAGATGGTTCTGATGTGATGCGAAAGTTGGTTATCTTAGCTCGTGAGTCTGGTTTGGATATTGAACCTGAAAGTGTGAAGGTCGAATCGTTGGTACCAGAAGAGTTGCGAGATTTGAGCCTAGACGCTTTCTTTGACCAAGGTGATACCTTAAGTGAAATCCTGCAAGAGCGCCTAACTAAAGCTCAAAGAAACGACCAAGTGCTACGTTATGTCGCCCGTCTCGAGCGTAACGGTAAAGCAACGGTAGGAGTTGAGGCACTATCACGAGAGCATGCTTTAGCGAACTTACTACCGTGTGACAACATTTTCGCAATTGAGAGTAAATGGTACAAAGATAACCCGTTAGTGATTCGTGGTCCAGGCGCAGGACGTGAAGTGACGGCCGGTGCGATTCAATCTGATCTTAATCGCCTAGCTGGCTTATTCTAAATCTTACTAAGCCCAATTTTGCGAACTACCACAAAACCTCGGATGGCTTCCGGGGTTTTTTATTGTCTTGATAATGCCATACTGAATCACAGAGTTAGGCGATGAGGTTGTCACTTAGGAACTTGAACTATCCTAATTATTAACTTGAGAAAAATTCATAATCACAAGGTTGACATTAAATCGTATTCAATACATTCTGGAGACATATAGACGTCTAAACGTCGATTTAAGGATTTTGATTTCGTGGTGGAGTTGCCACAGGGAGAGTAAGATGGGATACACACATGCAGGGCATATCGATGCCTTAAACCAGAATATCGCTGAACTATCAGACAATATCAACGTCTCATTTGAGTTTTTCCCACCAAGCAGTGAAAAGATGGAAGAAACACTGTGGAACTCAGTGCACCGCCTTAAAACTCTTCAACCGAAATTCGTTTCTGTTACTTATGGCGCAAATTCAGGCGAGCGTGACAGAACCCACTCTATCATCAAAGAAATCAAAGCAGCGACGGGTCTTGTTGCTGCGCCTCACCTAACGTGTATCGACGCAACTCGTGATGAATTGATCGACATTGCTGACGATTACTGGAATAACGGTATCAAGAACATTGTTGCGCTGCGCGGTGATATTCCACCAGGTGGTGGTGCGCCAGATATGTATGCGTCAGACTTGGTAGAGCTGCTTAAAGCACGCCATGATTTTGATATCTCAGTGGCAGCATTCCCAGAAGTACACCCAGAAGCGAAAAGCGCACAATCGGATCTGCTTAACTTAAAGCGTAAGGTTGAAGCAGGGGCAAACCGTGCAATTACCCAATTCTTCTTTGATGTGGAATCTTACCTACGCTTCCGTGATCGCTGTGTAGCGGCAGGGATTGATGTAGAAATCGTTCCGGGGATCTTGCCTGTATCAAACTTCAAACAAGCGTCTCGCTTTGCGGCGCAGAACAACGTGAAAGTGCCGGGTTGGATGAGCAAACAGTTTGAAGGTTTGGATGATGATCCTGTGACGCGTCAGCTTGTTGGTGCTAGCCAAGCGATTGATATGGTGCGTGTCTTAAGCCGTGAAGGCGTGAAGGACTTTCACTTCTACACACTTAACCGTGCAGAGATGACTTATGCACTATGCCACACGCTCGGTGTTCGCCCACAAGTCGCAGTAGGCGCTTAATACGTTTTCCCCAGATAGACAAAAGGCTTGCCCATCGGCAAGCCTTTTTCGTTTTATTCAAAGCGACGAATTAGCCAATCACTTCAAGTTCTGTTAGCACTTCTTCTGCCCAGTTAATCCACGCTTCACGTAGCATTAAGTTACGACGAAGTGTTAGACGCTCTAGTCGTGCTTGTTTGTCTAGTGTTGATGGTGTTGCGTAGTACGCGGCTTCAATCTCTTTGTAATGAGAAACCAGTTTACGAGACTCTTCCACAAGTTCAGAAAGTTGGTCACGAAACGGTGTCGCAGGTTGCACTGCACAAGCCATTAGCTTAGCAGAGAACTCATCACGTACTGTTGGGTGTGCTGTTGGTTGATCGAACCACTCACCTAATGCGCCACGGCCAGCGTCAGTAATTGAGTAAACCTTACGGTCAGGTTTGCCTTCTTGCGGTTCAAGTACGCAAGTAACCAGCTCTTTCTCAGCCATTTTGTTTAGTTCACGGTAAACTTGTTGGTGACTTGCTTTCCAGAAGTAACCGATGCTAGCTGAGAATTCTTTAGTGATGTCGTAACCGGTTGCGTCGCGAGTGCTAAGAACAGTTAAAATTACGTGTGGTAATGACATGTCTTCAATCCAAATGGTCAATAAACTTGTAAACAAGCTACTTACACTTTCATTTGCGCTCTTTCTGACGCTTGAGTTTTTTATGTGTAAATAGCACCAACAATGTTGGTCCTGTCACCTTAAAGCCGTTTATCACCTAGAGTGATGGGTGTTTCCATCGAGCTGGAGCCTATTTGATTGGATTTGTGAGCTTCCAGCAGGCAAGTAGTATATAAATAATAAGCATGAAGTGGAATAGTAGGACAAAATTACCCAAAAAAACTAATAAAATACTCAATAGTGTTTTTGTGTAGTGTTTTATGTTGTTTGGTGGGGACTTTTTGTTTTTTTCTTGGATTAAATATCTGGTTGCGTATTGCTCAAATAGTAGAAGTGATTGGTTAGTAGTAACAAAGGCTGAGTATTAACTCAGCCTTTGGTTCTTTATGCGTAGCTTGGTTAGCCTGTGTTACGCATACCAGCTGCAATACCTGCAATGGTTACCATCAGTGCTTCTTCTAAGTTTGCAGAAGATTCTTCAGTCTGGCGAGTACGGTACAGCAATTCAGCTTGAAGCATGTTCAATGGCTCTACGTAGATGTTACGTAGGCGAATGGATTCTAGGCCCCAAGGATCGCTTTGCATCAAGTTCTCGTTGTTTTCTACGTTCAGGACAGACTTAATGTCCTGTTGAAGTTGATCTCGTAAGCGATCACCCAGCGGTTGAAGCTGCTCCTCAACTAAGCGCTGATCATAGTAACGAGAGATATCCATGTTGCACTTGGTGTACACCATCTCAAGCATACCTAGGCGAGTCGAGAAGAATGGCCATTCACGACACATTTCTTCCAGTAGTGCCTGATGGCCTTTGTCTACTGAGTATTGAATCGCTTCACCAGCCCCTAGCCATGCTGGAAGAACCAAACGGTTTTGGCTCCAAGAGAAGATCCAAGGAATCGCACGTAAACTTTCCACGCCACCGTTCGGGTTACGTTTTGCAGGGCGAGAACCTAGAGGCAGTTTACCTAGCTCAAGTTCAGGTGTTGCTTGGCGGAAGTAAGGCACGAAGTCTGGCTCACCACGAACGACGCTACGGTAGGCTTCACAGCTCACCTCGGACAGCACATCCATTAAGTCACGCCACTCTTGTTTAGGCTCTGGTGGCGGCAGTAGGTTCGCTTCTAGGATTGCACTTGCATACAAGTTGAAGCTGTTGACTGCGACATCAGGTAGACCTAGCTTAAAGCGGATCATCTCACCTTGTTCGGTTACGCGCAGACCGCCTTTCAGGCTCTTAGGTGGTTGAGATAGTAGTGCAGCGTGAGCCGGCGCGCCACCACGACCAATTGTACCGCCGCGACCGTGGAATAGTGTGAGTTCAACGCCTTCTTCTTCTGCAACCTTAACCAGTGAGTCCATCGCATGGTATTGCGCCCAACCTGCTGACATTACGCCTGCATCTTTTGCAGAGTCAGAGTAGCCAATCATCACCATTTGGTGGTTTTGGATAAAGCCGCGGTATAGATCAATGCCCATCAGCTGCTTGATTACCGCTTCTGCGTTGTTCAAATCGTCTAGTGTTTCGAACAGTGGACATACGTCCATGCGGTAAGGGCACCCCGCTTCTTGTAGCAGTAGATGCACGGCAAGTACGTCAGAAGCGGTACGTGCCATTGAGATAACGTAAGCACCAAACGCTTCGCGAGGTTGTGCTGCCACAATCTTACAGGTATCCAAAACCTCTTTAACTGGCTCTGATGGCTCCCAGTCGCGAGGTAGAAGAGGGCGCTTAGATGCAAGTTCGTTGGTTAAGAAAGCAATCTTGTCTTGCTCGCTCCACTGCTCATAGTCGCCAATGCCTAGGTAACGAGTCAATTCAGAAAGCACATCAGCATGACGAGTACTTTCTTGACGAATATCGAGACGAACTAGGTGGATACCGAAGGCTTTAACGCGGCGCAGCGTATCCAGCAGTGAGCCGTTGGCAATCACGCCCATGCCACATTCGTTTAGCGATTGGTAACACGCGTAAAGTGGTTCCCAAAGCTGCTC
The DNA here is from genome assembly GCF_001557775.1 of Vibrio sp. MOR3. NCBI lineage: Bacteria > Pseudomonadati > Pseudomonadota > Gammaproteobacteria > Vibrionales > Vibrionaceae > Vibrio > Vibrio sp. MOR3. The sequence continues at coordinate 42,309 of NZ_LNRD01000025.1, read as the reverse complement.
TACTTTTTGCAGAGGTGCTTTGACTGCCAATTTCTGGCCGTGAACTTTCGCGTCTAGAATGTCTTTAGTTTCGTTCAATAGTGAGCGAAGTTGTTTCAGAATCGCACGGTATGGTTCGTGTTGATCTTCACCTGCAAGCTCACGAACTTTATCGTTGCACACTGTCATTGACAGTTCGCTGATCAGTTCGTTGATGTCGTTAAGATATAGGTCAGCTGCTTTCCAGCGAGATAGAAGCAGCACTTCACGAGTCACGCTGTGGGTTACAAATGGGTTACCGTCGCGGTCACCACCCATCCAAGAAGAGAAGTGCACTGGGCGAGCATCAATTGGCAGACCTTCGCCAAGGTAAGATTTCAGGCGGTCGTTCATTTCACGTAAGAAGTCAGGTACGGCTTCCCATAGTGAGTTTTCGACCACTGCAAAGCCCCATTTAGCTTCATCAAGCGGTGTCGGGCGCTGCTGACGGATAACGTCAGAGTGCCAGCTTTGAACGATAAGTTGCTCAAGGCGACGTTCAGTTTTCTTACGCTCTTTGAAAGAGAGATCGCTCAGCTCAAGCTTAGATAGACACTCGTTGATCTTCACCAGCTTATTGATCATGGTTCGACGAGTGATTTCGGTCGGGTGCGCAGTTAGAACCAATTCAATGTTCAGGTCGCGAACCGCTTGTGCCGTGTCTAGCTTGCTCACATCATTTTGCACCAGCTTTGAGAACAGCGAGTTAATTGCGTCAGGTTCGCAGATATGCTCTTCACAATGGCGTGAAATGGTGTGGTATTGCTCAGCAATATTGGTCAGGTTTAGAAATTGGTTGAACGCGCGGGTCACGGGCGTCAATTGCTCATCTGGCAAGCTTTTAATCTCTTCGATTAAGCTGTCTCTGTCAGCATTATTTCCAGCTTGAGCCGATTTGGATAATTTACGAATGGTTTCCACTTTCTCGAAGATTTCTTCGCCGTGGGCATCACGAATTGTGTTGCCCAGTAAGTGGCCCAGCATGCGCACATTGCTTTTGAGTGCGGCGTATTTCTCGTTCATTGTCATCCTGCCTCGTAAAAAAACTACATCCATTGTCCTTGTTAAGACTCCAATCTAGCGAAAAGCACCAGTTCTAGTCAAATAAAGCACGCATAGATTGCAATTATTCCACTTCTCTCCTGATTTAGAGCAAAAATAGGTCAGCTTATCGAAGGAGAAGTGAAAATTAATTACAAAATAACGCTCTAAAAGAAGGATATAGCGTGCTAGAGGGGGGCGTGGCGCAGATAACAAAATGCAACTCAATCGAGCTGCATTGTGAGGAAAGTACAGAATGCGACTAACAACAATATTTCACCATCGCACGTGACAGCACATCGATGGTTGGGTCAATAAAGTCGAAAGAGAGGAATTCATCTGGCTGGTGGGCTTGGTCAATCGAGCCGGGACCTAAAACCAGTGTTGGACACAACTGTTGAAGAAATGGTGCTTCAGTACAATAGTTAACGGTTTCTGAACTGGTTTGGCAGATCTCTTCTACACCACCGATAAATGGGTGGTCGTGTTGGCATTCGTACCCCGGAATTGGCTCGTGCAGGGGAATGATTTCTAATCGCCCTGGCCATTTCGCTTCCACTTCTTTCAAGGCTCCGCGCAGCATGTTCTCTAAACCATCAAGGCTAATACCAGGAAGAGGACGCACGTCATAATGCAGTTCGCAGCAACCGCAAATCCGGTTTGCACTGTCACCGCCATGAATATGACCGAGGTTTAGGGTAGGGCTTGGAATGGCAAAACCAGGGTGGTGGTACTCTTTCACTAGCTTGTCACGCAGTTGCATCATGGCAAACATGACCTCATGCATGATTTCAATGGCGTTGACACCAAGTGCCGGATCCGATGAGTGACCGGATTTACCTGTTACGCGAATAGCATTTGCCACATGTCCTTTGTGACCTCGAATGGGTACAAGGCTGGTGGGTTCACCAATGATGCAGTAATCCGGTTTAAAAGGTGCGTTCTCAGTGAAATGACGCGCACCCAGCATGGTGGTTTCTTCATCACAGGTCGCCAACACATACAGCGGCTTGGTTTGTTTACTCCAGTCGACTTTCTTTACCGCTTCATAAATAAAGGCAAAGAAGCCTTTCATATCCGCAGTACCTAAACCGTAAAAGCGGTTGTCTTTCTCGGTCAGCTTATGTGGGTCAAAACTCCAACGTCCTTCATCAAATGGAACGGTATCACTATGGCCTGCGAGAAGTAAGCCGCCTTCACCTTCACCCATACGTGCGATCATATTGTGTTTGCCTGGTTCCACTTCGATCACTTCAACACTAAAGCCAAGATCTTTAAACCAAGATGCCAGCTTCTCGATCACTTTGGCATTGCCTTGATCCCAACTTGGATCGGTTGAGCTTATCGAAGAGGTACTGATCAGTCCTTCATAGACCTCTAGAAAACTTGGTAATTGCATGGATTCTTCAATTCTCCTGTTGACAGACAGAGCACAAAAATGTAAAACACATATTAAATCATATTTATTGAATAAAAAATCAAAATAAAGCAAAAATTAAATATGAATAGTCATTTTCAGCCTTAAGTATATGGATGTCATGTAATGCTAAAAACCACGATTATCGGAGCCAGCGGCTACACCGGCGCAGAGTTGGCTTTAATGGTCAACAAACACCCTGAACTCACGCTATCAGGTTTATACGTTTCCGCCAATAGCGTAGATGCAGGAAAGAACATTGCTCAATTGCACGGCAAGTTAGCGGGTGTGATTGATATGCCAGTTTCGCCGCTGACTGACCCTGAGCAGGTTGCTCAAGCGTCAGATGTGGTCTTTCTGGCTACAGCACATGAAGTGAGCCACGACTTAGCCCCAATTTTCTTAGAGGCAGGCTGTCAGGTATTCGATTTATCCGGTGCATTCCGTGTGAAAAGCGAAGGCTTCTACAACACCTTTTATGGCTTCGAACATCAATATAACAACTGGCTAGATAAAGCTGCATACGGCTTAGCAGAGTGGAACCAAGAATCAATAAAAACCACTCCTTTGATTGCAGTGGCAGGTTGCTACCCAACCGCTTCACAGCTTGCAATCAAACCTTTATTAGAACACGAATTACTGGATACCAACCAATGGCCTGTGATTAACGCAACCAGTGGTGTATCAGGTGCAGGGCGTAAAGCTTCCATGGTTAACAGCTTCTGTGAAGTGAGCTTGCAACCTTACGGTGTCTTTAACCATCGTCACCAACCAGAGATTGCTCAGCATTTGGGCTGCGATGTGATTTTTACTCCACACCTAGGCAACTTTAAGCGCGGCATTCTTGCCACGATCACCATGAAACTTTCGCAAGGCGTGACGGAAGCACAAGTGGCGAAAGCGTTTGAACAAGCTTACCAAGGCAAGCCTGCGGTTCGTCTTAAAGGTGATGGTATTCCACGTATTCAGGATGTCGAAAATACCCCTTTCTGTGATATCGGCTGGAAGGTTCAAGGCGAACACATCATTGTGATTTCGGCTATCGACAACCTACTTAAAGGTGCATCGAGTCAAGCGATGCAATGTCTCAATATTCATTACGGTTACCCAGAACTGACAGCGTTGCTGTAGTCGTTGAAAGAGGGAAATGCGATGACGCAAACCAATCAAGCTCCTTTAGTCATTAAGCTCGGTGGTGCAGCTCTATCTTGCACTCAAACCTTAAGCCAACTGTTTGCTGCTATTGCGGCATACCAAAAATCAGCGCAGCGACAAATCGTCATCGTTCATGGCGGTGGCTACCTAGTTGATGAGTTGATGGCAAAGCTTCAGCTTGAAACCGTAAAGAAAAACGGTCTTCGCGTGACGCCTTATGAGCAAATTCCTGTGATTGCAGGCGCGCTTGCAGGCACAGCAAACAAATTGCTTCAAGGTCAAGCGATTGCGGATGGTCTGAATGCAGTGGGTCTTAGTCTCGCCGATGGTGGGTTATGTCATGTTGAAGAACTTGATCCAGAGCTAGGCGCTGTAGGCAAAGCATCACCAGGTGATTCAACCCTTTTACAAGCGGTGCTAAGCGCAGGTGCACTGCCGATCATCAGCTCAATTGGTCTGACTGAAAAAGGTCAGATGATGAATGTGAATGCTGACCAAGCTGCGGTTGCCGTAGCAGGTGCATTGGATGCGGAGTTAGTGCTTCTATCCGATGTGAGCGGTGTACTTGATGGCAAAGGGCATTTGATCAAAACGCTATCTGAGCAAGAAGCCGATGCGTTGATCAAAGGGCAAGTAATCACCGACGGTATGATCGTCAAAGTTAAAGCCGCTTTGGAGGCTGCCAATGATCTTGGTCGTCCTATCGAAGTCGCGACATGGCGTTACCCAGAGAAACTGACCCAGCTATTCGCGGGTGAAAGTATTGGAACGCAGTTTCTGCCGCAATAAAGCAGAAGCAAAACAGTTAAAGAATTCAACATTAGGAAGTGGTTGGCACTGACCGCCGAGAGCAGCGCCAGTTAAGTTTGGAGAAAAAACATGAGCAAAGTGAACGTAAATAAAGTGGTAGTCGCATACTCAGGCGGTCTAGATACTTCAGTAATCATCCCGTGGCTAAAAGAGAACTACGACTGTGAAGTGGTAGCTTTCGTTGCCGATGTTGGTCAAGGTGCAGAGGAGCTAGAAGGTATTGAAGCGAAAGCAAAAGCTTCAGGTGCTTCAGAGTGCTACATCGCTGACCTGAAAGAAGAAATGGTCGCAGACTACATTTACCCGACACTAAAAACAGGCGCTTACTACGAAGGTAAATACCTACTAGGAACATCAATGGCGCGTCCAATCATTGCTAAAGCGCAGGTTGAAGTTGCACGTAAAGTTGGCGCAGACGCTCTGTGTCATGGCTGTACCGGTAAAGGTAACGACCAAGTACGTTTTGAAGGTGCATTTGCAGCACTAGCACCAGATCTGCACGTTATTGCGCCTTGGCGTGAATGGGATCTAGTGAGCCGTGAAGAATGTCTGGACTACCTAGCAGAGCGTAACATTCCTTGTTCAGCATCTCTTACTAAGATTTACTCGCGTGATGCGAATGCATGGCACATTTCTACTGAAGGTGGCGTTCTAGAAGATACATGGAATGCGCCAAATGAAGATTGCTGGGCGTGGACTGTAGACCCAGAACAAGCACCGAATGAAGCGGAAACCGTGACCTTGAAAGTAGCGAAAGGTGAAGTCGTTGAGGTAGACGGCGAAGCGATGACACCATACAACGCGTTGGTTTACCTAAACGAAAAAGGTGCGAAGCACGGTGTTGGTCGTATCGATATTGTCGAAAACCGTCTAGTGGGTATGAAGTCTCGTGGTTGCTACGAAACTCCGGGTGGCACTATCATGATGGAAGCGCTGCGTGCAGTGGAGCAACTTGTGCTGGACAAAGCATCATTTGAATTCCGCGAGGAGCTTGGTCTGAAAGCATCGCACCTTGTTTACGATGGTCGTTGGTTCACGCCGCTATGTAAGTCTATTCTTGCGGCTTCTGAAGAGCTCGCGCAAGACGTGAATGGCGAAGTTGTTGTGAAGCTTTACAAAGGCCACGCAACGGTAACGCAAAAACGTTCGGATAACAGTTTGTACTCTGAAGAATTTGCTACTTTTGGTGAAGATGAAGTTTATGACCAAAGCCATGCTGAAGGCTTTATCCGTCTTTACTCGCTATCAAGCCGTATTCGTGCGTTGAACAGCCAGAAAAAATAAACCAATTTAGCGCCTTATAAGATAAGAGACCTGCCACTATTGGCGGGTCTTTTTCGTTTTTGCTGACCTCGTAGGCATAAAGATAAAATAATCATGAATAAATATGTAAAAATATTGAATTTCTACTTTATTTTTATCTGTGATTATCGTAACGTTGAGGCATAAGAAAAAGTGAGCAAATGACCACCGATTTGGTCAACACTTAATGAAGAATACGTTAGCGTAAGCAATAGTCATCAGGAGAAACGCAATGGCATTATGGGGCGGAAGATTTACCCAAGCGGCAGACACCAGATTTAAGGACTTCAACGATTCATTGCGTTTCGATTACCGATTGGCTGAGCAAGATATTGTTGGTTCAATTGCGTGGTCAAAAGCCTTGCTTTCTGTTGACGTATTATCAGCAGAAGAACAACAAAAGCTTGAGCTGGCACTGAATGAGCTCAAGCTTGAAGTCATGGAAGACCCTCAGCAAATCCTACGTTCGGATGCGGAAGATATCCACTCTTGGGTAGAGCAGCAACTGATCAACAAGGTCGGCGACCTAGGTAAAAAACTACACACGGGACGTTCACGTAACGACCAAGTGGCAACCGACCTTAAACTTTGGTGTCGTCAGCAAGGCCAACAGCTGTTGATTGCTTTAGACCGTCTGCAAACACAAATGGTAGGCGTAGCTAAGCAACATCAAGGTACGGTGCTTCCGGGCTACACGCATTTGCAACGTGCTCAGCCTGTTACGTTTGCTCACTGGTGTTTGGCTTATGTTGAAATGTTTGAACGTGACTACTCGCGTCTGAGTGACGCACTTAAGCGTTTGGACACGTGTCCACTTGGTTCTGGAGCGCTTGCGGGCACCGCTTACCCAATCGATCGTGAAGAGTTAGCTCACAATCTCGGTTTCCATCGCGCAACGCGTAACTCATTGGATTCAGTTTCCGATCGTGACCATGTGATGGAATTGATGTCTGTGGCGTCTATCTCGATGTTGCACCTTTCGCGTTTGGCAGAAGATATGATCTTCTACAACTCGGGTGAATCTAACTTTATTGAATTAGCCGATACGGTGACGTCAGGTTCTTCTCTGATGCCACAGAAGAAAAACCCAGATGCACTCGAGCTTATTCGTGGTAAGACGGGGCGTGTGTACGGCGCACTTGCTGGCATGATGATGACAGTGAAAGCGCTGCCACTGGCTTACAACAAAGACATGCAGGAAGATAAAGAAGGTCTGTTCGATGCGCTCGATACATGGAACGATTGCATGGAAATGGCGGCACTTTGTTTTGATGGCATCAAAGTCAATGGTGAGCGTACGCTAGAAGCGGCGAAACAAGGTTACGCAAACTCTACCGAATTGGCAGATTATCTAGTGGCGAAAGGCATCCCATTCCGTGAAGCGCACCATATTGTCGGTGTCGCTGTGGTCGGTGCTATTGCCAAAGGCTGTGCACTAGAAGAGCTGTCGATTGATGAGCTGAAAGCCTTCTCTGAAGTGATTGAAGCGGATGTGTATGACATCTTAACCATCGACTCGTGTCTTGAGAAGCGTTGTGCACTTGGTGGTGTCGCGCCTCAGCAAGTTGCTTTCGCCGTCGATCAAGCAGACAAGCGCCTTTCTCAACGTGATACATCAGCAGTGAAAGTTCGACCTGCTCGTCTAACCGATATTGAAACCGTAGAAGGTATGGTTGCTTATTGGGCGAATATGGGGGAAAACCTACCGCGCTCACGCAATGAGTTGGTACGTGATATTGGCTCCTTCGCGGTTGCCGAGCATCACGGAGAGGTTACTGGTTGTGCATCTTTGTATGTCTATGACTCAGGGTTAGCAGAAATTCGTTCTCTAGGCATTGAAGCTGGTTGGCAAGGCCAAGGGCAGGGTAGTGCGATTGTGAACTATCTGGTTGAGAAAGCACGCCAAATGGCTATCAAGAAAGTCTTTGTGCTGACACGTACGCCTGAATTCTTTATGAAGCAGAGCTTCTTGCCAACCTCGAAGTCGTTGCTACCAGAAAAAGTACTGAAAGATTGCGATCAGTGTCCGCGTCAGCATGCGTGTGATGAAGTTGCACTAGAGATCAACTTGTTCGAACAATTGATCCAGAAAAGTAACGTAGCCTAGGTTGATGATTCTATTAGTATTTAAGAAAATACTAAAAAAATTGGAAAAAAACTTGGAACCTTTGAGAGGAAGCCCGGTCTATTAAAGTACCACTGCTTTTTCTTAGAAGAATCTAAGAGAGCCCCAAGACCGGTATTGGTTTTGGGGCTTTTTTCTATCTGTCATCTGGGTGATGAGCATCCTTACTTTCTTTTCCACGACGGCGCTGCCACGGCAAAACCACGAAGCGCATCCATAGGTGCAAAAACAGTAAGCCGTTAAATGCAAATCCGGCAAAGATCAGCGCGATCGATTCAATACTTTGTGGATCATCTTTAAACGCAAACCACCACACGATCCAACATAAAACAGAAAGTACCGTCAGTTGATCCATGCATCGTTGGCAACGTCCGATCTTTTTCCAAAACCAGTGCTCTTGGCAACTTCGACAAGCCATTGTTCTATCCACACTATCTATTTGTCCCTGATTATAACGGCTAACTCATGTTTGAGTTTCTCTTTGTCTGGTTTCTATGTCGTGTCTATCGAACCAAAAATGGAAAATTAACTTGGTTAAAAATGTGTAGCACGTAATTGGTGTATGGTGCGCTGTCAGCCTGACAATAGGAAAAATTATAATGTCGACAGAACTTAAAGTAGCACTAGGCCTTGCTGGTGGTTTCTTCACAATTGGTTTTACTGCCATTGTGCTTGTTAGCCGTTACGCAATGATGACTGCATAAACAACCACTTTGCTCAGTTTGAACTGATAGAGTTGGAATGAGAAAGCCTCGTCTATGACGAGGCTTTTGTTTGTCTGGGAGAGGTAAAGAGAGTGAGCGTTAGCAACCAGGTCCACAATCAAGACAATGTTTGATCATCTCAGGACCTAAGTGGAGCTTCGCATTCAAATCTCGTAGCGCAGTGCGAACGCCTTCTTCAATCACAGGGTGGTAAAATGGCATATCAAGCATTTCAGATACTGTCATTTTATTTTGGTGTGCCCAAGCAAGCAGGTGGGCTAGGTGTTCGGCGTTTGGTCCCATCATTTCTGCGCCCAAGAAGCGACCAGTACCTTGTTCCCCATAGACATGCAGAATGCCTTTATTTCGAAGCATAACGCGTGAGCGACCTTGATTTTCAAACGATACTTGACCGGTAGCGAAACAGCCACATGTGCCAAAACGCGTTTCTAGTTGCTTGAAGGTTTCTCCTACCATAGCAATTTGTGGATCAGAGAACACTGCTGAGATTGACGAGCGGCGCAGGCCTGCACGAATATCAGGGAAACGACCTGCGTTGTCGCCAGCAATACGCCCCTGATCTGCCGCTTCGTGTAATAATGGAATTTGATTGCTTGCATCACCCGCGATAAAGATGCTCTCTACCGAGGTTTGCAGAGTGTAATGATCCGCCGTTGGTACGCCGCGCTCATCCAGTGCCACATTGGTGTTTTCAATCGCTAGCTTGTCGACATTCGGGCGACGACCAGTTGCTGCCAATACGTAATCAACAATAAAGGTTTCTAGTTCACCATCGTGGTTGATGAATTGGATTTCGACCTTATCTTCACCGTCATTTTCTGGTGAAGTAATACGTTTCATGCTTTCGATTTTTACATCGGCATCAAGGTAGAACTCTTCTTTGAAGGCTTTATCGGCATACGCCATCACTTCAGGGTCGGTCAATGGTCCTACTTGACCACCAAGACCAAATAGCTTCACATTTACACCTAAGCGATGCAACGCTTGACCCAATTCAAGACCAATCACACCCGGACCAAATACGGCAACAGATTCTGGCAAGTCATCCCAATCGAACACATCATCGTTAATCACTAAGCGGTCGCCGAGTTCATTCCATACGGCAGGGTAAGCAGGACGCGAACCGGTTGCGATCACAATACGCTTAGCTGTGATTTGAGTGTGATCATCAACGATTAACGTGTTGTCGTTGGTAAACTTAGCATAACCCGACACTTTATCTTCAACAGGAATCTCATCGACGCCTTCCAACACAAAGTCTACAAAGCGGTCACGTTCTCGCTTTACTCGGTCCATGACTTCACGACCATTAATGTAAATGTCGCCTTGTGGATGTACACCAAAGCCCGGTGCTTTCTCGATTTGGTGTACGCTTTCAGCGGCGGCGATCAAAAGTTTCGACGGCATGCATCCGACACGAGCACATGTTGTGCCGTAAGGGCCACCTTCAATCATCACAACACTGTCTGTGTGTGCTTTCGCTGCGCGGTAGGCGCCAAGACCTGCTGTACCACCACCAATAATTGCTACGTCGACATTTAACTGTTTCATAATGGATTCTCGTTTTTCCCAAACGTAGTTGAAGTGACTAAGTCGGGATGAGTGAATTTGAGTTCATTAATCTTGATAACTGGTCGAACGGTGAAGACGACCAGTTATCAAGACTAAGCATAGGAAGTGATTGAGAGGGATGGTCTCCCGGGCGAGGGATGCTCCGGGAGACCTAGGGCTGAGTTCTAGACAGCGAGATTGCCAACCCAAGCCCATTAGGCAAATTATTAACCTAGGTACGTTTCTAGCTCTTCGCTACCGCCGATGTGTTTACCACCGATGAACACTTGAGGTACCGTTGTGCGACCAGAGATTGCACGTAGACTTACTGTTGTTGCGTCTTTACCCAGAATCACTTCTTCATATTGAAGACCGTGGTCAATCAAGTTTTGTTTCGCCTTCATACAGAAAGGGCAACCTGGTTTAGTGAATACGGTGATTGATTCTTGAGTTTTGTACTCAGGAGCGATGTAATTCATCATCGTATCTGCATCAGATACTTTGAACGGGTCGCCTGGCTCGTTTGGTTCGATGAACATTTTTTCTACTACGCCGTTTTTCACTAGCATGCTGTAACGCCATGAACGCTTACCAAAACCAATGTCGTTTTTATCTACAAGCATACCCATACCGTCTGTAAACTCACCGTTACCATCTGGGATGAAAGTGATGTTTTCAGCTTCTTGGTCGGCTTTCCATGCGTTCATTACGAATGTATCGTTTACGGAAACACATAGAATCTCATCCACGCCATGTTCTTTAAATACAGAGAACAGTTCGTTGTAACGTGGTAGGTGGCTTGATGAGCACGTCGGAGTAAAAGCACCAGGCAAGCTAAATACGATAACCGTTTTGTCTTTGAACAAGTCTTCCGTGGTTACATTCACCCATGCGTCACCTTTACGGATAGGAAAAGTAACTTGTGGTACAGCTTGACCTTCTTTTGATGCAAACATGATGATTTCCTTTTAAATCTATGAATAATTCATTATCGAGCTTAGCGTTATTTAGCGCTCAGTTTCGTTTTCTTGAGCTCATTATTGAAAAAAAACTTTGATAGCTCTAATCGTTTAATGCTATGGTTTTGATAGATTATTTCTATCGCCAAACAAGAAGCGAATCGTACGTTATGAATATTCGAGATTTTGAGTACTTGGTGGCGCTTGCGGAGCACAAGCATTTTCGAAAAGCAGCGGAAGCCTGTTTTGTCAGCCAACCGACGTTAAGTGGCCAGATTCGTAAACTAGAAGACGAGTTAGGCACTGCCCTGCTTGAAAGAAGCAGTCGTCGCGTGTTGTTTACTGACTCTGGTTTACAATTGGTTGAGCAAGCAAAACGTATTTTGAGTGAAGTAAAAACCTTCAAAGATATGGCGAGCGGTCAAAGTGGTGCCATGACTGGCCCAATGCACATTGGCTTTATCCCAACAGTTGGTCCTTACCTCCTACCTAAAATAGTTCCTCACCTTAAAGAAGAGTTTCCAGATTTGGAGCTGTTTTTACATGAGGCGCAGACCCACCAATTGGTCCGTCAATTAGAAGATGGCAAGTTAGATTGTCTTGTTTTAGCATCGGTTGATGAGACTGCGCCCTTTAAAGAAATTGAGGTGTACAACGAGCCTTTAAGTGTTGCGGTACCTTGTGATCACGAATGGGCTGGGTTAGATCATATTGATATGCTCGACCTCAATGGCAAGACGGTGTTGTCTTTGGGTGATGGTCATTGTTTACGAGACCAAGCTCTGGGTTTCTGCTTTGCTGCAGGAGCGAAAGATGATGAGCGCTTTAAAGCGACTAGCCTAGAAACACTGCGTAACATGGTGGCGGCGGGAGCAGGGATTACTCTGTTGCCACAGTTGTCTGTGCCGCATGAAAAGAAAAAAGATGGCGTGTGTTACGTGCCAGCAATGAACCCAACACCATCACGCAGCATTGTGTTGGTTTACCGTCCTGGCTCTCCATTGCGTACGCGTTTTGAAACCTTAGCAGCGACCATCAAAAACATTCTTGAAGCGAAAGAAGCACCAATTGCAGCCTAGCTTTGAGATGCTGATATAAACAAAAGGGAGCCAATCGGCTCCCTTTTTCTTTGTTAGTATTGCGTGGTATTAGAACAGTTCTTCTGCACCGCCGCTACCACCAGAGTAGATGCTGTCTTCCAGGCTGTTGCCGACATACTCGGTTGGTTCTGTGCCTTTTTCGAAGTATTCGAACATGGATGAACCATCAACTTTATGAGTCAGTAGGCCACTATCACGATCGATACGAACTCGAACGATATCGTCTGGAATATTCTTACCTTGTTGAGGCACTCCGTCTAGTGCAGCACGCATGAAATCAATCCAAGCTGGTTCTGCCGTTTTCGCGCCAGATTCTGCACCAGAAATTTGGCCTTTCCCTAGGTTACTGTTCACAGTGGTACGGCCTAACGTGCGAGAGTGATCATCAAAACCAACCCATGCAATAGCCACAATACCCGGACCGTAACCGTTATACCAAGTGTCTTTTGAGTCGTTGGTTGTGCCCGTTTTACCACCGATATCACGACGCTCCAGTTTCTGTGCTCGCCAGCCGGTACCGTTCCAACCTGTACCATCACGCCAGCTGCCACCACCCCAGATATTGCTGTACATCATCTCGCGCATGATGAATGCATTTTGAGCAGAGATAACTTGTTTTGCATATTGTGGTGTGTCGTTTTCTAGAGCGTTATCAGGGGCAATGTTTTCCGTTGTTACATCTTGCTCACCAAATTCGGCTGCAAACTTATCTTCAGGCTGTACTGGCATTTGAGGGCAGTCGTGCTGACAAATCACTTTTGGGTTTGCCTTAAACAGTACTTCACCAAATGAGTTTTCAACGTGGTCAATGTAAAACGGTTCTACATAGTAGCCACCATTTGCAAATACAGAGTAGCCTTGCGCGACTTTCATTGGTGTTAAGCTACCAGCACCCAATGCGATCGTTTCTGAACGAGGCACTTGGTCAATATCAAACCCAAAGCGAGTTAGGTATTCACGTGTTTCATCTAGGCCAACTTCACGTAGTGTACGTACGGCCATTACGTTTTTCGACTGCGCTAAACCGATACGTAGGCGAGTTGGGCCAACGTAAGTCGGCGGTGAGTTCTTTGGACGCCATGCCGAACCTGAACCTGCATCCCACTTGTTGATTGGCGCATCGTTTACTAGTGAAGCAAGGGTTAAGCCCTTATTGATTGCTGCCGAATATATGAATGGTTTGATACTCGAACCAACCTGACGAATAGACATGGTTGCACGGTTAAACTTGCTATGAACAAAGTTAAAGCCACCAACTAGAGACAGTATTGCACCGTTTTCTGGGTTCATTGCCACAAACGCTGTATTTGCGCTTGGTACTTGGCTTAGCTTCCAGTTATTGATGGTTGTGCCTTCTTTATCTGTCGTACTGATTTCACGTACCCAGATTTGTTGGCCTACAGCTAAGATCTCTTTGGCTGATTTCGGTGCTCTACCTTGACGTTGATCAGTCAGGTACTTACGAGCCCAATTCATACCAGTCCAAGCGATGGTTTGCTCTTCGTTATTTTTCACCCAAACTTGCGCGGCTTTGTCATCGACTTTAGTGACAATAGCAGGATAGAGCTGGCCATAGGTCGGTTGTTTCTTCAGATGCTTTTCAATTTGTTCTGAATCCCAAGCCGTTTCGCCTTCTTTCCACAGTACTTTTTCCGCGCCGCGGTAGCCGTGACGTTCATCGTACGCAAGGATGTTATTGATGGATGCGGTATTTGCGGCATCTTGCAGTTTTGAATCTACCGTCATGTAGATATTCAAGCCTGACGTGTAAGCCTGCTCCGCACCGTATTCTTTTACTGCCCATGAGCGTGCTAACTCTGCAACGTATGGAGCAGAGAGTTCAATCTCAGCACTGTGGTAGCGAGCAACAATCGGCTCTGAACGTGCTTCATCGTACTGTTCTTGAGTGATGTATTTCTCATCTAGCATACGCATCAAAACCACGTTACGACGGTTTGTTGCGCGCTCTAGTGAGTAAAGCGGGTTCATGGTTGATGGCGCTTTTGGCATACCTGCCAGTGTTGCGATTTCACTCAAGGTCAGTTCATTTAAGCTCTTACCAAAGTAAACTTGAGCTGCTGCGCCGAAACCGTAAGAGCGGTAACCAAGGAAGATTTTATTGACATACAGCTCCATGATTTCTTGTTTAGAAAGCAGCTGCTCAATATGAATGGCGATGAAGATTTCTTTAATTTTACGCATGATCTTCTTCTCGTTAGATAGGAAGAAGTTACGCGCTAGCTGCTGAGTAATAGTACTCGCACCTTGTTTTGCTGAACCCGATAACGCAACAACAACAGCTGCACGCGTAATGCCGATTGGGTCAATACCTGGGTGCTCGTAAAAACGGCTATCTTCGGTTGCGATCAGCGCATGAATTAAATCTTGCGGAATTTCGTCGTAGGTAACAGGAATTCGACGCTTCTCGCCAAACTGTGCGATCAGTTTCCCGTCTTGACTAAATACCTGCATAGGTGTTTGTAATTCAACATTTTTTAGTGTTGCAACATCTGGCAATTCAGGCTTCACGTATTGATAGAAGCCAAAAATTGTGGTGACTCCAAGAATTATGCAAATCAATGTTAAAAATAATAAACGCTTTATGAACTTCACCGGAGAATCCCTGATTGGTTGAGGCTGTGTAACGGCAAACCCTTGTACTCTTAGGTCAAAAATTTAGCACATAAGAGATATTAACTCTTATTTGGATGCTAATAACAACCTTTGCACGAAGAAAATTCTCTGGGTGCTAATGACACTGGCACACAGGAATTTCGGAGCGAGAGTAGAGATGGATAAGCTATTAGTTACGGGCATAGATATCGGCCATAACAGCCTCAAAGCCGTGGTACTTAAACCCAATGGCAACAGTTATGCCTTACTGGGTTACAAAGAAATAATACTTAAAGAAGGTATTGTCGCTGAAAATAACACCATAAATCATCAAGAAATTGTAAAGACCCTAAAAGAGATGAAAAAAGACCTCCCTTTTAGGGCTAATCGAGTCGCGATTTCAGTTCCTGACAATGCGGTGATCAGCAAAAAACTGCAAATCGAACAAAGTTTAGAGGAAAGTGAAAAAGAGTTTGCCGTCGTACAGGCTTTTTCTCATCAATCGCCGTTCCCTGTAGAAGAGCTTAGTCTTGATTTTGTATTAGTGGAATCTGATGAGCAAATGCGTGGGACAGAAAGCTATCAAGTTTTCGCAACACGTAAAGACGTGGTGGAAACCCGCGTAGAAGCATTGCAAAAATCTGGTCTAAAAACCGTGCTGGTGGACGTGCATTCCCAAAGTCTTGGGCATATCTGGAAGTTAACCACGGAACGCTACCCTGACAAAAGCAAATACTGCCTACTGGACATCGGGGTATTAAATAGCTCGTTCACTATGTTTACCGAGCAAGGTGAGTTATTCCATAAAGAGTTTGTGTGTGGCACTCGTGCCGCTAGTGGCCTTTTGCACGACAACCCGCTTTCTGATGATGCTCAAGTCATGACAGAACAATTCAACCGTCAAGTTGTGGATCGCGTGAAACGTCAAATGCAACTCTATACCTCTATTAATGGTTCTCAAGATATTAAAGGTATTTGGCTCTCCGGTGAGGGGGCGTCCACCCCAATGTTAGCTGAAGAGCTCTCCAGTCAACTGGCGCTCGAATGTGAGTTGCTTAACCCACTGGGCTTATTTGAAATGAAAGTTTCTAAGCGCAAGCGCCGCGCCGCAGATTGGCAGCACTTCACTACCGCTGCGGGTTTGGCAGTTCGTGGTATCCAGTGGCTGGGAGGTCATCATGCTCTATCACATTAACCTGCTCCCTTGGCGTGAAAATCAGCGTGAAGAACACCGCCGCCGTTTTGTCGGTTTGATTGTGCTTGGTGTTATTGCGGCGCTGGGTGTGCAGTGGGGAATCGGTAAATACTACCAGTATCAACAAGATCAGCAGCAACAGCGTTTGGACTACCTAGCACACTATATATCTCAGTTGGATAAACGCATTGAGGCAATGAAGATTGCAGAGCAAGAGCACGGCAAAATCCTAGAGCGTTTGAAAACGGTGGAAGGTTTACAAAACGGACGTAACAAAACCACTGAGTTTATGAACTTGATGCCGTCGGTGATTCCGGATGGTGTCTACGTCGACAAAATCAAAATGAACGATTTTGAGATTGAAATCTCTGGTATTTCAGACAGCACACCACGTTTGGCGACGATGTTAGACAATATGGAACGCTCTGCGAAGTTACTTGATGTAGAGATGCATTCTATCGTTCATGGTAAAGCGCGTTTTGGTAAAGAGTTCCAAACGTTCAAAGTCTCTTTCATGTTTAAAGAAGCGGAAGGAGAGCAACGTGGTTAATTGGCAAGATCTTGATATGGATGAAATTGCTGAGTGGCCAGTGCTGCCTCAGTTAGTGGTCATCTTATTAATGGTGCTTTTAATCCAAGGTTTTGGGTATTGGTTTTACTTAAAGCCCGAAGAGGAGCGCTTGAATACGTTGATTCAAGAAGAGCAAACCTTGAAAGTCGCGTTGCGCATCAAAGCTAACAAAGTTGCGGCCTTACCCCAGCTACAATCTCAACTCGATGAGTTAACCACGCGCTACGAGTTGTTGCTTCAGCAATTACCTGCGCAAAAAGAACTGGCAACTATGTTGGCCTCAGTCAACGAACTCGGTATTGATAACAAACTGACTTTTACTCGGATTGACTGGGGTAAAAAACAATCTGAACACTTCCTTTATCGGTTACCGCTCAATATCGAGTTAACGGGAGACTTCCACGACATTGGTCGTTTTTCACAAGCGATAGCGACATTACCTCGCATCATCACATTTAAAGACGTGACTTGGCAGCGTGTCAGCCAAGAAAGTGAGACGTTGCACTTCCGTGTTAAGGCGAATACATACCAGTTCAAACCAGAGGAACAGAAAGATGCGAAATAGTTCTTTGCTGATGGTTTGTATGGTCACGTTGCTAACGGGTTGCCAAGCCAATGATGAGTCGCTTACCGGTTTTATTCGTGATGTAGAAAACCAAGCTCGACGTGACGTCTCCAAGCTCAAGCCCGCCGAAGAATATGTGGTGGTCAATTACGACCCTCAAATCATGCGAGCACCGTTTGAGCTGCCGAAGGAGGCGACTATCGCCACCCAACCGGTTGCCAGAGAAGACTGTTGGCAACCACCTTCAAGGAAGCGAACTGGCAAGTTAGAGCGTTTTCCTCTTGGGCAATTGCGTTTGAAGGGCGTAATGGGAATGGGAAGTAGCGTATCTGGGTTAGTCCAAGCGCCGAATGGCACTGTTTATAAAGTAAAACCGGGCCAATATTTAGGGCGCAACAACGGCAAGGTCACCCATGTATCCCACAACTATTTATTGATTAATGAAACTCTGCCAGACGGTCTGGGTTGTTGGCAAAAACGCAAAGTTAAGTTGGCGTTGAGATAGGCATAGCTGCATTTATTTTTGATATTGAGTAATGATGAAAATGAGACAAGGATTAACACGTATACCAAGGAAGCTAATAGGGCTCTTCTCTTTTTGGTTGTTTTTATTTTTAGCCCCTTTCGCAGTCGCGAACGAAGTTCAGTCTAATGCCTTCAAAAGCATTGATTTCCGTACCAATAAAGACAAAGACGCGGTGATCGTGGTTGAGCTTGCTTCGCCTGCTGCCATTGTGGACATCAAGCGCGTGCAAGAAGGCTTGAGTATCGATTTGCTCAATACGTCAGTTAAAGATGATCAGCTTTATCTTCTTGATGTAAAAGACTTCTCTACCGTAGTGGAAAGTGTCGAGATATTTCGTGATACCTCGACAACGCGCCTCGTGGCTTATATTGATGAAGACTATACCCATGATTACCGTCTGACAGGGCGATACTTGGAAGTTAAAGTGGGTAAGCTCAAGCCGAACGAAAAGGTGCCAGACAAAAGTATTCTGGAAAAAGAAGGCAAGTTGATTTCGATTAACTTTCAAGACATCCCAGTGCGTAACGTTCTGCAACTTATCGCGGATTATAACCAGTTCAACTTAGTTGTTTCTGACTCAGTAGAAGGCAATCTCACATTGCGTCTTGACGGTGTGCCTTGGCAGCAAGTACTCGATATCATTCTGCAAGTAAAAGGCTTAGACAAACGCGTGGATGGCAACGTTATTCTGGTCGCACCAAAAGATGAGCTGGACTTGCGTGAGAAGCAGCAGTTAGAGAAGCAGAAGCTTGAGCAAGAGATGGGAGATCTTTCTTCGGAGATCATCAAAGTGAACTTTGCGAAAGCCTCTGATATCGCAGAGATGATCAATGGTGAAGGTAATATCAGCATGTTGTCGGACCGCGGCAGTATGACGATTGATGAACGCACCAATTCTCTGCTGATTCGAGAGCTTCCTAGTAACATTGAAGTGATTCGTGAAATCATAGAGTCTCTCGATATTCCAGTGAAACAGGTTCAAATTGAAGCGCGTATCGTTACCATCAATGAAGGTAATATGGACGAGCTGGGTGTTCGTTGGGGCTTTACTTCTATTAATGGTAGTCACACGGTGGGTGGTTCTATCGAAAACAACCTTGCCACTATCGGCCTTTATGATGGCGGAGGTGGTGACGGCGAAGGTGACGACGGTGGTGGTAGTGTCGGTATCGATGACTTCCTTAACGTCAACTTGGCAGCAACCAGTCCAAATGCAACCAGCCTTGCCTTTCAAGTGGCTAAGCTAGGCTCTGACACCTTGTTGGATTTAGAGCTGTCTGCACTGCAACAAGAATCAAAAGCTGAAATCATTTCAAGTCCACGTCTCATTACCACTAACAAAAAACCGGCCTATATAGAGCAAGGTACAGAGATCCCTTATTTAGAGTCGTCATCCAGTGGTGCAACTTCTGTGACCTTTAAAAAAGCCGTGCTTAGTTTGAAGGTGACACCGCAGATTACTCCTGACAACCGTTTGGTGCTGGATTTAAGTGTTACGCAAGATAGACCAGGGCAAGTGGTAAAAACGGGCACTGGTGAGGCGGTAGCGATCGATACTCAACGTATTGGTACTCAAGTGTTAGTGAATAACGGAGAGACCGTCGTACTCGGTGGTATTTTCCAACATAGTATTACCAACTCCGTCGATAAGGTGCCTTTATTAGGTGATTTACCGCTGTTAGGAGCGCTTTTCCGCCGAAGTTACGAAAATGTAGGCAAAAGTGAGTTGTTGATTTTTGTTACACCGAAGGTCGTTATTCAGTAAGACAGAATCAGCAAAAAAACGATTAGATCAAAAATAAAGTTGCATTAGTGGCACCATGCTTGGATAATTTCGGGTCTTATCACGAATTATCTGTGAGGAATTGGTGCCACAAGCCTTGTGAAACAGCACTTTGGCTGTGTTTTCTTGTGGCGATCTTATTGAATTAACGTTGTAAATTACCGCTAAATATGGCTGAGAAACGTAATATTTTTCTTGTTGGCCCAATGGGTGCCGGCAAAAGTACAATTGGTAGACATCTAGCACAGCAGCTGCATATGGAGTTCGTGGACTCTGATACAGTGATCGAAGAACGTACCGGTGCAGATATCTCTTGGGTTTTTGATGTAGAAGGTGAAGAAGGCTTCCGTAAGCGTGAAGAAACGGTGCTTGAAGACTTAACTCAAGAGCAAGGCATCGTGCTAGCGACTGGTGGTGGCTCTGTAATGAGCAAAGAAAACCGCAATCGCCTTTCTGCTCGTGGTGTTGTTGTTTACCTAGAAACAACTATCGAAAAGCAACTTGCACGTACAAACCGTGACAAGAAGCGTCCATTACTTCAAACGGACAATCCTCGTGAAGTGTTGGAATCTTTGGCAGGCGAACGTAACCCACTATACGAAGAAGTAGCGGATTACACAGTTCGTACTGACGATCAGAGTGCAAAAGTGGTAGCCAACCAGATCGTAAAAATGCTAGAAGAGAGATAAGCATTTATCTTTTTCAAATTGGAGCACACCGATGGAACGGATTACGGTCAATCTAGCAGAGCGTAGCTACCCAATCTCTATTGGCGCCGGGTTATTTGAGGACCCGGCGTACCTTTCTCAAGTTCTCTCAAATAAAAACGCAAATCAGAAGGTTGTCGTGATCAGTAATGTCACGGTCGCGCCTCTGTACGCGGACCAAATTCTTAGTCAACTAAAGCAGCTTGGTTGTGATGCCTCTTTGCTTGAATTACCCGATGGTGAGCAATACAAAAGCCTAGAAGTATTTAATCAAGTCATGAACTTCCTGCTAGAGGGAAGCTATGCACGTGACGTTATGATTATTGCACTGGGCGGTGGCGTGATCGGTGATTTAGTTGGTTTTGCTTCCGCTTGTTATCAACGTGGGGTGGATTTTATTCAAATCCCGACCACCTTGTTGTCTCAAGTTGATTCTTCAGTTGGTGGTAAAACTGCGGTTAACCATCCGCTGGGCAAAAACATGATTGGCGCTTTCTACCAACCTAAAGCGGTCATCATTGACACCAATTGCTTATCTACACTGCCAGAGCGTGAGTTCGCCGCTGGTATTGCTGAAGTGATCAAGTACGGCATCATTTATGACGGTGCGTTTTTCGATTGGTTAGAAGAGAATCTCGATCGCCTCTATGCCCTTGAAGAAGAAGCACTGACTTACGCGATTGCACGTTGTTGTGAAATTAAAGCGGAAGTCGTTGCTCAAGACGAAAAAGAATCGGGTATCCGAGCGTTGCTCAACTTGGGTCATACTTATGGTCATGCTATTGAGGCTGAGCTAGGTTACGGCAATTGGTTACATGGTGAAGCCGTTTCTTCTGGCACCGTGATGGCTGCGAAAACGTCACATCTTCGTGGGCTTATCACTCAAGAACAGCTTGATCGCATTATTGCGATTCTGCGTCGTGCGAAATTGCCAGTCCACACTCCAGAAAGCATGACTTTTGATGATTTTATGACGCACATGATGCGTGATAAAAAAGTGCTTTCAGGTCAGCTTCGTTTAGTTTTACCTACTGGGATTGGTAGTGCAGAAGTCATTGCCGATACTCCTCAAGATGTGATCAAACAAGCTATCGACTTCGGTCGCGATATTTAACCTTGTAATGACGTCTTCGGGCGTCATTCTTGTTGTTTATTAAGGTTATTAGATGAGTTTTGCTCACGTTCTGGAATTGGATTCTCAAACCGAGTTATTGGATCGATTAGGATTGTTAACCAACTTTGGCTCTAATCTTATCGCGATTAATGGCCATGCGGGATATGGCAAATCTTGGTTAGCGCAACGATATCTTGAGCTTGGTGCAAGTAACAAAAATCAATGTTTGCTACTTTGTCATGCCAATCAAGATGATGTTCAACGTCGAATGCTCATCTTGAGCCAGATCGTTTCGGATGCTTTATTTAACCAACAAGATACCTTGGTTGACAGTCTTGAAAGAATCTTGGGTAACGAGGCATGCGACATCGCTATTGTTGTCGATGATGCACATCTTCTCAGTGAAACGTTAGTTTCGGAGCTTTGGACGTTAGTACTTGCAGCGCAAGTGAATCCGAAGTGGAAAATAAACATCTTGTTATTCACTCAAGCTGGTCGATTGGAATCATTATTGTCACGTATTAGTTACGGACAAGAGCACAAACCAGTAGAGCTTGATGTAGAAATGCTCTCAGAAGTGGAAGCGCGTCGTTTCTTTGAATCCTTGGTGATTCGGTACGTTGATGATGAATCCGAAAAGCGCGTTCGAGATGCATTTAAAAAAGTCGACCCTGTACCGGGCGACATCATGGCGTTAGGAGAAATGAAAGTGGAAAAAAGGATCATTATCCGCTCAATTGTTGGCTCACCACTAAATATCGCATTGGTGGTGCTGGTTCTATTACTGTTAGCAGCGGGTGGGTACTGGTGGATGTTCAATCAACCAAGTGCTGACGATAAAGCTCAGCTGATCACTGGTAGTATTGAACAAACGGCCATTCCAACCTTAACGACCCCAGAATCAAAAGTCAGTGGTGCAGATTCTGCAACCGCGCAAAATGATACCAATGAGCAAGCGGATCTAACTAAGGCAACGGACGATTCTGATTCACTGCCTCCAGCGGTAACGGATGAAGTGGCAAGTGTTGGCTCTGAAGATAAACAGCAACGCGTTGTGATTGAATCTGACGTCGTGGATGCGCTGTTGGAAGGAAAGCCAGAGGAAGCCAATACAGATGACATCAAACAAGTGGTTGAAGAGTCTGTTCCTCAAGCGAAAACTAGCGCTGCTTCGTCATTGATTAATGTGGTTCAAAAAGAGCAGGTTGCATCAACAGAACCGAGCCCTTCCAGCAAGCCGATCGTAAAATTCTCTTTTGCGCGAAAAGAGCTCAAAGCGATTTCGCCAAGAGCGTATACCTTGCAGCTAGCCGCAATGACGTCAATGGAAGATGTGCAAGCTTTTTTGGATGAACACCAACTTAGCCAACAAGTGAGAATCTACCCAACCGTGCGCAGCGGGACGGAATGGTACATTGTGACCTATAAAGATTATCCGACTATCCAACTTGCACGCGATGCGGTGGAAAGTTTGCCAGAATCACTGAAATCGTTGAGTCCTTGGGCAAAATCTTTAGGTCAGGTGCATCGTGAAATTGATCGCGTGAAATAATCCTGAGCTTCGTTGAAAAATATGTTACATTCCGCAGCCTTAATTTTTGGTCGATAGATAGAGCAGTAGATGAAAAAGCAACGAGCCTTTCTTAAGTGGGCAGGAGGAAAATACGGTCTGGTTGAAGACATCCAACGTCATTTGCCACCTGCTCGAAAGCTAGTTGAACCTTTTGTTGGTGCAGGTTCAGTATTTCTAAATACTGATTATGACCAATATCTATTGGCCGACATCAACCCTGATTTGATCAATCTCTACAACTTACTGAAAGAGCGTCCTGAAGAGTACATCTCAGAAGCGAAACGCTGGTTTGTTGCTGAGAACAATCGTAAAGAAGCGTATTTAAGTATTCGTGCTGAGTTCAACAACACAGACGATGTGATGTATCGATCACTGGCCTTCTTATACATGAACCGTTTTGGTTTTAATGGCCTTTGTCGCTATAACAAAAAAGGCGGCTTCAACGTGCCTTTTGGCTCATACAAGAAGCCGTACTTTCCAGAAGCTGAAATGGAATTCTTTGCTGAAAAAGCGAAGAAAGCCACTTTCGTTTGTGAAGGCTATCCTGAGACATTCAGTCGAGCACGTAAGGGCAGTGTGGTTTACTGTGATCCACCTTATGCCCCACTATCGAACACAGCAAACTTTACCTCTTACGCTGGAAATGGCTTTACGCTTGATGACCAAGCCGCATTGGCGGACATCGCAGAGAGGGCAGCGACTGAACGCGGCATTCCTGTTTTGATTTCTAACCACGATACGACACTCACGCGCCGCTTGTATCATGGTGCTGATCTGAGCGTTGTTAAAGTTAAGCGTACTATTAGCCGTAATGGCAGCGGCCGAAACAAAGTCGATGAGTTACTGGCTCTTTTTAATGCGCCGAACTCGGATACTTCTGCCTCATAATTCTCACACTATTACGTCTAAGTAGTGGATCTCCCCACTGGCTTCGGTAGAATTGCGCGCAACATTATTTGTTGTTTGCTCGCCACTACTGAGGTCAGGTATGAAAGATTTTCTTATTGCTCCATCCATTTTATCGGCTGATTTTGCTCGTCTCGGTGAAGACGTGGAAAAAGTACTCGCAGCGGGTGCGGATGTGGTGCATTTCGATGTAATGGATAACCACTACGTACCAAACCTGACTTTTGGTGCGCCAATCTGTAAAGCACTTCGTGACTATGGCATCACGGCTCCAATCGATGTTCACCTAATGGTGAAACCCGTAGACCGCATCATTCCAGACTTCGCGAAGGCGGGTGCATCGATGATTACCTTCCACGTTGAAGCATCAGAGCACGTTGATCGTACATTGCAGTTGATCAAAGAACATGGCTGTCAAGCTGGTGTAGTACTTAACCCAGCTACACCGCTGTCACACCTTGAATTCATCATGGATAAAGTTGACCTAATTCTTCTAATGTCAGTAAACCCTGGCTTTGGTGGTCAATCATTCATCCCTCATACGCTGGATAAATTGCGCGCTGTACGTAAGATGATTGATGAGTCTGGCCGTGATATTCGCCTTGAAATTGATGGTGGTGTGAAAGTCGATAATATTCGTGAAATTGCGGAAGCTGGCGCGGACATGTTTGTCGCAGGTTCTGCAATTTTCGGTCAGCCAGACTACAAGCAAGTGATCGACCAAATGCGTGAAGAGCTAGCAAAAGCAAAATAAGCATTGAAGTCTTAAGCTTCCAAGGCTGTCACTTTGCTGGCAGCCTTTGTCGTATCTAGGGCTAGAGCGAAGAAAATATCGTCTGAGTGACGCAAATAATCACTTGCCTATTTTGCTTCCTTTCTGTACTATCCGTCTTCCTTAATTCTCGGTCAATTTTCTTTAGTTCCTTGCTTCCTCTGGACGACCGAGCCAATCGTGGAAGCTAATAATCCGTAAGGAGCAACCAATGCGTCATTACGAAATCGTATTCATGGTGCACCCTGATCAAAGCGAGCAAGTTGCTGGCATGATCGAGCGTTACACTGGTTCAATCACTGAAGCTGGCGGTAAAATCCACCGTCTAGAAGACTGGGGCCGTCGTCAACTGGCTTACCCAATCAACAAGCTTCACAAAGCTCACTACGTTCTAATGAACGTTGAAGCTGACCAAGCTGTAATCGATGAGCTAGAAACTGCTTTCCGTTTCAACGATGCAGTTCTACGTAACATGATCATGCGTACTAAAGCGGCTATCACTGAGCAATCTATCATGCTTAAGCAGAAAGAAGAGCGTGCAGAGCGTGCTCCTCGTCGCGAAGAGCGTGCTGAAGCTAAGCCAGAAGCAGCTGCTGAGTAATATTTCTTATGACCAATCGAATGGAGCTGAGTGGCACCATTGCCAAGCCGCCCATTCGTAGTAAAAGCCCTGGTGGCATTGAACACTGTCGATTTTGGCTAGAGCATTGCTCTACCGTTATCGAAGCTAATCTACCTCGACAAGTATATTGTCGAATGCCGGTAGTGGTTAGTGGGCTTGGGTCACAAGCATTAACTCAGAATTTAGTACAAGGCAGTAACATTAAGGTAGGCGGTTTTGTCGCTTATCAGACCGGCCGAAATGGCGTTGGGAAATTAGTGTTACACGCCGACAACATTACTCAAATTTAAGATCAGGAGATAGCCCATGGCTCGTTTCTTCCGTCGTCGTAAATTCTGCCGTTTCACTGCAGAAGGCGTACAAGAGATTGATTACAAAGACGTAGCAACTCTTAAAAACTACATCACTGAAGCTGGTAAAATCGTACCTAGCCGTATCACTGGTACAAGCGCTAAGTACCAGCGTCAACTAGCTCGCGCTATCAAGCGTTCTCGCTACCTAGCTCTACTACCGTACACTGACAAGCATCAGTAATCGGTTCGTTTTATTAAGAAAGAGGATTAAACAATGCAAGTTATTCTACTTGATAAAATCGGTAACCTAGGTGGTCTTGGCGATACAGTAAACGTTAAGTCTGGCTACGCTCGTAACTTCCTTATCCCTCAAGGTAAAGCAGTTATGGCAACTAAAGGCAACGTTGAAATGTTCGAAGCTCGTCGCGCTGAACTAGAAGCTAAAGTTGCTGAGCAACTAACTGCTGCTGAAGCACGTGCTGAGAAAGTTAACGCTCTAGAAGCAGTTGTTATCGCTTCTAAAGCTGGTGACGAAGGTAAACTGTTCGGTTCTATCGGTACTCGTGACATCGCTGACGCTATCACAGCTGCAGGCGTTGAAGTTGCTAAGAGCGAAGTTCGCCTTCCTGAAGGTGCTCTACGTAACACTGGTGAGTTCGAGATCAGCGTTCAACTTCACTCTGAAGTTTTCGCTACTGCGAACGTACAAGTTGTTGCTGCTGAGTAATTCAGTACCAAGACGAAATATTAAAAAGCACCTCTTTTGAGGTGCTTTTTTTATGTCTGATTTTCAGAGAAAAAAGTGAGAATTAGAAGGCGAACAGTAAGTTTACAGAGAATACACTGTCTGCTTTACTGAGCCCCTCTGGCACTTTATCGTGGTATTGACGCGAGTGTGCCAACTTTAAGGCGATATCTTCAGTGATGTCGTTAGTCACGCTGAGATCACTATCGACACGCGTGTTGCTTTTACCACTTACTAAGGTAATGTCGGCAGAAAAACTTAAGTTATCCAAAGCATGCCACGTGGTATTGATATTCCCACGGAAAATGCCTTCTCGAACGATATCAGGAAAGACGATATCGTCATCGTCTATCTCATCAAGGTTTGGTTCTTGATAACGAAAGCCAGGGCCGATCTCCGCCTCTAGCGTGAAATTCTCTGTATAGGCGAACTGGTAACCCAGACCGCCAGAAAGTGTGTAGTCTTTAAAGTAAGCACTGTAGCGCGAATCAACCCCTTTAAAACTGCCGTACAAATAAGTCTTTGAGCCTAACTTGTAGTCACTTTGCGCGGTGTAGGTCGAAGAACGCTTGTCTTCTTCACCATCTTTATAAAGGTTGTAATACTTCCATTCACCGTTTGAACGGTGTCGGCCAGAAGTATATTCAGCACTCAGACGAGCATTCAGGGAACGAGAGTCCGTGTTACCTGTGTGAGCTTGATAGCCGAACTCGACCTCAGTAAGTAGAGGATCGGGCACTTCAATTTCTTGCTCTGGCTGTACTGATTCTTCAGCGAACGATGCTCCCGTGCAAAGTAAGCTAAAGCCAAGTAACCAGTATCGGGACACAAATACCTCGAACGTAATTAAAAAAGGAGGGGCATGATACTGATACAGATATTTTATTGGGTCAATGGTAGGTTAAATTTTATTAGACCTAAACGTAAGAACCAAGGTGTAGGCTCCCTCTCGAACGACTAAACTTAGTGAACTATCTGTTTCACTACGGATAAATCGATTCTAACTAAATCACAAAAGTTAACTGCGATGAAAAGCAGATTGTTAGTCATTCACTTGTTGAATTCTTAACAAGTAATTGTCGCATCGGGGAAGCATCTTGGTTGGGTTTAAGGTTATAATCTTGGGTCATTAGTAGTTATCGAGCAAAGTCATGGCGGAAAACAGAAATCGCAAACCTTCAGACAGTCAGGTAGACGCAATCAAAGTGCCACCTCACTCACTGGAAGCCGAGCAATCAGTGATTGGTGGTCTCTTACTGGACAATGAACGTTGGGACACCGTTGCAGAGCGTGTTGTCAGCAGTGATTTCTATAGCCGTCCACACCGTCTTATTTTCGAAGGCGTGAAAACCACACTAGAAGCGGGTAAGCCTCTCGACTTAATCACACTTTCTGAACATCTTGAGCGTCATGAACAGCTTGAAGATGTGGGTGGCTTTGCTTACCTTGCCGATCTGGCCAAAAACACACCAAGTGCTGCGAATATTAATGCTTATGCCGATATCGTTGCTGAACGCGCGATTGTGCGCGGTTTAATTGGTGTAGCCAATGAGATTGCGGATGCAGGTTACGATCCTCAAGGTCGTAGCTCTGAAGACTTAATTGACCTAGCCGAGAGTAAAGTTTTTGCAATTGCAGAGGCTCGTACCAGTGAGAATGAAGGCCCACAAAACGTGGATAACATTCTTGAAAAAACACTTGAACGTATCGAGATTCTGTACAAAACACCACAAGATGGTGTGACAGGTGTCGATACTGGTTTTACTGATCTCAACAAGAAAACGGCTGGCCTACAAGGCTCTGACTTGGTGATTGTTGCTGCGCGTCCATCGATGGGTAAAACGACCTTTGCGATGAACTTGTGTGAAAATGCCGCGATGCAGCAAGAAAAGCCGGTGCTTATTTTCTCGCTAGAGATGCCAGCAGAACAGTTGATGATGCGTATGCTTGCGTCTCTTTCTCGTGTTGACCAAACCAAGATCCGTACTGGTCAGCTAGACGATGAAGATTGGGCGCGTATTTCTTCTACCATGGGTATCCTGATGCAGAAGAAGAACATGTACATTGATGACAGCTCAGGTCTAACTCCAACAGAAGTTCGCTCGCGAGCACGTCGTATCGCTCGTGAACATGGTGGTCTATCAATGATCATGGTCGACTACCTTCAGTTGATGCGTGTCCCAGCAATGTCGGATAACCGTACTCTTGAGATTGCAGAGATCTCACGTTCACTTAAAGCATTAGCAAAAGAGCTGAACGTGCCAGTTGTCGCACTATCGCAGCTTAACCGTTCCCTAGAGCAACGTTCTGATAAACGCCCAGTTAACTCGGACTTGCGTGAATCAGGCTCTATCGAGCAGGATGCAGACTTGATTATGTTCATCTACCGTGATGAGGTTTATCACCCAGATAGCCCATATAAAGGCACCGCAGAAATTATCTTGGGTAAACAACGTAATGGTCCTATCGGTTCAGTACGCTTGACCTTCCAAGGACAACACTCGCGCTTTGATAATTACGCGGGTCCAGCATTTGATATTGATGATGAGTAATGCAATGAGTTACAAGAAAGCCGCGATGGCATGCATTGACTTGTCTGCGTTGCAATACAACCTGCAACGTGTAAAAGAGCAAGCACCAGACAGCAAAGTGATGGCGGTGGTCAAAGCCAATGGCTACGGCCATGGTCTACGTCATGTCGCGAAGCATGCGACACACGCCGATGCCTTTGGTGTTGCACGAATTGAAGAAGCGCTGCAATTACGCGCTTGTGGTGTGGTAAAACCCATTCTGCTGCTAGAAGGTTTTTACTCACCAGGTGACTTACCTATTTTAGTGACCAACAACATTCAAACGGTTGTGCACTGTGAAGAACAGCTTGTTGCTCTGGAGCAAGCAGAGCTGGAAACCCCTGTGGTCGTTTGGCTTAAAATCGACAGCGGTATGCATCGCTTGGGGGTTCGTCCAGAGCAATACGACGAATTCGTTTCACGCTTAAAAGAGTGTTCAAACGTAGCGAAACCACTCCGTTACATGAGTCATTTCGGTTGTGCAGATGAGCTAGACAGCAACATCACTCCTGAGCAGATTGAACGTTTTATGTCTTTGACTGCTGGTTGTCAGGGAGAGCGCTCTCTTGCAGCTTCAGCTGGTCTACTTGCTTGGCCACAAAGTCAATTGGATTGGGTTCGTCCGGGGATCATCATGTACGGTGTTTCACCATTCAATGATAAAACGGCGCAAGAACTTGGCTATCAACCGGTCATGACACTAAAATCGCACTTGATCGCAGTTCGTGAGGTGAAGAAAGGCGAAAGTGTTGGCTATGGTGGTATGTGGACCAGCGAGCGTGATACCAAAGTAGGGGTCATTGCGGTTGGCTATGGCGATGGTTACCCACGAACTGCCCCGAATGGCACACCCGTTTTGGTCAATGGTCGCAAAGTGCCTATTGCCGGTCGAGTCTCAATGGACATGTTGACTGTTGATCTCGGCCCTGATGCGACAGATAAGGTCAGTGATGAAGCAATACTGTGGGGGAAAGAACTCCCTGCAGAAGAGGTGGCAAGCCACATTGGCACCATTGCTTATGAGTTAGTGACTAAACTGACTTCTCGTGTCGAAATGGAATATTCGAAGTAACCCATGAAGAAAATATTATTTTCAGTGCTGGCATTCTCTGCCAGCCTTTTTTTATCTCCACAGACGCTTGCGAAAGAGAAAGATTCAGCATTTGTTCCTTTCTATTTCAGTACGGATACCATGGGTAGCACCGTCGGTTTAGCCGGGGTTGCGAAAGGTGTCGGTCAGCCTCAAGCGGCTTTATTCGGAATGGGACTTTACTCTGAGAAAGATAGCTATGTCGGTTTTCTTTCTGCCTTCAATTACGCTCTATCTTCAAACCTGTTGTTCAGTACGCAGATGTACCAAGCACGTTTTAACGATAATCCGTACTACTTAGGCAACCAAGGCTCGAATGACTCTTCAACGGAAGAGAAAACCGTGACTAATGGAGACGAAGATAACTATAAGCTTGAATTCAAGTACTTACTGCCTTGGGGGAATGTCCGTGAACATGGGTTACTTGGCGCATTCCAACCAGTTCGAGATGTTAGCTTTGCTTCTCCAATTGACTCGGGAGTGAGCTCCATCATCTTCACGCCTTTTTACTCGTCTCGAGAGTTGGATATCTACAATGATAAAAAGGAAGAAGCGACGGGCTTTACTCTGACCTTTGATTGGGATAACCGAGACAGTGTACGTAACACGACGCGTGGCTCTCATACCTCTTTCGACCTAACCACTGGCGCGGACAGTTTGCAATCAGAGGATCTGTGGTTAAAGTGGGAATTTCAAAACAGCCAATATTATTCATTGGGGCCGTTAGGGGATTGGTTCGATCAACAAGTGCTCGCCTTTGATTTTTTCACTGCAGATACGCCAACGTGGGAGCAATGTGATGGTGCAGTGTGTAGTCGTCCACCAGAACAAGAACAAGTTCGTTTAGGCGGTTTGTATCGTCTACGTGGTTATACAGCTGGTCGTTACCATGGACGCAGCGCGATTCACTACTCTGCTGAGTATCGTGTATTGCCAGATTGGCAACCGCTCGATGATATTCCATTGATTAACTACTACGACTTACCATGGTGGCAGTGGGTAGCTTTTGTCGAAGTGGGTAGAGTTGCAGATGAATACAATCTTAAAACATTACATGAAGACATGAAGTGGAACATCGGTGGTGCAGTGCGCTTCCAAGTCGAGGGTATTGTTGTTCGTGCTGAAATGGCCAAAGGTGCTGATGAAGGCACCTTCCGAGTAATGATCAATCAGCCCTTCTAAATTGAGATAAAACAAAGGCTAACCAGTTGGTTAGCCTTTGTTTTATCTGAACTATTCACCGTTGATGGTTGCGATGACACGACGGCTTCCGCCATAATCGCGGTGCTCACCCAAGTAAATACCCTGCCATGTTCCTAACGCTAATTGACCGTTTTGGATGGGAATTGTCACACTACTGCCAAGTAAAGACGCTTTAATATGGGCTGGCATATCATCATCACCTTCATAAGTGTGTTGGTAGTACGGGGCACGCTCAGGAACAAATTTGTTGAAGTGGGCTTCCATATCCATGCGTACTGTTGGGTCGGCATTTTCATTCAAGGTCAAACTGGCCGAAGTGTGTTGAATAAACAGGTGTAACAAACCTACTGAAAGCGATTGGATTTGTGGTAATTGTTGTTCAATTTCATCAGTGATGAGATGAAAGCCACGGCTACGCGCTTTTAATTGCAGTGTTTTTTGTGCCCACATATGCGTTCCTTTGGAAAAATTCGATTTGGCGTCTATCCTAATCCAATTAGAGCCTATCATGAGTAGATGATATGATTCCCGACATCTTAAATGAATTGTTCAAATTCGAAACAGGGAACGTGACCTAACTCAATGTGAGTGTAAAGGCACTCGGTCATAATTGATGATTGAAAAAAAATTACAAAGCCTTGTTTTGTGGCAATTCGCCCAAACATCTAATTTATATTCTTTTTGCTAAATCGGGGATTCCACAGTTTTCGCTAGACTGTAAGGAATGGAACCTACTGTAACATCGGGATAAAGACCATGTTGAAAAATATCAACCCAACGCAAACACAAGCTTGGAAAGCGCTAACTGCGCATTTCGAATCTGCACAAGATATGGATCTGAAAGAGCTATTTACTCAAGACGCGGCGCGTTTCGACAAATACTCTGCACGCTTCGGCGCAGACATCCTAGTCGATTACTCAAAGAACCTAATCAACGAGGACACTCTGAAGCACCTTTTCGCTCTTGCTAACGAG
Source organism: Vibrio sp. MOR3 (assembly GCF_001557775.1). Taxonomy (NCBI): domain Bacteria; kingdom Pseudomonadati; phylum Pseudomonadota; class Gammaproteobacteria; order Vibrionales; family Vibrionaceae; genus Vibrio; species Vibrio sp. MOR3. The sequence continues at coordinate 10,283 of NZ_LNRD01000025.1, read as the reverse complement.
ACTGAGCTTAAGTCAGCAATTGAAGCGATGTTCAGTGGTGAAGCGATCAACAAAACAGAAGATCGCGCTGTTCTTCACACTGCATTGCGTAACCGTTCTAACAAGCCAGTAATGGTTGGCGGCGAAGACGTGATGCCTGCGGTAAACGCAGTTCTTGAGAAAATTAAATCATTCACTGATCGCGTAATTGGCGGTGAGTGGAAAGGTTACACAGGTAAAGCAATCACAGACATCGTAAACATCGGTATCGGTGGTTCTGACCTTGGTCCTTACATGGTGACTGAAGCACTAGCACCATACAAAAACCACCTAAACCTGCACTTCGTTTCTAACGTTGATGGTACTCACATCGTTGAAACTCTGAAGAAAGTCGATCCAGAGACAACACTATTCTTGATCGCGTCTAAGACATTCACGACTCAAGAAACCATGACAAACGCGCACTCTGCTCGTGATTGGTTCCTAGAAACTGCTGGCGATCAAGCACACGTTGCTAAGCACTTCGCAGCGCTTTCTACTAACGCTCCTGCGGTATCTGAATTTGGTATCGACACAGACAACATGTTTGAGTTCTGGGACTGGGTTGGTGGTCGTTACTCACTATGGTCAGCAATCGGTCTTTCAATTGCATTGGCTGTAGGTTACGACAACTTTATCGAGCTTCTAGACGGTGCTCACGAGATGGATAACCACTTCGTGTCGACAGATCTAGAAAGCAACATCCCTGTGATTCTTGCTTTGATCGGTATTTGGTACAACAACTTCCACGGCGCTGAGTCTGAAGCAATCCTACCTTACGACCAGTACATGCACCGTTTCGCGGCGTACTTCCAGCAAGGTAACATGGAATCTAACGGTAAGTACGTTGACCGTGAAGGTAACGCAGTGACTTACCAAACTGGTCCAATCATTTGGGGTGAACCAGGCACAAATGGTCAGCACGCGTTCTACCAGCTGATTCACCAAGGTACTAAACTGATCCCATGTGACTTCATTGCTCCAGCAATCAGCCACAACCCTGCAAGTGATCACCACCAAAAACTGATGTCTAACTTCTTTGCACAAACAGAAGCTTTGGCATTTGGTAAGCCTGCAGAAACAGTGCAAGCAGAATTTGCGAAAGCAGGTAAGAGTGAAGAAGAAATGGCGTCTCTAGTACCGTTCAAAGTATTTGAAGGTAACCGCCCAACGAACTCTATCCTAGTTAAGCAAATCACACCTCGCACGCTAGGTAACCTGATCGCAATGTACGAGCACAAAATCTTCGTTCAAGGCGTTATCTGGAATATCTTCAGCTTCGACCAATGGGGTGTTGAGCTAGGTAAACAACTAGCAAACCAAATCCTACCTGAGCTAGCTGACGGTTCTGAAATCAGTTCACACGACAGCTCTACAAACGGTCTAATCAACGCATTCAAAGCTTTTAAAGCTTAATGTTTGAATAGATAGAAAAAGAAAAGGTCAGCAAGTGCTGACCTTTTTTATTGTCTGAGACAGAAACAAATAGGTTGGCATTTACCAACTTATTTATTCTCTATTATTCGAAGCAAATCTCGATGAAGGCATTTCCCCACTGTGAAGAGAAAGGCATGATGATGATTGAGCCTTCACACTTGTGGCGAATGGTATGGCCTCTACCTGATACCACAACTGGCGTTGCCATATCAAAGTCGAACCCACTTTCCGCTAGAATACGTTTCGCACCACCAGTCACCATGTTAGTGATCTCACCAACCATGTCAGTCACTTCCTCGTTCAGTCCGTTTGGACGTTCTCCAAGCATGTTTTGCATGATTTCTAGTGCTAACGCTTCATCAAAGGTAATCGACATTGAACCACGAGTTTGTGGGCCAACCATACCAATAAGACCAGAAACGTCACCTCGTGCGATCTCATCTTTCTTGATTCGCGGTTTTTGTGGCTTCAGTTCTAGCGAAGCCATAGTTTTTAGAACATTCATTAAAGAAGCTAAAAACGGGTTTACAAATTCAGCGCGCATAACGTTCTTCTATCTTTCTTCTTTCGTCTCCGAGGAACACGCCTGGCATTCGCCATGGGTTTCGATAACTTGATTCGTTAGCTTGAATCCATGTTTCTCGGCGTTATTGGCTAATAAGGATATCAGCGTCTCGTCTTCGAGTTCAACGACATCGCCACATTTATCGCAAATTAACAGTTGGAAAAAATGCTGTTGAGTATTGAACGAACAACAAGTAATAAAACTGTTCGTTGATTCCACTCGATGAATAAAGCCTTGTTCTAGAAGAAAATCTAATGCTCGATAAACAGTCGGTGGCTTAGCCTGAGGCTCACTCTCTTTCAGTTGCTCCAATAGCTCATACGCACTAGAGGCGCGGCGATTAGAACAAATTAGCTCAAAAACGCGTCGGCGCTGCGGCGTCAATCTTACTCCGCGCTCAGCGCAGATTTGTTCAATTTGTTCAAGGATTGTTGGGTCCAAATCTTTCACCATAACTATCGGACGTGCTTTATGATAAACCATTTCTATACGAAGTTCGTTTAGAAATACTGCATTTTACCTACTATCAGACCGAAAATCATGAACTAAAGCAAGTCGATGAAGAGTAGAGTGAGCAACGGATATCACAGAACGAGATACCAATGCCGAAATAGGGTGTTGGGGCGGCGATTCACAGCGCTCGCATCCATTGCACGGTGGGTATACAATACCCGACTTAATTTTTGGGGCGCAACGCCGCGCTCTACCTTGGCAACGTAAAAACGGGTGTTTATATCATGACTCATTCTTGCAGGCTCTCTGTAGCACCAATGTTGGATTGGACGGATCGTCATTGTCGCTACTTCCATCGCTTAATGACCAAAGAAACCCTGCTGTACACCGAAATGGTAACAACAGGTGCGATCATTCATGGAAAAGGAGATTTCCTAGCTTATAACGAAGAAGAGCACCCGTTAGCCCTTCAACTTGGCGGTTCAAACCCAGCTGATTTGGCAACGTGCGCTAAGTTAGCCCAAGAGCGTGGCTATGATGAGATTAACCTAAACGTGGGTTGCCCATCTGATCGTGTTCAAAATGGCCGTTTCGGCGCGTGCTTAATGGCCGAGCCACAGTTGGTCGCTGACTGTATCGCATCGATGAAAGATGTGGTTGATATTCCTGTTACGGTAAAGACGCGTATTGGCATTGACGACCAAGATTCTTATGAGTTTTTAACTGACTTCGTATCGATTGTGTCGGAGAAAGGTGGCTGTGAACAATTTACTATTCATGCGCGTAAAGCATGGTTAAGTGGTTTAAGCCCGAAAGAAAACCGTGAGATTCCACCGTTGGATTACCCACGCGCTTACCAGTTGAAGAAGGATTTCTCTCACCTGACTATCGCTGTGAACGGTGGCGTAAAGTCATTAGAAGAAGCGAAAGAGCATCTACAACATTTAGATGGTGTGATGATTGGTCGTGAAGCTTATCAAAGCCCCTACTTGCTAGCATCTGTTGACCAAGAATTGTTTGGTTCAACCGCACCAGTGAAGAAGCGCAGTGAGATCGTTGAAGAGATGTACCCATATATCGAAGCACAACTTGCAAAGGGTGCTTACATTGGCCATATCACTCGTCATATGTTGGGCTTATTTCAAAGTATGCCTGGTGCTCGTCAATGGCGTCGCCACATCAGTGAGAATGCACACAAGCCAGGTTCTGGTTTAGAGGTGTTGCAAGATGCACTGGCGAAGATTCCAAAAGAATTGAACGTGTAAATTTCACCAGTGGTTGGTGAAAATTACCAACTCACAAATAGAAAAGCCAGAGTGCAGAAATGTCTCTGGCTTTATTTTTACTTATAGATCATGGTTTTATTCTTGTTTTAATAAGTTGGTACAGAACCTGCTCTAGTAAAACTAAAACAAAGGAGAAGTGATTATGTTGGAGCTGATCTTTATTTTAGTATTTGCGGCAACTTTGCTCGTGACTGGTATTACGATGGTGACTGTATTTGCTGCGACTGGCATTGCATTGGTGGTGATGTTCTTATTGGGCATGGTTGGAGCTGTGCTAAAACTATTGCCCTGGTTAATTGTGATAGCACTTGGTATATGGTTTTTCAAAAACTTCGTTGCCCAGCCGCGCTATAAGTAACGGATTGTAGAGATTTAGTTGATAGAGGGCAGTGAGAGTATGATAATATTTCTCACATGCCCCTTAATGTTGAAATCAGCTATCTCGGAGTAAAAATTACATGACATATAAAGCGACCATCGCTTTAACGACACTATCGTTGGCAGCGTCTTATCCTTGTTTTGCAAATGAAGAAGCTTCTTCTTTTACTACCACTGTAGGTGCAGAAGTTTGGGTGGCAGATACTAAAGTTAATGAAGTAAGAAGAGATAGCAATACAACTGGTTCTTTCTATGCTGCGGTTGAGCACGACATAAAATACGTGCCAAATGCTCGCCTTCGTTATTCTAACGTTGATGCAGATTACATGGGTTTCGACAAATTAGATCTCACTCTTTACTACCAAATTCTTGAACATGACTTACTGCATTTCGATGCGGGTCTGACCTTTAGTAATTTGAGTGACACTAAGTATGTGGATGCGGGTACAAATGCCCGTACGGAAGAGTTTGATGAACTTATCTGGGCTTGGTATGGCTACGCAGAAATCACCGTACCTAATACCAACTTCGATGTGATTGGTGAGATGAACTTCGGCGATAGCAAAGGCATCAAGAGCACCGACCTAATGGCTGGTGTTCAGTACCGTATCCCTTTCCAGGAATCTGAATTGACCTTCCGTGGTGGCTACCGTGTGATTGACCTTGAGTCAGAAGAGTTCTTATCGAGCTTAGGTAAAGAGTTCATTTTTGCTGATGGCTTCTTTGTTGGTGCTCAATACTCTTTCTAAACATAATTAACTTATTCCTTTAAAACGTCGCCTTATAAGCGGCGTTTTTTTATATCACTTCATTATATTCAATCGAATTAATCGCCCAAGTTTTCAGACTTCGACCATGCTTATTTAGGAGCAATGTATAAAAGTTGGAGCAAGGATTGCGATGACAATAAATGAATTGAGACATCTATTTCGTGATAACCAGCTGGTAGAAGCCATTATCGAACCTTCAATACAAGAAGGAGGTTGGGTTGTTGAGTTTAGGCATGCCCGTGGTGGTTTTGTCTGTCTTACCGATACTCATGGGGAAGAATGTCTCTATGATGACCTCGATACGGCCTCTAAATCGGCCATGGCAGTCGGCTTTCAACAAGTTCGGATTGAAGATCGTTGACCCTAACTTTGATTTTCTTACTTCCAAAAAGTTATAAAACATTCACATCTATTCTTTCTTGTTATTAGGGAGAGTGGTTAATCTATCGTCACGCAATGAATAGGGATGTCGTGACAATGTCTTTTCAAAAGAATGAGTCTTACAAGAATGTGTCGGAAGAAAATAATGGGCAAGGTGGAAAACCACCAATCGCAAGCCCTCTGAATGACCAGCAATTTAGTTCACTCCAGCAAACTGTCTCTGAGTTATCTTCACAACAACTCGCTTGGGTCAGTGGTTATTTTTGGGGTTTAGCGCAAAACCAACCAAGTTCAGCAGCTGCAGGCCCAATAGCACAGGCTGCTGCTTCTGTCGCTGCAAAACCAGCAGGCAAGCTAAGCATCATTTTTGCTTCTCAAACCGGCAATGCGAAAGGTGTTGCTGAAGCACTAGAGCAAGAAGCCAAAGCAGAAGGCATTGTTGTAGAGCTATTTGATGCTAGTGATTACAAAGGCAAAAATCTTGCTAAAGAGACGCATGTAATCATCGTTGCGTCCACTAATGGAGAGGGTGAAGCGCCAGATAATGCCATTGAGCTGCATGAATTCCTTCAATCAAAGAAAGCGCCTAAGCTACCAAACCTGCAATATGCGGTGATCGCTCTTGGTGATTCTAGCTACGAATTTTTCTGCCAAACGGGTAAAGACTTCGATACTTACTTATCTAAGCTAGGTGCAACTGCCTTCATCGATCGCATTGATTGTGATGTGGATTACGAAGCGCCGGCCGCAGAGTGGCGTAAACAAGCGCTTGAGCAAGTAAAAGAAGCGCTTTCTTCTGGTAACGAAGCGGAAGTGGTTCAACTTCCTGTTGGTCAAGCCGCTCCTGGTCACTCTGCTTATAACAAGCAAAACCCATATACCGCAACGTTACTGACTAGCCAGAAAATCACGGGTCGTGATTCGGGCAAAGATGTTCGCCACGTAGAGATTGACCTCGAAGACTCAGGTTTAACTTATCAAGCCGGCGATGCTTTAGGTGTGTGGTTCGATAATAGTTCAGAATTAGCCAATGCCATCTTAGCTAAGGCTGGTCTATCCGGTGTAGAAAGTGTAGAAGTGGATGGTGAAAGCCTTTCTATTCATAGTGCATTGGTTAGCAAATATGAAATCACCGCATCAAACCCTCAGTTTGTCACCAAATTTGCAGAGCTATCTGGTAGTAAGAAACTACAAAAGCTAGTGGAAGATAAAGACAAACTTCGTGAGTACGCAGCAAACACTCAAGTCGTAGATGTGCTTGCGGAGAAGAAGACCAAGCTAAGTGCAGAAGAGTTGGTTGGTTTACTTCGTCGATTGACACCTCGTCTATATTCTATCGCTTCAAGCCAAACCGAAGTTGATGAAGAGGTTCACCTAACCGTAGGATTAGTTGAATACGATAAAGGTGATGAGAAGCGCTATGGCGGAGCATCAGGTTTCCTCGCTCAACGTCTGGAAGAAGGTGGTGAAGTGAAAGTGTTTGTTGAGCACAACAATAACTTCAAACTGCCACAAGATGACAACACAGCAATCATCATGGTTGGCCCTGGTACCGGTATTGCGCCTTTCCGTAGTTTTATTCAAGAGCGTGATAACCGTGACGCGGAAGGCAAGAACTGGTTGTTTTTTGGTGACCGTACCTTTACTCAAGATTTCCTTTACCAAGTTGAATGGCAGAAGTACCTCAAGTCAGGTTTGCTGACTCGCCTTGATGTTGCGTTTAGTCGCGACCAAGCAGAGAAGGTTTATGTTCAACATCGCATCCTAGAAAACGCTGAACAAGTGTGGCAATGGATTCAAGATGGTGCCTACATCTATGTATGTGGTGATGCCACTCGTATGGCAAAAGATGTTCACGATGCGCTGGTATTTGTAGCTGAGCAACAAGGCAAGCTATCTCGTGAAGAAGCAGAAGCATTTATCAACGATCTACGTAAAGCGAAACGTTACCAAAGGGATGTGTACTAATGAGCGCGAATGAACAATCAAACAGCCAAGAAGTATTAGGTGAGGTACTTGGTCCACTCTCGGATAACGAGCGCCTTAAAAGAGAAAGTAACTTACTACGTGGAACGATTGAACAAGATCTACAAGACCGCATTACCGGTGGTTTTACTGCAGATAACTTCCAGTTGATTCGTTTCCACGGAATGTACCAGCAAGATGATCGCGATATCCGTAATGAGCGTGCTAAGCAAAAGTTGGAGCCGTTGCACAATGTCATGCTTCGTGCACGTATGCCGGGCGGCATCATTACGCCAAAGCAATGGCTAGCGATCGACAAGTTTGCAACTGAGCACTCTTTATATGGAAGTATTCGTCTTACGACTCGTCAAACGTTTCAGTTCCACGGCGTGCTAAAACCAAATATCAAGTTGATGCACCAAACGCTCAACAGCATTGGTATTGATTCGATTGCCACCGCGGGTGATGTTAACCGTAACGTGTTGTGTACCACTAATCCAGTGGAGTCGGAGCTACACCAAGAGGCTTACGAGTGGGCGAAGAAGATCAGTGAACATCTATTACCGAAGACACGCGCTTACGCAGAGATTTGGTTAGACGGTGAAAAAGTAGAAAGCACGGAAGAAGACGAACCGATTCTAGGTAAGAACTATCTACCACGTAAGTTTAAAACCACAGTGGTTATCCCACCGCAAAATGACGTAGACGTACACGCTAACGATCTTAACTTCGTAGCGATTGCAGATAACGGCAAGCTGGTTGGTTTTAACGTGCTCGTTGGTGGTGGTCTCGCGATGACGCATGGCGATACATCAACTTATCCACGCAGAGCGGATGACTTTGGTTTTATCCCATTAGAGAAAACGCTTGATGTTGCGGCTGCTGTAGTAACGACGCAACGTGATTGGGGTAACCGTTCGAACCGTAAGAATGCAAAAACGAAGTACACATTAGATCGTGTCGGAAGTGATGTCTTTAAAGCAGAAGTAGAAAAGCGTACTGGTGTTAAGTTTGAGCAAAGTCGCCCTTATGAATTCACAGAACGTGGTGACCGTATTGGTTGGGTTGAAGGGATTGATGGTAAGCATCACCTAGCACTCTTCATCGAAAACGGTCGTCTGTTGGATTTCCCGGGTAAACCACTTAAGACAGGTGTTGCTGAAATTGCCAAAATCCACAAAGGCGATTTCCGCATGACGGCAAACCAAAATTTGATTGTTGCTGGTGTACCAAAAAGCCAAAAATCGAAGATCGAGAAGATTGCTCGTGAACATGGCTTAATGAATGATGGTGTGAGTGAGCAGCGTAAGAACTCGATGGCGTGTGTCGCATTTCCTACTTGTCCGCTCGCGATGGCTGAGGCTGAACGATATCTTCCTCAGTTTGTTACTGATGTTGAAGATATTCTAGAAAAGCATGGTCTATCGGAAGAAGACAATATCATTCTTCGTGTAACAGGGTGTCCAAATGGCTGTGGCCGAGCAATGTTGGCAGAAATCGGCTTAGTTGGTAAAGCTCCGGGTCGATACAACTTATACCTAGGTGGTAACCGCGGCGGTACTCGAGTACCGAAGATGTATAAAGAGAACATTACGGATAAGCAAATCTTAGAAGAGATTGATCAGCTGGTGGCTCGTTGGGCTGCCGAACGTGAAGAAGGCGAAGCATTTGGCGATTTCACGATTCGAGCTGGCATTATCCAAGAAGTGTTTATATCAAAGAGGGATTTCCATGCTTGATTCTGTAGCGTCCAACACGGAGCTAGCAGAGTTACTGACATTAACTAAGACGGAGCAAATCCTCCGTCTTGCTCAAATCAATGTCGAGCTCGAACAGCTTTCGGCACAAGAGAGAGTAAAGTGGGCATTGGAGAATTTGGAAGGGGAGTTCGCAGTCTCATCCAGTTTCGGTATCCAAGCAGCAGTGATGCTCCATCTTGTGACACAACAAAAGCCGGACATTCCAATCATCCTAACGGACACTGGATATCTATTTGCGGAGACTTATCAATTTATTGACCAGTTGAAAGCGCAACTGAGCCTCAACCTTAAAGTATACCGAGCAAAAGAAAGCGCCCATTGGCAAGAAGCACGTTACGGAAAACTTTGGGAACAAGGTATAGAGGGAATTGAAAAGTACAACAAGATAAACAAAGTAGAACCAATGCGACGGGCTCTGCGTGAGCAAAATGTCGGTACTTGGTTTTCAGGATTGCGTCGAGAGCAAAGCCAATCTCGTGCAGGTCTACCAATCTTGTCGATTCAAAATGGTGTATTTAAATTCTTACCAGTGATCGACTGGACGAATAAAGATGTGCATTACTACCTAAAAGAACATGGTTTAAGTTATCACCCTTTATGGGACCAAGGATATCTTTCGGTAGGTGATACTCATACAACAAGGAAGTGGGAACCAGGCATGTCAGAAGAAGAAACCCGCTTCTTCGGTTTAAAACGAGAGTGTGGTCTTCATGAAGATGAGGGCGCAGAACAAGATGGTTCTGGCATCTAGTCATTTAGACGCCGAAACACACGTATCGGCAAAATAAAGAAAGCTGCTGTAAAGCAGCTTTCTTTATTTACAGTAAGTAAAAATGGGCAAAAAAGGATAACTCTGTGGATAAGTTGTTTAACTCTTTGGGGTAAAGTTGGATAAATAAGCCTTTGAATGAAAAGTCGACGTTTAACCATTATTTTTGCAATTTTTGCAAAATAACACTTGCCAACGTGAGCGCGATCTCTATAATGCCACCTCATCGACAGGGCAAGCGCTCACAAGGGTTCAAGCAACGTCGATAAGGTCAGAAAGAAAAGCGAAATAATTTGAAAAAGTGTTTGACACTCTCAATTATCTCGCTAGAATGGCCGCCTCTTCCGAAGTGATGTGAGTCACAAAGAAGAATCGCTCTTTAAAAATATAGACCTATCAATCTGTGTGGGCACTCGTTGATGATAATCCAATTAGAAATTTCTCTTAATAAAGAGCGGTTTCAAATTAGGTTTCAATGAACTGAGTGACCAATCAAGTCTT
>NZ_LNRD01000024.1:0-53488 GCF_001557775.1 Vibrio sp. MOR3 | reverse complement strand
TTAGCGTCTGAGTGTGTCATCTTAGTGTTTCAGTAAGGATTACTAAGTGATCAGATCACACACACTTGAAAGAGTTCAAAAAAAATCCCCAAGCTACAAGCTTGGGGATTTGTGTATAAGAGACAGCCGCGAGCGGAGGCCTTTAAAATCATTTTGTACGGAAGCCTTACTGCTGGTGCGCGTAAGGTGTACCCATTACTGTTGGTTTACCGTTTTCCATGCTCTCATCGAATGTGATGGCATCTTTAGCGAATAGGTTGATAACCGTTGAGCCAAGCTTGAAGCGGCCCATTTCTTCACCTTTTTTCAAGATAACGGCTTTGTTACCTTCTGCAGGGTAATCCCATTTGTAAACAGTATTACCGCGTGGTGGCGTAACAGTGCCAGCCCATACTTGCTCAATGCTGCCTACGATGGTTGCACCAACCAGTACTTGTGCCATTGGACCAAACGTAGTATCGAAGATACACACTACGCGCTCGTTACGTGCGAATAGGTTTGGTACGTTTTCTGCCGTTAGTGGGTTTACCGAGAACAGGTCGCCAGGTACATAAATCATCTGACGCAGCGTGCCGTCACATGGCATGTGTACACGGTGGTAATCACGAGGTGAGAGGTATAGCGTTGCAAAAGTACCATCTTGGAACTCTTCCGCTAGTGTCTCATCACCGCCAAGCAGTTCTTGAGCTGAGAAGTTATGACCTTTTGCTTGAATCAGTTGGCCGTCTTCAATTGGGCCAAACTGGCTAACACAAGCATCCGCTGGGTGAGTGATCACCGCTTCACCTTCTGCGATTGGACGTGCGCCTTCTTTTAGCTCACGTACAAAGAACTCGTTGAACGTTTTGAAGTGTTTTGGATCGGAGTGTTTCGCCTCATCCATGTTCACATTGTATTGTTTGATAAACCAACGAATGATTGCTGTTGTTAGACCGCCAGCTTTAGCTGAAGCCAGTTTACCCACTAGACGCGTTAGGCCGTGTTGTGGGATCCAGTACTGCAGTCCAACTTTAATCTTGTCCATCTTTAATTCCGATACTTCTGTTAGATTCTCGCTTTAGGGCGCGTGATGTTACTGAAATTTCATCTGCTTGTCAGTATTAGGTGATGTTTTCTTACACAGTTGCAGTCCTAACTCAGTTACAGATCCGCTTTCTTGCTGCGTGAGTACTGACGGTTGGCTTTGTTTTCGCCCATGCTTTCTAGGATGCGATGGTAGTTTTCAAAGCGAACTTTGCTCACATCACCTTTCTCTACAGCTTCACGCAGTATGCAGCCTGGATCGTCGTTGTGCTTACAGTCACGGAACTTACAGCCACCAAGATAAGGGCGGAATTCAACAAATGCTTTGGTGACCTCTTCCGCTTCTAAGTGCCAAAGGCCAAATTCACGAACCCCAGGAGAGTCAATGAGTTCACCGCCCGTGGGAATATGGTATAGACGTGCCGCGGTCGTTGTATGTTGACCGAGCCCAGAGTTCTCAGAGACTTCGCCTTCTTCCACTTCTTGCTCAAGCTCTGGCATTAGAGCATTCACAAGGCTGGATTTACCAACACCTGATTGGCCAACGAAGATATTGATTCGGTCGCCTAGCAAGGTTTCAAGTTCATTAATGCCTTCACCCGATTTCTTGCTCACAAATAGAACTTTGTAACCAATGCGTTGGTATTTTTCCAACCAACTTTCATAAGTTGCACGCTCTTCGTCTGACAACAGATCGATTTTGTTCAGAACCAGCAATGGCGCAATGTTAAGTGTCTCTGAAGCAACCAAGTAGCGGTCAATAATGTTCAATGACAGTTCCGGTAGAACCGAAGACACAATGATCATTTGGTCAATATTTGCGGCCACAGGTTTTAAGCCATCGTAGTAATCTGGACGAGTAAGTACCGATGTACGAGGTTCTACTGCTTCTACAACACCTGAGATACCAGCCATGGATTCTAAACCTTCACGCCACAACACGCGGTCACCCGATACTAGGGATTCAATGCCGCGACGAAGGTTGCAACGTTGAACTTCACCCGTCTCAAGATCTTCGATGTCAGCATGTTGGCCGAAGCGAGTAATGACCAAGCCTTGCTTACTTGCGCCAAGCATGTGCTCATCCCATTGGATTGAGTCTTCTTGCTTTTTTAGGCGCTTTTGTTGGTTGCTGCGTACGCGTCGCACCTGACCTTTGGTTAACTTTTTCTTTTTTGCCACAATTCTGTACTTAGTGTGAGTTCGCTCAAGTGATTGAACCAACAAAGGGTTCAAGCGAGTGAGTATCGTGTTTCAAGTATTTTCAGGTATAGTACCTCTTTTATCGATAAACAAATAGGCGGCGTAACCATGTCCTTTAGCGATCAAAACCTAATTTGGGTTGATTTAGAGATGACGGGCCTTGATCCTGAAACGCATAAAATCATTGAAATTGCTTCTATCGTTACCGATAGCGAGCTGAACATTTTGGCTGAAGGGCCGGTACTCGCTGTTCATCAACCAGAAGAAGAGCTGGCTAAGATGGATGACTGGTGTACCAATACGCACACATCAAGCGGCTTGGTTGAGCGCGTCCGTAATAGTGATATTTCAGAACAAGATGCTGTTGTACAAACCATCGAATTCCTAGAAAAATGGGTTCCAAAGGGTGTCTCACCAATTTGTGGTAACAGTATTGGTCAAGATCGCCGTTTCTTGTACAAACACATGCCAGAGCTCGAAGAATATTTCCATTATCGTTACCTAGACGTGAGTACGCTTAAAGAGTTAACTCGTCGCTGGCAACCTGAAGTGTTAAATGGCTTCTCTAAGCAAGGTACACACTTAGCGTTAGACGACATCCGTGAGTCGATTGCTGAGCTAAAGTACTACCGCGAAACGATCTTTAAGATCTAACTGTTAAGGCTGCGATCCAAATTGTTGTATTTCGTGAACGTTTTGCTTGCTTTTTCGTCGGTCAGTAAAAAAATAAAGTTTTTTTGAACGAAGGACTTGCATCACAAAAAAATGCTCTTATAATTCGCAGCCCTGAACGACGGAAACGTTGTTGATGCGACACTAGCTCAGTTGGTAGAGCGCAACCTTGCCAAGGTTGAGGTCACGAGTTCGAACCTCGTGTGTCGCTCCAGTTTGAAGGTCTTCATCGTACCTAACGGTGAAATACGGACGCGGGATGGAGCAGCTTGGTAGCTCGTCGGGCTCATAACCCGAAGGTCGTCGGTTCAAATCCGGCTCCCGCAACCAAATCTAAAGCAGTTTGAAGGTCATTTTTAATGACATTCAGGCCGTTAAGAGATGCGACACTAGCTCAGTTGGTAGAGCGCAACCTTGCCAAGGTTGAGGTCACGAGTTCGAACCTCGTGTGTCGCTCCAATTTGAAGGTCTTCATCGTACCTAACGATGAAATACGGACGCGGGATGGAGCAGCCTGGTAGCTCGTCGGGCTCATAACCCGAAGGTCGTCGGTTCAAATCCGGCTCCCGCAACCAAATTCAAGACAGTTTGATCGTTATTTATCATAACCTTCAGGCCGTCGACGGATGCGCCGCTCGGATCAAATCCCGGCTCCGCAGCCAATTCTCTCTTGAGAATATGCGACACTAGCTCAGTTGGTAGAGCGCAACCTTGCCAAGGTTGAGGTCACGAGTTCGAACCTCGTGTGTCGCTCCAGTTTGAAGGTCTTCATCGTACCTAACGATGAAATACGGACGCGGGATGGAGCAGCCTGGTAGCTCGTCGGGCTCATAACCCGAAGGTCGTCGGTTCAAATCCGGCTCCCGCAACCAAATCTAAAGCAGTTTGAAGGTCATTTTTAATGATATTCAGGCCGTTAAGAGATGCGACACTAGCTCAGTTGGTAGAGCGCAACCTTGCCAAGGTTGAGGTCACGAGTTCGAACCTCGTGTGTCGCTCCAATTTTAAGGTCTTCATCGTACCTAACGATGAAATACGGACGCGGGATGGAGCAGCCTGGTAGCTCGTCGGGCTCATAACCCGAAGGTCGTCGGTTCAAATCCGGCTCCCGCAACCAAATCTAAAGCAGTTTGAAGGTCATTTTTAATGATATTCAGGCCGTTAAGAGATGCGACACTAGCTCAGTTGGTAGAGCGCAACCTTGCCAAGGTTGAGGTCACGAGTTCGAACCTCGTGTGTCGCTCCACTTTCTTTCTGAAATGTGGAATAAGCCCTCATTGTGCTTAACAATGACATTGCGACACTAGCTCAGTTGGTAGAGCGCAACCTTGCCAAGGTTGAGGTCACGAGTTCGAACCTCGTGTGTCGCTCCAGTTTCTATTATCGTATTAATCGATAATATACGGACGCGGGATGGAGCAGCTTGGTAGCTCGTCGGGCTCATAACCCGAAGGTCGTCGGTTCAAATCCGGCTCCCGCAACCAATTTTCAAGCGATAGTTTTAGTCACTAACTCAAACCATCGATAAATGTAACTCTATTTGCAATAGAGGTTACAGCCAGCCACATCGCTCTTTTCATAATGCTGAGAAGCATCAATCCCTGAAAAATAAAACTCTAATCCGCATCGAATGATGTCGGACGATTTCGTTTGTGTTTTAAACATGAGACGAGACGGCTGACCAATGAATATTCTGGTGTTCGGGGCGTTTTCACATCTTTAATTAACAGAGTTATCCACATATATCGTTCTGTGGATAAGTTGGTTGATAAAGTGTTTTCTGCTTGGGGTTTAAAGGTTGTAAAGAAAGATCTTTTCCAAATCTAACAGCGGCTAAACTTTTTATTAAACGCTTAAGTTGTTGTTATGTATGGGAAAAGGTGCTTTTATTGCGGATCGGGTGCGTTAAATTTGGATCATTACTTTGTGTTTTTTTGATCCTAATCATTTCTTTAGGTTGTGTTTAACTTTTTTCTATAACCTATTTTCTCTCAATACTCTTATTTTTTTCCACATTACAGAATTGAGAACAAGGTCATGAATTGATCGGGCAAAAAATGTTTTCAATCTCTTGCATATGAGCTACGCATTTATGCGTCTCTTGGTAGGCCTTTTTCGACAATCCGGATTAACCGCTTTTTCTTCGTTTCTACCGAGTCGGACTCATTGGTCGGAAGCTGATTAATTTGTTGCGTTAATGCCCATTCGATATGTTCATCAAGCAATTCACTTTCGCCACGTTTGTTTTCCAGTGCTTCAATGATTTGTTGACTATATTCTGCATTGCCAAGTGCAACAGAAATATTACGCAGCCATTGAACATGACCAATTCGACGAATCGCCGATCCCTCCATTTGTTTAAGGAAGGTCGCTTCATCCCAATGAAACATTGTCAGTAAATCAGGCTCTTCAAAGCTATCTCGGCGATGAAAGTCTTCTTGTTCCGTTAGTTCTGCGTATCGATTCCAAGGGCAGACTAATTGGCAGTCATCGCAACCATAAATGCGGTTGCCTATTGGCTTACGGAACTCTTCAGGAATCACACCATCAAATTCGATCGTGAGATAAGAGATACAGCGACGCGCATCCACCACCTTATCCTCAACGATTGCTTGAGTCGGGCAGGAAGTAATGCATGCTTTACATTTGTCACATTGATCGACGCTTGGTTCATCTACTGGCAATGGCAGGTCAATCAGCAATTCGCCAAGAAAGAACCAAGATCCACAGTCTTTATCTAAGATAAGTGAATGTTTGCCTGTCCAGCCTAGCCCCGCTTTCTGAGCAAGAGGTCTTTCTAAGATAGGAGCAGAATCGACAAATGGACGGTAGCCATACTGTCCTACTTCTTGTTCGATAAGCTTGCCAAGCTTATTCAGTTGCTTTCTTACTAGCTTGTGATAATCGCGTCCAAGCGCATAACGACTAATGTATGCGTGATTCTTGTTAGCTAAGTTGGAGGCGAAGTGGGCTTCCGGAGGTAGGTAGTTCATGCGTACGCTTATTACGCGTACGGTTCCCGGCAAAAGTTCATCTGGTCTTGCGCGCATCATGCCATGACGAGCCATCCAATCCATTGAACCGTGATAGCCAGCATCAAGCCATTTTTGCAGAGCCGCCTCATGTTCACTAAGATCAACATCGCAGATACCGACTTTCTGAAAGCCGAGCTCTTTACCCCAAATTTTGATTTGTTGAGCGAGTTGTTCGAAGTTCATGTTTTATCACCGAGATAAAGGGGGGCGGATCTTACCGGATCTTACTCATTGGTGCTACCAGAAAGTCTAGACATAAAGTCGAGAAATAGATTTTGAAACAAAGTCATCGACTGTTGACTTTGATGTGACCAAATCTGTTTATGCATTCAATAGAATCAGGGAATTAGGATTTGTCTTTTTGACTACTTTTTTCGCATATATGACATTTGAGAGCTTGTCTCTCAAAACCAACACAGTTTACTATTCCTGTTCTTTTGATTTTTATATAGTCAACGATCATTAGTTAGAGATACATCAATGAGCACGAAACAATTTAATCTTAAAGATGAGCATGAAACGGTAGCACTTGGTACCGCATTGGCTCAGCTTTGTTCTCAACAAACCACTATTTATCTACACGGGGATCTGGGTGCGGGTAAAACAACATTTAGTCGTGGTTTTGTCCGTGCTCTTGGTCATCAAGGCAATGTAAAAAGTCCAACCTATACTTTGGTTGAACCTTATCAGTTGGATAAGTGGCAAGTTTATCACTTTGACCTTTATCGTCTTGCGGATCCTGAAGAACTTGAGTTCATGGGGATTCGCGATTATTTCACTGATGATGCGATTTGCTTAGTTGAATGGCCAGAAAAAGGGCAAGGATTGCTGCCACAGCCAGATCTTGATGTGGACATTCGTTACCAAGGCGAGCAGCGTGTAGCCGAATTAACGGCGAATAATGAATATGGTGTGCAGTTACTCAGTCAATTGGAGCTATGTTGAGTCTTTCAAAATTTAGAGCGGTGGCAGCGTTAGTTGCCACTCTTCTCCTTATCATCCCCAATTTAGCGTTTGCTAACGTTGTTAAAAGTTTCCGAGTATGGCCTTCACCTGATGAGACTCGTGTCGTCATCGATTTAAGCGCGGAAGCTGACTATTCCTATTTCTCTCTATCTGGGCCGGATCGCCTTGTTGTGGATCTCAAAAATACATCAATGCAAGCGAAGTTGCCTGTCACTGTGACGGATAGTCCAGTGTTGAAGCGAGTGCGCAAAAGCTCTCCGCCGAATAAAAACACTTACCGTTTGGTGTTTGAGTTGAAAAAAGGTGTTAAAGCCGAGTTGTTTACGCTCAGCCCGACACCGGGTGGTCAATATGGTCATCGTCTCGTCATTGACTTGCCACATGGCAAAAAGACAGCGACACCAGCGGCTAAGCCAAATAAGCCAACAACGACCAACAAAGACATGAGCACGGTACAGCGCGCTCAAGAAATTTTGATTGTGATCGACCCTGGTCATGGCGGTGAAGATCCTGGCTCTATTGGCCCATCTCGTCGTAAATACGAAAAAGACGCGGTACTGAGTATTTCTCGTAAACTGTCGGCGCAACTCAATGCCGTTCCGGGTATCAAAACTCGCATGACGCGTACCGGAGATTACTTCGTTAACTTGAACCGTCGTGTTGCGATTGCACGTGAAAATGATGCTCATCTGTTGATCTCAATTCACGCGGATGCCTTTACTTCACCAAAACCACGCGGTGGCTCTGTCTTCGTTTTGAATACACGCCGAGCAAACACAGAAATTTCTCGTTGGGTTGAAAACCACGAGAAACAGTCTGAGATCCTAGGTGGCTCTGGTACTGCGTTTGTCAGTAACACCAATGACCGCAATGTTAACCAGACATTGTTAGACCTTCAGTTCAGCCATTCTCAGAAAGAAGGTTACAAGTTGGCGACGAGTATTTTGGGGGAAATGGGCAAAGTCGCTCGTTTGCATAACTCAAAACCAATCAATACCAGTCTTGCGGTTTTACGCTCTCCACAGATCCCTTCAGTACTGGTTGAAACCGGCTTTATCTCGAACCCAACGGAAGAGAAGTTATTGTTCCAACGTGCTCACCAAGACAAGTTAGCGCGTGCGATCACTAAAGCCGTTGTTCAGTACTTAAAAGATAATCCACCAGAAGGTACGGTGTTCTCTTCTTCATCGAAGTCTGCTGTTCACACGGTAAAACGAGGTGAGTCTTTGTCTGTGATTGCGCAAAAATACGGAACGTCGACCAAAGCCATCATGAGTGCGAATAAACTTAAATCTAGTGGTTTGGCGGTCGGTCAGAAGTTGAAGATTCCGGGCTCTGGTGCGGTTTCTATCTCGATTCCAAATAAACCTAATACGGTGGAAACTGAGACAATCACACACACGGTTAAATCAGGTGAGTTCCTCGGTAAGATCGCCAGTCATTACAAAGTGAAGATTGCCGATATTCGTCGTGAAAATAATCTGAAATCAGACACGGTTTGGGTCGGTCAGAAGCTGAAGATCACTGTCGCAGTGAAAGACAAGCCAATCCGCAAGCACAAAGTTGCTCGTGGTGAATACCTAGGTAAGATTGCATCGAAGTATGGCGTTAGTGTCTCAAGCATTCGTAAAGCAAACAACCTGCGTTCTGACGAGCTTGCTGTAGGACAGGTACTGATCATTCCAAACAAATAAGTGAGCTTATAACTCATCATGACCATTAAGATTTTGCCAGCTCGGTTGGCAAACCAAATCGCGGCAGGAGAAGTGGTTGAAAGACCCGCTTCTGTCGTGAAAGAACTGGTAGAAAACAGTCTCGATTCTGGCGCGACTCGAATCGATATCGATATCGAAAAAGGTGGCGCCAAGCTAATTCGCGTGCGCGATAACGGCAAAGGGATTGTTAAAGATGAGTTAGGTCTGGCGCTCAGTCGTCATGCCACCTCTAAGATCCACACATTGGACGATCTTGAAGCCATCATGAGTCTGGGTTTCCGTGGTGAGGCGTTAGCGAGTATCAGCTCGGTCTCGCGCCTTACCATGACTTCTCGCCCAGCAGCACAAGAACAAGCGTGGAGTGCTTACTCTGAAGGTCGAGACATGCAAGTCAAGCTCCAACCGACTGCACATCCGATAGGCACCTCGGTTGAAGTATTAGACCTATTTTTCAATACGCCGGCACGTCGCAAGTTCCTTAGAACTGAAAAGACGGAATTCGCACACATTGATGAGCTTTTGAAGCGTATCGCACTGAGCCGCTTTGACGTTACCATCAACGTGCGCCACAACGGCAAAATGATCCGTCAATACCGCGCGGCAAAGAACCAACTGCAAACTGAAAAGCGTATTGCGGCGGTATGTGGTAACGCCTTTGTGCGTAATATGCTGCGTATTGAACTGGAGCATCAAGGGTTGAAGCTTCACGGCTGGATCACGACGCCGGAGGGAGCAAGACAGCAAAGCGATTTGCAGTACTGTTATGTGAATGGACGAATGATGCGTGACAAGTTGATCAATCATGCGATTCGCCAAAGCTATGAAACCAGCCTTAAGCCAGATCAGTTTGCTGCGTATGTGTTGTTTATTGAACTGGACCCGCATCAAGTGGATGTTAACGTGCATCCAGCCAAGCATGAAGTGCGTTTCCATCAAGCCCGCTTAGTGCATGACTTTATCTATCAAGCTTTGGCAGATGCGCTTGCGCAAAGCTCGGTGATTGATAAACCTCACGTCAACGAATCCGCGTTCCACCATGCCGACCCTGTTGAATCTTTTGAGGCAAGCACGGAAAATCAAAAACCAGTCAGTGCACCAGAGCCTGTGAATTCTCCTGTGCCAGAGCATGTCTATCAAGCGATTGATAACACTCCAGCTTATCCGGGGCGTTCAGACTATGAAACGAAACCTCGCGATAGGGCACCAAGTGATTCTTCTGTGCGAGAAGCACGTCCGGTGGATTCTTTCAGACGAACAGATTGGGTTGAATCAAAACCTGCGCCTAAACCAAGTTCTAACAGAGAGCAACGTCATGCAGAGCCTGCGCCAAGTAAACAAGAAGTGCGTGCTTATCATGAATTGCTTCAAACGCCAGACTTTGAGCCTCAAACTGAAACGATCGGAGAGGCGGTAAGCGTATCAACAGAGACAGAACTCTCTCCCGTTACGGCACTTAGCAAAGCTTTAGCCGTGGTGGACGAACAGTATGTGTTGATGAGCAGCAACAGTGGCGCAGCTTTGGTCGCGTTGCCAAGAGCGGAGTTTTATCGGACCAAAGGTCAGCTCACACCAAGTGACGGAGCGTTAAAAGCTCAACCGTTACTGGTACCATTATCGATCAAGTTGGAATCGAGCTTGGTTCAATTAGCACAAGATTATCAGCAAGATTTTGCTCAGCTTGGTATCCAGCTAAAATCACGAAATGATAAAGCGTTGATGGTCATGGGAGTACCGGCCCCGTTGCGCCAACAAAACTTACAAAATCTGATACCAGATCTGTTATCTTACGCGCAAACTCGCTTGACGGGAGAGATGGCAACGGCGTCGCTGTTATCTGAGCTGATTGATTGGCTTGCGTTGCAAGTCACAACGGTTAAGAGCCACTATACTCTCTCTGAAGCCATTCAAATTATTGCGGAACTTGAACAGCTAAGACATGGTCAATTGCCATTGGAAGACACCCATTTTGTGTCTGCTGTTGATTTCTCTGCCTCGATTGCCAAATTAAAGCCATGACAGACAAACTACCTTTGGCCCTCTTTTTGATGGGACCAACTGCATCAGGTAAAACAGAGCTCGCCATTCGCCTACGCCAAAAATATCCGGTTGAGATCATTAGCGTCGATTCCGCATTGATCTACAAGGACATGAATATTGGTACGGCTAAACCTGATGAACGCGAACTGAGCCTAGCGCCGCATCGTCTTATTGATATCTTAGATCCTAGTGAATCTTACTCAGCGGCAGACTTTCGTCGTGATGCCCTACAAGCAATGGATGACATTGTTGCAGAAGGGAAAATTCCGCTCTTAGTCGGCGGTACCATGCTGTATTACAAAGCATTACTTGAAGGCCTATCACCTCTTCCTGCTGCAAATCCTGAAATTCGTCAGCAAATTGAGCAAGAAGCATTGACTAAAGGTTGGTCAGTGTTGCACGATGAGCTGAAAGAGATTGATCCTGTATCAGCTGCGAGAATCCATCCAAACGATCCTCAGCGTTTATCGAGGGCGTTGGAAGTTTTCCGTATTTCAGGTAAAACTCTAACTGAGTTGACTCAAACTAAAGGTGATAGCTTACCTTATCGAGTCAAACAGTTTGCAATAGCTCCCATGGACAGGGCAGAACTTCACCGTCGAATTGAGCTGCGCTTCGAGAAGATGATGGAAGCAGGTTTTGAAGAAGAAATGAAAGCGTTGTATGCGCGTGACGATCTTCACCCTGATCTTCCATCAATACGTTGTGTTGGTTACAGACAGATGTGGGAGTATTTAGACGGGGAGTGCACTCGTGATGAAGCTGTTTTTCGTGGCGTATGTGCAACTCGTCAATTGGCCAAGCGTCAAATCACCTGGTTACGCAGCTGGAATGATTTAACTTGGTTGGATAGCGACAACATTGAACAAGCACTCGAAACCATGTCAGAAGCAATAGCATCTGATTGAGATAGCTGTGTATAATGTGATCGTTTTTGCGTGATCGCACTCTCAAAGGATCTGTTATTGGCGGTTTTTATACTATGCTGCTAATTACTTAGGGTGCATTTTGATTCGTTTAGCTCAGATGCAAAAAGCAGTACCTTTTGCATTGCACCACTAGCTAAATAATTACAACTACAAATTAAATAAGGAAAATAAAATGGCTAAGGGGCAATCTCTACAAGACCCATTCCTAAATGCGCTACGTCGTGAGCGTATCCCGGTATCTATCTACCTTGTGAACGGTATTAAACTACAAGGTCAGATCGAATCTTTCGATCAATTCGTGATCCTGCTGAAAAACACTGTAAATCAAATGGTGTACAAGCACGCAATCTCTACCGTTGTTCCGGCTCGTCCAGTGAGCCACCACAGTGGTGATCGTCCTCAAGGTGATCGTCCACAAGAGAAATCTGAAGATTAATTCTTCATTTAGTATTGCTAAAATAAGGAGTTGATTGCTTGTTTGACCGTTATGAATCCGGTGAGCGAGCCGTACTTGTTCATATCAACTTCACGCAAGAAGGTGAATGGGAAGATCTGGCTGAGTTTGAAATGCTGGTTTCTTCCGCTGGGGTAGAGGCACTGCAAGTTGTAACTGGCAGTCGTCAATCCCCACACCCGAAATACTATGTCGGAGAGGGTAAGGCACAAGAAATTGCTACTGCGGTACAATTAACTGGTGCTGAAATTGTGATTTTTAATCACTCCCTCTCTCCTGCCCAAGAACGTAACCTCGAAGCACTGTGCAAATGTCGAGTCCTCGACCGCACTGGTCTCATCCTCGATATCTTTGCTCAACGAGCACGAACACACGAAGGTAAGCTGCAAGTAGAGCTAGCCCAACTTCGTCATATTTCTACTCGTTTGATTCGTGGTTGGACGCACCTTGAAAGGCAGAAAGGCGGCATCGGTCTACGTGGGCCGGGGGAAACTCAGTTAGAGACTGACCGTCGATTATTGCGTGACAGAATTAAAGCTATCCTTCGCCGTCTCGAAAAAGTTGCGAAGCAGCGTGAACAAGGGCGCCGCGCCCGAAATCGAGCAGAAATCCCAACGATTTCTCTTGTGGGTTACACCAACGCGGGTAAGTCGACACTCTTCAACCGCATTACAGAAGCTGGCGTTTACGCGGCAGATCAATTATTTGCTACTCTTGACCCAACTTTACGTAAGATAGAGTTAGACGATGTGGGGCCTGCAATTCTTGCAGATACCGTTGGATTTATCCGACATTTACCACATGATTTGGTTGCTGCCTTCAAAGCAACCTTGCAGGAAACGCAAGAAGCTGACATTTTGTTACATGTTGTTGATGCCAGTGACGAGCGTTTTCGTGAGAATATTCAAGCTGTTCATGAAGTATTAGAAGAGATCGACGCACATGAAGTGCCGACGCTCGTAGTAATGAACAAGATTGACAATCTAGAAGAGCAAAATCCTCGTATTGAACGTGATGAGGAAGGCGTGCCTCGAGCGGTCTGGGTTTCTGCGATGGATGGATTGGGCATTGATCTCCTATTTGATGCGCTGACAGAACGTTTGGCGTCGCAAATGGTTGAGCATCAGTTGCGAATTCCTCCACAGTATCAAGGACGATTCCGTAGTACATTCTTCCAAATGAAGTGTATTCAACGTGAGGAATATGACCAGGAAGGTAACTTGTTGATCGATATTCGAATGCAACAGGTAGATTGGTCTAGACTTGAAAAAAGAGAAGGGGCAGTTTTAGTCGACTTTATAGTCACTTAAAGGACTGCTACAGTATAACGTCATATCAAATGATGGAGCTTTCTAATGGCGTGGAATGAGCCTGGAAATAACAACGGCAACAATGGCCGCGATAATGACCCTTGGGGTAATAATAATCGTGGTGGCCAGCGTCCTGGTGGCCGAGATCAAGGTCCGCCAGATTTAGATGAAGTGTTCAGCAAACTGAGTCAAAAGCTGGGTGGCAAATTTGGTAAAAAAGGCGGCGGCGGTGGTTCACCTATCGGCGGTGGTGGTAGTGCGATTGGCTTTGGTGTCATTGCAGTTATCGCGATTGCAGTATGGTTCTTCGCTGGCTTTTACACCATCGGTGAAGCAGAGCGCGGTGTCGTACTGCGTTTAGGTAAATACGACCGTATCGTAGACCCAGGTCTGAACTGGCGTCCTCGTTTCATTGATGAATACGAAGCGGTTAACGTACAAGCGATTCGTTCACTACGTGCATCAGGTCTAATGCTGACTAAAGATGAAAACGTAGTAACAGTAGCGATGGACGTTCAATACCGTGTTGCTGACCCATACAAATATCTATACCGCGTAACGAATGCTGATGACAGTTTGCGTCAAGCAACCGACTCAGCTCTGCGTGCAGTAATTGGTGACTCACTGATGGATAGCATCCTAACCAGTGGTCGTCAGCAAATCCGTCAAACAACGCAAGAAACACTGAATCAAATCATCGATAGCTACGATATGGGCATCGTGATTGTAGATGTGAACTTCCAGTCTGCACGTCCACCAGAGCAAGTGAAAGATGCGTTCGATGATGCAATTGCGGCACGTGAGGATGAAGAGCGTTTCATCCGTGAAGCAGAAGCTTACAAAAACGAAATCTTGCCGAAGGCAACAGGTCGAGCAGAGCGTTTGAAGAAAGAAGCACAAGGTTACAACGAGCGTGTGACGAACGAAGCGCTTGGTCAAGTGGCTCAGTTTGAAAAACTACTGCCTGAATACCTAGCGGCTCCTGGCGTAACTCGAGATCGTCTGTACATTGACGCAATGGAAGAAGTTTACTCAAGCACATCGAAAGTGCTGATCGACTCTGAATCCAGCGGCAACCTTCTTTACCTTCCAATTGATAAATTGGCAGGCCAAGATGGTCAATCAGACTCTAAACGTAAATCGAAATCGACTTCAACATACGACCACATTCAACTTGAATCTGAGCGTACTCAAGAAGACACTTCGAACACGCAGTCTCGTTCAACGGGTACACGTCAAGGGAGATACTAAGAATGCGTAAGTTAATGATCCCTGTACTGGTAATCGCTCTGGCATTAATGCTGATGTCACTGTTCGTGATTCCTGAAGGTGACCGCGGTATTGTGGTTCGATTTGGTCGTGTCTTGAAAGACAACAACGACATCACTCGTATTTACGAGCCGGGCCTGCACTTCAAAATGCCTTTGTTTGACCGCGTGAAAACACTAGATGCGCGTATCCAAACAATGGATGGCCGTGCTGACCGTTTCGTAACGTCTGAGAAAAAAGACGTAATCATTGATACCTACGTGAAGTGGCGTATCGAAGATTTCGGTCGTTACTACCTAGCAACAGGTGGCGGCAATACGCTGACTGCCGAGGCGCTTCTTGAGCGTAAGGTAACGGACGTACTACGTGCAGAAATCGGTGCTCGTGAAATCAAGCAAATCGTATCTGGTCCACGTAACAACGACGTACTTCCAGAAGACGCAACCAGCGAGGAAGTAAGTACTGAAGCAGCTCGTGAAGCATTGGAAATCGATGGTGAACGTGACCTAATTATGTCTGAAGTGTTGAAAGACACACGCGACAGCGCAATGAAAGATTTGGGTGTTCGCATCGTTGACTTCCGTATGAAGAAGATCAACCTACCAGATGAGATCAGTGAATCAATCTACCGTCGTATGCGTGCAGAACGTGAGTCGGTAGCTCGTAAGCACCGTTCTCAAGGTCGTGAGAAAGCCGAAGTTATCCGTGCACAAGCTGAGCTTGAAGTGGCAACAATTCTTGCAGAAGCAGACAAAACAGCTCGTGTAACACGAGGTGAGGCGGATGCAGAAGCTGCGAAGATCTATGCGAATGCTTACAACAAAGATCCTGAGTTCTTCAGCTTCCTTCGTTCTCTAAAAGCTTACGAGAAATCGTTCAGCTCTAAGAATGACATTCTTGTACTTGATCCGAAGAGTGAGTTCTTCCAGTACATGAATAACGCGAAAGGCGCAAAAGCTGAATAAGCGAATTGCTAAACGACAAAAGGCTCCTATATGGAGCCTTTTTTATATCTGCTGGAAAATAAGCGCTGGCGGCTTAACTCATCATTATCGCGATGACCGCTCCGGCGACGACCAGACAGCCACCAATCCGACGCAACTGGTTATCTGGTTGGTCACTCAACTGAGCCACCATGTTACGCCAACCGTTTGGGGCAATCAGTGGTCCAATTCCTTCTACAATCAAAACCAGCCCGATAGCCAGCCAAATAGACTCAGACATTGCGATTCCTTGTGGATTTAAGAAAGGTAAATATTATCAGTGATGTAGTGATTTCGAAATGAACAACATCGGTGATGTTTGCATTCTAGTATCAACTCTGTGAACAAAAATGACTGCAAGAAGGGGGATTCGGTGCTAGAATCCATTTTTAACTAGCAATCAGACTTGGAAAGATGGGAAATAACGTAGTCGTTCTAGGCACCCAATGGGGTGACGAAGGTAAAGGTAAAATTGTAGACCTTTTAACTGAAGATGCAAAATACGTGGTACGCTACCAAGGCGGTCACAATGCAGGTCATACACTTGTAATTGACGGTGAAAAAACCGTTCTTCACTTAATTCCATCAGGTATCCTTCGCGATAACGTAAAATGCGTTATCGGTAACGGTGTAGTGCTATCGCCTGAAGCTCTAATTAAAGAAATGAAACCTCTTGAAGAGCGCGGCATTCCAGTACGCGAGCGTCTTTTCATTTCTGAAGCATGTCCTCTAATTCTTCCTTACCACGTTGCAATGGACCAAGCTCGCGAAATCGCTCGCGGTAAAAAAGCTATTGGTACAACAGGTCGTGGTATCGGTCCAGCATACGAAGATAAAGTTGCTCGTCGCGGTCTACGCGTTGGCGACCTATTCGATATGGAAGCGTTCGCTGAGAAACTAAAAGAAGTAATGGAATTCCATAACTTCCAACTAGAGCATTTCTACAAAGCTGAACCAGTAAGCTATGAAGAAGTACTTGAGCAAGCTAAAGGCTACGCTGAGCTACTAACTTCAATGGTTATCGACGTAACTGACGAACTAGACGCAGCACGTAAGCGCGGCGACAAGATCATGTTCGAAGGTGCGCAAGGTACACTGCTAGATATCGACCACGGTACTTACCCTTACGTAACTTCTTCTAACACGACTGCTGGTGGTGTTGCTGCAGGTTCTGGTTTCGGTCCTCGTCATATCGGTTACATCCTTGGTATCACTAAAGCTTACTGTACTCGTGTTGGCTCTGGTCCATTCCCGACTGAGCTATACGACGGTCTAGACAAGCAAGATCCTGTTGGTAAGCATCTAGGTGAAGTTGGTCATGAGTTCGGTGCAACAACTGGTCGTCTACGCCGTACTGGTTGGTTCGATGCTGTTGCGATGCGTCGCGCAATCCAAATCAACTCTATCTCTGGCTTCTGTCTAACTAAACTAGACGTTCTAGATGGCCTAGAAGAGCTAAAAATCTGTACTGGTTACAAGATGAAAGATGGCTCTATCCTAGAAGTTTCTCCAATGGCAGCTGAGTCATTTGAGCAAGCGACACCAATCTACGAAACAATGCCTGGTTGGTCTGAGAACACATTTGGTGCTAAGTCAATCGATGCGCTACCACAAGCAGCTCTAGACTACATCAAGCGTATTGAAGAGCTAACTGGCGTGCCTGTAGACATCGTTTCAACAGGTCCAGATCGTAACGAAACTATCATCAAGGTTCACCCATTCGAATCTTAATCGATACTCGTTAGAGATTATAAAAGCCGACTTTCGAGTCGGCTTTTTTGTATCTGTAACTTGGCTGCACTGACGGAAAAATAAACTCGATATGGCAAATTGTTGCCGTTAAGCTTAAACAAGAGGCAAAAATTGTCTAAAGCTTAACTGACGTTTGCCGATAAGGTTATCAAGCAGAGGAGATCCTTCACCGATCTTTGGTTTCTCAGAATCCTTAAAGAGTACATTTATGAAGTTACGAACAGTGGCTGCTTCACTGTTATTGATGCTGAGTGCAACGTCGGTCAAGGCAGATGTTGCCGATGTGGGGGCACCAGTTCCCATCTATACCGAAGCAGAGTTAATTAAGCTTATTGAACAAAATAAGCATTTAGAACGCGTGCGTGCGGATAACTGCCAGTTAGTGGAAGATATTGTTGCGCGTGCCACACGAATTAATTTACCGTCGTATGAGTTTCTCTACGGCGACATGCTGGCGTGGGGCGTTTGTGTAGAGCAAGATGTTGAACTTGGTCTCTACTATATGGAAAACGCTGCACACCAAGGCTTACCTGCTGCATTAGAGCAGCTTGGGCGCTACTACTCTCGTGGCACCTTAGTTCAACAAGATAAAGAGCGTGCAATCCCATACCTGCGAGAAGCGGCGGCAATGGGGAACCTTAATGCGCGTATTCATCTTGCTGAGTTATTGTTACGTGATTACGGTAGCCCACTGGATTACGAAGATGCTTACCGTTGGTTATACAACTCAGTCACGGCAGATCAGAGAAAACATAAGCGTATTGCGGTGCTAAGAAATGGTTTAGAGCAACGTATGCCGCAAAACATCATTGCGCGAGCCAAGCGTCGCGACACTTTCTGGTAGATGTACTCTTAAAACACCAGTAGCTTCATAACACTCTGCCAATAAATACAACAAAGCCCACATCATGTGGGCTTTGTTGCTTTTCCCGAAGCGTAATCGTTAGCGATTAAACGACTTTGTGTGGACCGAAGCATTCATAGTGGAATTGTTCTTGCGGAACACCAAGTTCAAGCAGTTGTTTCGCTACGTGCTGCATAAAACCAACAGGGCCGCAGAAGTAAACTTGAACGTTGTCTTGTTTCACTGCTGCTTCAATTTCGTGTAGGTTTACAAAGCCGGTGAAATGGAAGTCTTCACCCAACTTATCTTCTGCCGTTGGTTGGTTGTACCAAACCAGCGAGTTCATATTCTCTTTTGCGCCAACAATCTGATTCACATGATGTTTGAATGCGTGTTGTTGGCCGTTTTCTGCTGCGTGTACCCAAGTTACAGGTGCTTTGTGTTCAGCAAGGCTCTCAAGCATTGAAAGTGTTGGCGTTAGACCGACACCAGCGGAAACCAAAACAACGGGTGTACTTGCTTCTACGTCCATAAAGAAGTCACCCGCAGGTGCGGCTAGCTGCACTTTATCGCCGATGTTGAGATCGTCATGCAGGAAGTTCGATACCTTGCCGCCGTCTTCACGTTTTACCGAGATACGGTAAGTGTTTTCTTGTACCGCAGAAGATAGGCTGTACTGGCGAATCTCTTGGTTGTCGAACTTATCACTGTTGATGTAGATACCAAGATATTGGCCCGGTTTGTACTCAGAAACCTTTTCACCATCGACCGGTTTGAAGACGAAGCTACAAATGTTCTCGCTTTCAAGTTGTTTACCAACCAGTTCAAACTCACGCAGACCACGCCAGCCACCTTGAAGTGCTGCATTTTCTTGGTAGATTTGTTCTTCACGTTGAATGAACACGTTTGCTAGCACGCCGTAGGCTTCTGCCCATGCGTCAATCACTTCTTGACCAGGAGAAAACAGCTCATCAATGGTAGCCAGTAAGTGCGTACCAACGATTTGGTACTGATCTTTGGTGATCATAAAACTGGTGTGTTTGTGGGCGATTTTCTCTACTGCACCAAGTAGGGCTGGTAGGTTGTCGATATTGCTTGCATAAGCACAGATAGCATTAAATAGAGCTTCACGTTGGTCACCATTACGCTGGTTACTCATGTTGAAAATGTCTTTCAACTCAGGATTATGGGTGAACATGCGGTCATAAAAGTGCGCAGTCAACTTCGGGCCAGTTTCTGCAAGAAGTGGTGCGGTTGCTTTCACGATATCAATGGTTTGGTTGCTGAGCATAATGGCTTCCTATTTAAAGTTGTATTTGTAATGCATGTTTAAAGTTGTATCTCAAATGTATCTTTCGATCAAGAAAAGAATTACACTTTTGCTTCTAGAGAGGATAGCAACATGCAGTTAACTAGCTTTACTGATTACGCGTTAAGAACCCTGATTTACTTGGCTTCTTTGCCCAAAGATGAGCTTACAAATATTACCGAAGTAACTGATTTATTTGGTGTATCACGTAACCATATGGTGAAGGTGATCAACCGTCTTGGTCAGTTAGGTTATGTACATACGGTGCGTGGTAAAAACGGCGGCATTCGTTTGATGAAGCCGGCAAAAGAAATTACTGTCGGTGGTGTGGTGCGCGATCTAGAGCCATTAGATTTGGTAAATTGTGATGTCGAGTTTTGTCACATTACGCCGGCATGTCGTCTAAAAGAGAAGCTAGCAAAAGCGAAATTGGCTTTCTTAGCTGAATTAGACGGTTGCACTATTGATGAACTGCTTCGCGACAACTCAGAGCTGCTGATCCTGCTTACACGTCCTTAGTTTACGTGTGTCTCTCTCATCCTTTCAAGATCATTCTTTTTTCAAAGCAATTCTGTAGCTTATCAAGAGACTCGGATATACTAGCTCTATACCTTCCTTGCTAGATAGGCACGCCTATGTCAGACAATATTCCAAACGATCCATTCGCAGATCGTGAATCCAAAAATTACGAAAACCCAATTCCAAGTCGAGAGTTCATCACTGAATTTCTGCAGCAAGCTGGCGTCCCAATGAATCGCAACGATTTGTTTGAAGCGCTTAAGCTAAAAGGTGAAGATCAATACGAAGGTTTACGCCGTCGACTGCGCGCGATGGAGCGTGATGGCCAGCTCGTGTTTACGCGTCGTCAGTGCTACGCGCTACCAGAAAAACTCGAGATGGTGAAAGGTTACGTAATTGGCCATAAAGATGGTCATGGTTGGGTGCGTCCTGAAGGCAGTGTCGGCAAGGATAATGACATTGTGCTGCCTCATCACCAAATGAAACACATCATTCATGGTGATTTCGTTTTGGTTCAACCGACGGATAACAGCAAGCGCGGCCGCCGTGAAGGGCGTTTAGTCCGTGTTTTAGAAGAGCGTAACACGCAGATCGTTGGTCGTTTCTTCCTAGAGTACGGTTACTCTTACGTTGTGCCTGATGACTCGCGTATCAGCCAAGATATTCTAATCCCAAATGAGCACAAAGCAGGTGCCCGCATGGGTAACGTGGTGGTGATTGAGATCACTGACCGTGGTTCTCGTTCGCGTGGCATGATGGGTAAAGTGGTTGAAGTGCTGGGTGAAAACATGGCTCCGGGTATGGAAACGCAAATCGCGATTCGTACTCACCAAATTCCTCACGATTGGCCAGCGGCTGTCGATAAACAAATTGAAAATCTAGGCGAAGAAGTCCCAGAAGAAGCAAAAGTAGGTCGAGTTGACTTACGTGAGTTACCGTTGGTGACCATCGATGGTGAAGACGCTCGTGACTTTGATGATGCGGTGTACTGTGAGAAGAAAAAGAGCGGTGGTTGGCGTTTATGGGTAGCGATTGCTGACGTAAGTTACTACGTACGTACAGACTCTGCGCTGGACAAAGAAGCCATCAACCGTGGTAACTCGGTGTACTTCCCATCGCAAGTTGTGCCAATGCTACCTGAGGTGCTATCAAACGGTTTGTGTTCACTTAACCCACAAGTTGATCGTCTGTGTATGGTGTGTGAAATGACCATCTCTGACACCGGTAAGCTGTCAGGGTACAAGCACTACGAAGCGGTGATGAACTCACATGCACGTCTGACGTACAGTAAAGTGGGTGCGATTCTAGAAGGTGATGAAGAGCTGCGTATGCGCTACCACAACCTAGTGCCTCATCTAGAAGAACTGCACAGCATGTACAAAGTGCTAAAAGACGCTCGTGACAACCGTGGTGCGATTGAATTTGAGACCGTTGAAGCTAAGTTCATTTTCAATGCCGAACGCAAGATTGAAACCATCGAGCCTGTGATTCGTAACGATGCACATAAGATCATCGAAGAATGTATGATCCTAGCGAACATCGCCTCAGCGTCTTATGTCGAGAAGGCAAAAGAGCCAGCATTGTACCGTGTTCACGAATCTCCGGGTGAACTGCGCTTGCAGGGTTTCCGTGATTTCCTAAGTGAGCTTGGCTTGGATTTGAAGGGCGGTCTTGAACCATCACCAACCGACTATGCAGACTTGGTAAAACAGATTGCGGAGCGTCAGGACAAAGAGCTGATTCAAACCATGCTGTTGCGCTCAATGAAGCAAGCAGTATACAACGCGGACAATGCCGGCCACTTTGGTTTGGCGCTGAAGCGTTACGCGCACTTCACGTCGCCAATTCGTCGTTACCCAGACCTGCTGCTGCACCGCGCAATCAAATATCTGATTGCCAAAGAAGAAGGTCGCAATCAAGATCGTTGGACCCCAACGGGTGGTTACCACTACTCGTTTGACGACATGGACTTCTACGGTGAGCAATGTTCGATGACAGAGCGCCGTGCAGACGATGCAACTCGTGAAGTGGCTGATTGGTTGAAGTGTGAATACATGCAAGACCATGTTGGCGACGAGCTGGATGGTGTTATTGCCAACGTGACCAGCTTTGGTTTCTTTGTTCGTCTGACTGAGCTGCACATCGATGGTTTGGTGCACATTTCAACGCTAGCAAACGACTACTACCAATTTGATCCGATTGGTCAAAGACTTATCGGTGAAAGCTTCGGTAACATCTATCGCCTAGGCGATGCGGTGAAAGTGAAAGTGCTTGCGGTCAACTTAAATGACAAGCAAATTGACTTTGAATTAATCGAAACAAGCCGTAAGCTACGCGGCAAAGGTAAGACTGCGAAGAAACGCGCAGCAGATGCCAAACGCAAAGCAAAAGAGAAAAAGCGTGCGGCAACCAAAGGCGGTACTCGCGCGAAGCCGATGATTGAACCGACCAAGCACCCAGAACCTGCGGAAGCAGGCAGTGCTCGCAAAGGTAGCGCGAAACGCGGTGACGCTGAAGGTACGAAAAAGCCGAAGAAAGCACGCAAGAAAAAGCCACACAGTAAGCCGAGAAAGACTAAGCGTACTAAGAGCGACGCTGAGTAGGCTGAAACGCCAATCTAGTCCGAAAAGGAGTAGATTGGCGAGGGCAAGACGACCAGAACAACAGGTTAAACAATGAGTAACGAATTTATTTACGGCATTCACGCAGTGAAAGCGGTATTAGAACGCGAACCAGAGCGTTTTATCGAAGCATACGTCCTAAAAGGCCGCCAAGACGATCGTCTAATGCCAATCCTGAATGACCTTCAGGTTTGTGGTGTTTCGATTCAACAAATGACTCGTAAAACGCTAGACGACAAAGCACACGGTGCTAACCACCAAGGCATCATTGCGCGTGTTAAAGCTGCGAAACAGCTTAATGAAAACGACATTGATGGCATCCTAGCGCAGCATGAATCACCGCTGCTGTTGGTATTGGATGGCGTGACGGATCCACACAACCTAGGCGCATGTCTTCGTAATGCTGATGCAGCCGGCGCGGCGGCGATCATCGTACCGAAAGATCGCTCTGCACCGATGAATGCCACCGTAAGCAAGGTTGCTTGTGGCGCAGCAGAAGTCGTGCCATTGATCCGAGTGACCAACTTGGCTCGTACTATGCGTACACTGCAAGAGCAAGGCATCTGGTTTGTTGGTACAGCAGGCGAAGCAACGCACGATATCTACCAAGCGAAACTGACTGGCCCTCTTGCTATCGTAATGGGTGCAGAAGGTGACGGTATGCGTCGTCTAACTCGCGAAACCTGTGACGATTTGATTAAGATCCCAATGGCAGGTAGCGTTTCAAGTTTGAACGTATCTGTCGCATCTGGCATTTGTTTGTTTGAAGCTGTTCGTCAGCGTATTGCTGCAAAGTAATTGCTAAACAAGTTTTAATAAACAAATAGTTACTGCAAAGTCAGACATAATGATAAAAACAAAGGATGGGGTGCCATCCTTTGTCGTTTTCACCGATTTATAAATAGAATTTTCAGGGAAGTTATGACTCAACAAGACATTAAATTCATTGCCTTTGACCTAGACGGTACTTTGCTTGATAGCGTGCCCGATCTTGCGGTTGCAGCCGATCAAGCTGTTCAAGAACTCGGTTTTCCTTCTGTTTCAGAAGAACAAGTTCGTGACTATGTTGGTAACGGCGCAGACGTACTGATTGGACGCTCATTAAGTCAAAGCCTGACCATCAATCCAGAGTTGAGCGAAGAGCTTCGTGCAAAAGCGCGTGTGCTGTTTGATGACTACTACGAGCAAAGTGGTCACAAGTTAAGCCACCTTTACCCAACGGTAAAAGAGACGCTGGAAGAGTTGCACAAAGCCGGTTTTGTTATGGCGTTGGTGACCAACAAGCCTTCGAAGTTTGTGCCTGATGTTTTAGAAAAACACGACATCGCAAAATACTTTGTTGATGTGCTAGGTGGCGACGCGTTTCCAGAGAAAAAACCAAACCCAATTGCACTGAACTGGTTGATGGAAAAGCACCAAATCCAACCGAGTGAAATGCTGATGGTCGGCGACTCGAAGAACGACATTCTCGCAGCAAAGAATGCAGGCTGTGCCTCATTTGGTCTGACTTATGGCTACAACCACGGTGAGCCTATCTCTGCATCAAATCCAGATTTCGTCGCTGACAGTTTGGCTGAATTATTGGATGTAGTAGCGGTTTCTGCATAACGGCTACAAAAGAGCTTCCAAAATACTCGTTAATGAGTACACTGAGTAAACCGTGCACCTATCGTTGCACGGTTTTTTTCATTTATTTAGATTAAGAAGTCAAAGGAATCATTCTAATGAGCAAGCCCATTGTATTGAGTGGTGTTCAACCTTCAGGTGAACTAAGTATCGGTAACTACTTGGGTGCTCTACGTCAATGGCAGCAGATGCAAGACGATTATGATTGCCAATACTGTGTGGTAGACCTTCACGCGATTACGGTTCGTCAGGACCCTAAAGCACTGCATGAAGCGACGCTAGACGCACTGGCGATCTGTCTGGCAGTTGGTGTTGACCCGAAGAAGAGCACGCTATTTGTTCAGTCACACGTACCAGAGCATGCTCAACTTGGTTGGCTTCTTAACTGTTACACCCAAATGGGTGAACTGGGTCGTATGACGCAGTTTAAAGACAAATCTGCACGTTACTCAAACGACAGCTCAAGCCAGTTTGGTGATGTAAACGTGGGTCTGTTTGACTACCCAGTACTGATGGCGGCAGACATCCTGCTGTACGGTGCGCATCAAGTGCCTGTAGGTAGCGACCAGAAGCAACACCTAGAGCTAGCGCGTGATATTGCTAACCGCTTTAACAACATCTACTCACCAGAGCAGCCAATCTTCCAAGTGCCAGAGCCTTACATTCCGACGGTAAACGCGCGTGTAATGAGCCTTCAAGACGCAACGAAGAAGATGTCTAAATCCGATGACAACCGCAAGAACGTTATCACGTTGCTGGAAGAGCCTAAGTCGATCATTAAGAAGATCAACAAAGCGCAAACTGACACAGAAACGCCACCGCGTATCGCTCACGATTGGGATAACAAGGCAGGTATCTCTAACCTAATGGGTCTATACTCTGCGGCAACAGGCATGAGCTTTGAAGAGATTGAAGCCAAATACCAAGGCGTTGAAATGTACGGTCCATTCAAGAAAGATGTTGGTGAAGCGTTGGTGACTATGCTTGAGCCAATTCAGGCTGAATACCACCGCATCCGCGCTGACCGTACTTACATGAATGAAGTGATGAAGCAAGGCGCGGAGAAAGCATCGGCACGTGCGGCTGAAACGTTGAAGAAAGCATACGAAGCAGTGGGTTTTGTCGCTCGCCCATAGTTGCTCAAAAACATCAGAATTGAAAAGCTCCACCATTGGTGGAGCTTTTTTTATGCCTATGTTACTGGAATGGCGTGTCTTCCATGCAACGTTCCATATCGTAATACTCCACGCGTCCTCTTGGGCCTAGGAAAGCAGACTTGACGACAAAGCCACGATCAACAAAGTAACTTAATTCGATACAAGATATCTCGTAGCTGGATTCCTTAATACTTGCGGGTAGCCAATAGTAGCCAGGGCCAGGTAAGCGGGCGGTATAGGTGATTAAGCCATTATCACTTACTTCAAACATTTTGAACTCACTGAGTTCTCGCTTAGCCACTTCGACCAGATGCTCAGAGGTACTTGGTTCGATGGGCTCACTCGAGGTCAATTGACACCCCGCCATTAACATTGAAGCCGAAAGGGCTAGCGCAATCTGCTGAAATTGTTTCATTTTCTTATCCTAATCGTCGTTATTGGAGATCTTGTTATCTGTCTCTCATGAGCGTTATAACGAGTACTTATGGATTTTGCTAGATTTGCATGGTGAGAGTAATGCTTGGTTTATAAAACTTTGAACTTAACGCGCATAAATAACCTCAAAGGTTATTTTTAATGGCGCAGTAAAGGAAAGAAATAATAAGTTCGTCATTCTAAATTAGCATTGCTTAATATTTAAATTATATTGCTAGAATTGAATTAATTCAGATTAAATACTCATCCATTCACATAGCATGCTGAGTGATATAAAACCGAGTAATAAGTCTAATTATTGATATTTATATTCTTAGTTGCTGTATTTGTTACAAAAACTGTTTAAATGGGCAGCCCTGGCATAATTTTGCGTATTCACGTGTGATATATTTCACGGCTTTTACTGGTGTTTCTTATTTATTTCATAAATAAACCTGATAGTAGGCACAAATGGTGGGCTCTGCTCAGGGCTTAGTTTGCATTTAAATAAATATCAGGTACGACAATGGATACGTTAATCAAACCCTCTTTACTTGCACTGACGATTGCCAGCGCGCTTAGTGCCAATGCTAACGCAGAAGTTATCCTTTCCCAATATGTTGAAGGTGGCTCATACAACAAAGCCGTAGAAATCGCGAACACGGGCGATGCAGCGGTAACGCTAACCGGTTACGAGCTAGCGAAATCATCAAACGGTGGCGGTACTTGGGGGAGCACACTCGACCTTAGCCAAGTGACGTTACAAGCTAACCAAGTGTATGTACTGGCTCATGGTGACGCGAGCGATGCCATCAAAGCTGTCACGGATATCACAGATAAAAGCGTTGCGAACTTTAACGGTGACGACCCGATCGCACTGCTTAAAGATGGCGAAGTGCATGACATCATCGGTGTGATGGGTGACGTAGATTTTGGTAAAGATATCACATTGGTTCGTAACAGTGATGCACTAACCCCTTCTGCTACTTATGATGCATCTCAGTGGACGGCATTTGAGAAAGACAACATTGACGGTCTTGGTGAGCTAAATGCGACGGAGCCACCAGCACCATTCGCTTGTGAAGTAGACGGTCAGCAACCTAACTTCACCACCATTCAAGATATTCAAGGTGAAGGCGATTCGTCACCATTTATTGATGGTTATCCATACATTACTGACGAAGATCATTTCGTAACTGGTGTCGTGACTGCTGTTACCACTGGCCTAACCAAAGGTTTCTACCTGCAAGCGTTAGAAAGCGACAACAACGACAAGACTTCAGAAGGCTTATTCATTCATACCGATGCCGCGGATACCAATCTAAAATCAGGCGATGTTGTTTGTGTGAAAGGTAAAGTTCAAGAGTATTACAGCAATACTCAGCTAGCTTCTGATGCTAACAGTTATGTGAAAACGGGCACATCGGATATTCCTCGAGTTACCGATCTTGTTATCAAAGAAGGTGAGACACTACGTGATGCGCTAGAGCGTCATGAAGGCATGCAAGTTGAACTGAAATCAGCAAGCGAGTTGTTTGTGACTCGTAACTTCTCTTACGACTACGACTCTCGTCGTAACAATATGATGCTGTCTCATGAAGCGCCATTGTTTAAGCCGACTCAATTACACGCAGCAGAGAGTGATGCAGCTGTTGAGCTAGCAAAAGACAACGCAGCAAATCGCGTATACCTAGAATCAGATGGCAAAGCACCAAACGGCCAAATCCCTTACTACCCAGATTTTGCTAAAGATGCAGATCAAGATGGCTCTTCTGAGCAGCACATTCGTCTTGGTTCGCGAGTAGAAGGTCTGCAGGGCGTGGTGGCTTACAGTTACAACGAATACCGCTTGATTGCGACCAATGAAGTCGATAACACCAACTTCGTGGCTTCAGGTGAAGACTTCGACGTGGCTCGTAAAGATGCGCCAGCGATTGCGGATTCAGATTTGCGTATCGCGAGCTTTAACGTACTGAACTACTTCAACTCTGTGGCTGACAGCGGTCATGAAAACCCAACCGGACAAAACCGTGGGGCAGAAAACCTCGATGAGTTCCTGATCCAACAAGCGAAAATCGTTGCGGCGATGAATAAGATGGACGCTGACATCATTGGCTTAATGGAAGTCGAAAACAACGGCTTTGGTGACAGCAGTGCGGTGAAGAACTTGGTGGATGCATTGAATGCTGAAATCGAAGACACAGAAGATCATTACACTTACGTTGAAATCGCGGATCAAGACAAATACCAAGACGAATACTTTGGTAGTGATGCGATCATGGTGGCGATCCTATACCGTGCAAACGAAGTGACGCCAAAAGAAGTTGCGAAAGTGATTGTGACACCAGAGCAGCACATCGAAGAAAACACCATTACGCGTAATGACGGTGCAGAAGGCAACCCGGCTTACGACAAATACCAGCGTCATAGCCTGCTACAAACCTTTACAGTGAAAGAGACCGGTAAAGATCTATCCGTTGTGGTTAACCACTTCAAATCGAAAGGCTCTGAATGTATTGAAGAATGGATTGCGGGTGTAGAAGACTCTGAGCCGGCGGATCTGCAAGGCAACTGTAACAACTTCCGTGTTTCTGCAGCCAACGTTGTGGGTGACGCTCTGAAAGGCATTGAAGGTGACGTGCTAGTAATGGGGGACCTAAACGCGTATGGCATGGAAGATCCTCTGCTTACATTGACTGATTACTCGAAAGAGAAATACGGCCGTGATATTTACACTGCTGCTTACACAACCATTGGTGGTGGTGAGCTTCAAGTAGAGAAGACCAAAATTGAAAAAGGTTACGGTTACCATAACCTGAACACGGTACTTCACGGCGCAGACACCTTCTCATACACCTACTCTGGTGAGCTAGGTAACCTAGACCACGCGTTGGCGAGCAACAGCTTGGCACAAAAAGTGGTGGCGATTGAAGATTGGCACATTAACTCACTAGAAAGTAACTTGTTCGAATACAGCAGCAAGTACACCGGTGATATGCCGAAGTACAAAGATGCGTTCTCGGCATCTGACCACGATCCAGTGGTCATCGCGATTGATTTCCCGGATACAGACATCGATCTACCAAGCTCAGGTGAAAACCTAGCGGTGGAAGTTCGTCTGCCACCAAATGCAGTTGTTGGTGATATCGTGACGGTAAGCCTAATGGAAGCAACTCAAGCGGCGTCGTCAACCTCTGATGCTGATGGCTACGAAGCGAGTGCAACTTTGACACAAGCGGACATTGATGCTCGCAGTGTCAGTGTGGAATTCGACAAAGCTCCAACAGAAGGCCAGTACGTACTAGAAGAGAAAGTGACAGATTCGACGGGCAACACCGTTAAGTTCAGTGATTCTCGCGATGTTACGTTAGAGCCGTCGAGCACTAACCCATCAGACGATGATGATGGTGGCTCATTTGGCTTTGGCGCGCTAATTGCGCTGTTAGGTCTAGGCTTATTCCGCCGTCGTCGCTAAGCGAATTCATTTCCTGACAAACAGTTCCTAAATAGCTGTAAAGACCAAAGGCCAGCCTATGCTGGCCTTTTTATTCAGCAAAAACTTGCCTTTCTTGCTTGGTATAGCAAAATACCGCCCTTGATTGTCACGAACGTGGCGATCACCACGTAAGCATTGCCAAAACGGATTGGAGCAACCGACCTTTTATGTTGTTGATCATCGATAACTACGACTCTTTTACCTACAACCTTTACCAATACTTCTGCGAACTTGGTGCAGACGTAAAGGTGGTGCGTAACGATGAAATCGATATCCAAGGCATTGAGGCGCTCAACCCAACTCATTTGGTGATCTCTCCTGGGCCATGTACCCCTAACGAAGCTGGTATCTCTCTACAAGCCATTGAGCACTTTGCTGGTAAGTTACCTATCTTGGGCGTTTGCCTTGGTCATCAGGCTATTGCACAGGTGTTTGGAGGGGAAGTGGTACGTGCTCGACAAGTGATGCACGGTAAGACATCCCCAATTCGTCACAATGGTCGCAGTGTGTTTAAAAACCTCAATAACCCGCTCACGGTAACCCGCTACCACTCTCTTGTGGTGAAAAACGGTACGTTACCAAAGGTGTTTGAATTGACTGCATGGACTGAGTTGCCTGACGGAACCATGGATGAAATCATGGGTTATCAGCATAAAACCCTGCCAATTGATGCAGTACAGTTTCATCCAGAGTCAATTAAGACAGAACAAGGCCACGAACTACTCGCAAACTTTCTTGCGCGTAAAACGATCTGATCGCGATCACTTTTCTTAACAAATTCTTCATATTTTGTGCCTGAGAAGGGGAATGCAAAACTATGCGTTCTGCCAATTAGGTAGGGACTATTCATTTTTCTCATTTCTTTCTGAACCTTGTCATGCATGGTTTTTATAAAAAATCGCTTCTCTATTTGCGTTTCTTGGTGCATAAATAATCATAGATAGTGAGTATGAGGTGTTACGCTCGCATACGAAAAGAATAAATCACTATTGAAATGGTTAATCAAATGTAAATACAATGCCGTATTAGCTTAAATGCAAAACATTATTTGCTGGCAAAGAGTGCTGGTTAAATTCGCTTATCTGCTAGGCATGCGGTATCAAGAAGGAATGTGCAATGACAACGGAAAACAAAGTAGAGCGCGGTTTATTCGATGAGGTAATGGTACCTTGCTATAACCCGATGGAAATGATTCCTGTAAAAGGTGAAGGTTCACGTATTTGGGATCAGAACGGAAATGAATACATCGACTTTGCTGGTGGTATTGCGGTGAGCTGTCTTGGTCATTGTCACCCAGTTATGGTGAACGCATTGACTGAGCAAGGTAACAAGCTTTGGCATCTAAGTAATGTTATGACTAACGAGCCTGCACTTCGACTGGCGAAGAAGCTAACAGAAGTGAGCTTTGCCGAGCGCGTGTTCTTTGCTAACTCTGGCGCAGAAGCGAACGAAGCAGCACTGAAGCTGGCGCGCCGTTATGCAGCAGACGTTCATGGCACTGAGAAATCTGAAATCATCGCATTCAAACAAGGTTTCCACGGTCGTACTTTCTTCACCGTAACGGTAGGCGGCCAAGCGGCTTACTCTGACGGTTTCGGTCCTAAACCAGGCGACGTAACGCACCTCCCTTACAATGATATCGAAGCGCTGCAAGCACATATGTCTGATCGCACTTGTGCGGTGATGATGGAGCCTCTACAAGGTGAGGGCGGCATCATTCCACCAACACCTGAATTCGCTCAAGCGGTTCGCGAGCTGTGTGACAAGCACAACGCACTACTGATCTTCGATGAAGTTCAAACAGGTAACGGTCGTACTGGTCACTTCTACGCATACCAAGGTCTAGGCATTACGCCAGACATCCTAAGCACTGCGAAATCATTAGGCGGTGGTTTCCCTATCGGTGCCATGCTGACGACAGAGAAACTGTCTGAACACATGAAAGTCGGTACGCACGGTTCGACTTACGGCGGTAACCCGCTAGCATGTGCCGTTGCCGAAGCGGTCGTTAATGAAGTGACTAAACCAGAAGTACTGGCTGGTGTACTAGAGCGTGAAGCGATGTTCCGTGAGGGTCTAGATAAGATCAACGCGAAATACAACATCTTCTCTGAAGTGCGCGGTAAAGGTCTACTGCTTGGTGCTGCACTGAACGAAGAGTGGCAAGGTCGTGCGCGTGACGTACTGGTTGCTGCGGGTAAACAAGGTCTCATGGTATTGGTTGCGGGTGCCAATGTCGTACGTTTCACACCATCACTCGTTATCACACAACAAGAAATCGAAGAAGGTTTGGCGAAGCTAGATAAAGCGATCGCAACACTGGTCTAAGCGCGGTCCCCATTTATCGTCAACCTAGAAACCCCCATCAAGGATCTCTGATGGGGGTATTGTTCCTACAATATAGTTAGGATCTTCTTGCATCTGGAGGGAGTATTGATGCTAGTAGTTCGCCCTATCGCAATGTCGGATTATGACGCGCTGCACACCTGTGCGGTTGAGTCTGGTCATGGGTTTACATCTCTACCGGTTAACGAAGAACTGTTAACCAATCGAATTAAACATTCAGAGTACAGTTTTGGCAAACCTGACGTGAACGAAGCCGGTGATGAAGGCTACCTAATGGTGGGCTTTGAATCTGAAACTGGTGAAGTCGCAGGTACCACAGGTATTGAAGCTTCAATCGGCTGGGATGTGCCTTTTTATTCTTACCACATCAGTAAAGTGGTGCACTCGTCACCAAAGCTTGGCGTAAACAACGTGGTTAAGCTGCTGACGTTTGGTAACAACTACACGGGTAACAGCGAAATCTGTACCTTGTTCCTACGCGAGAAATTCCGTGGTGGCTTGAACGGGCGTCTGATGTCTAAGTGTCGTTTCTTAATGATGGCAGAGCACCCAGAACGCTTCTCGGAAACTATCTTTGCTGAAATGCGTGGTGTTTCTGATGATCAGGGCAACTCACCATTCTGGCAATGGCTTCAAGAGCATTTCTTCTCTATCGATTTCACGCTTGCGGATTATCTAACCGGTATCGGTAAGAAAGGTTTTATCGCTGATTTGATGCCGAAATTGCCAAT
This sequence comes from Vibrio sp. MOR3, assembly GCF_001557775.1. Taxonomy (NCBI): domain Bacteria; kingdom Pseudomonadati; phylum Pseudomonadota; class Gammaproteobacteria; order Vibrionales; family Vibrionaceae; genus Vibrio; species Vibrio sp. MOR3. The sequence goes on along the minus strand of NZ_LNRD01000024.1, from coordinate 21,077 downwards.
CTACATCAACTTGCTAAGCCCAGAAGCACAAGCCGTAATAGGTAAGGTGCACGATAACACGCGTCCTGCTCTGAAGCTGCTTGAGCGCGAAGGTTTTACTAACCGTGGTTACGTCGACATCTTCGATGGTGGCCCAACGGTGGAGTGTGATCTACGCAATATCGAATCGGTACGTCACTCGTTCCGTGCCCAAGTCAAAATCTCTGAGCATACCAGTACTCAAGACTTCTTGATGTGTAACTCATCATTCGAGAACTTCCGTGCTGCAGCTGCAAAAGCGGCTTACGACGCTGAAACGCAAAGCGTTGTATTGGCTCCTGAACTTGCTGATGCGCTTTTGGTTGAGGAAGGGGATTTTGTTCGCCTTCTTCCGCAGTAACTGACGACAGAATTTAAGGATAGAAACAATGACACATTGGATTGCAGGTGAATGGGTACAAGGTCAGGGTGAAGGATTTACGTCTCTGTCGCCGTACAACCAAGAAGTGATATGGCAAGGCAACGGTGCAACGGCAGAACAAGTGAACCAAGCGGTTTCGGCGGCACGTGAAGCGTTTGTTGATTGGAAGAAGCGCCCATTTGCAGAGCGAGAAGCGATCGTGTTGGCTTTTGCTGAAAAAGTAAAAGAGCACAGCGAAAAAATCGCCGAAGTGATTGCCAAAGAAACCGGTAAGCCGATTTGGGAAACACGCACCGAAGCGGCAGCAATGGCAGGTAAAATTGCGATTTCCATCCGTGCTTACCATGACCGTACGGGTGAAGCTGCACGTGAAGCCGCAGGCAACCAAATTGTATTGCGCCACCGCCCACTGGGTGTGATGGCGGTATTCGGTCCTTATAACTTCCCAGGTCACTTGCCAAATGGTCACATCGTGCCAGCACTACTGGCTGGTAACACCGTTGTCTTTAAACCGTCTGAGCAAACGCCATGGACGGGTGAACTCGCTATGAAGCTGTGGGAAGAGGTCGGTCTACCAAAAGGTGTGATTAACCTAGTCCAAGGTGCGAAAGAAACTGGCATTGCGCTTGCGGATGCGAAAGGCATTGATGGAGTGCTGTTCACCGGTAGTGCAAACACAGGTCATGTTTTGCATCGTCAGTTTGCTGGTCAGCCGGGCAAAATGCTGGCGCTTGAAATGGGTGGCAATAACCCGATGGTTATCTCGGATAACTACGGCGACCTAGATGCGACGGTTTATACCATCATCCAATCGGCTTTTATCAGTGCAGGTCAGCGCTGTACTTGTGCACGTCGTCTTTACATTCCATTTGGCGACAAGGGTGATGCCGTCATTACTAAGCTGGTGGAAGCGACACTCAATATTAGAGTCGGCCAACCATTTGCAGAACCTGCGCCATTTATGGGACCACAGATTTCGGTCGCGGCAGCTAAATTCATTCTGGATGCACAAGCAAACCTACAAGCACTTGGTGGAGAAAGCTTGATTGAAGCGAAAGCAGGCGAAGCGGCATTTGTTTCTCCAGGAATTATTGATGTGACGAACATTGCTGAACTGCCAGATGAAGAGTACTTCGGTCCACTTCTGCAAGTTGTGCGCTACGAAGGGCTAGAGAAAGCGGTAGAACTGGCTAACGATACACGCTTTGGCCTTTCTGCGGGTCTGGTTTCAACCGACGACCAAGAGTGGGAATACTTCGTGGACCACATTCGTGCCGGCATCGTGAACCGCAACCGCCAGCTAACGGGCGCAAGTGGTGACGCACCATTTGGTGGTCCGGGTGCGTCGGGCAACCTACGTCCAAGTGCTTACTACGCAGCAGACTACTGTGCGTATCCAATGGCATCAATGGAAGGACAAGAGACGGTCTTGCCTGCCACATTGAGTCCGGGTGTAAACCTGTAATAGAGAAAAACGAAGCGGTGACAAAGTATCGCCGCTTCTCTCTGCCGGAGCTATTTACCAAGTTAGGATTCTGGTAAGCGCGCTGGCAAACGCCAAAGGCGAGCTTAAGACTCTCCAGTGCGTGTTGACTGACTGGCACTTATGCCACACATACCGTCACAGGTTGATGACCGCTCGTTCGTGATTCTGGACAGCCTCCGGGCTGTGAACGAGCGGTCAACTTCTCTTACCCCTAACTCTACATTGCATAACAAGGAGTCGTTATGACGCCCGATGTGTTATTTGAATCGCTATGGCAAGATTACATTAAACGTCTTTGTCCTTCCGCTGCTAAAGTCCATCAACTTCTTCAAGAAGATGAGCCTCTGATTAATGACCATATTGCTCTACGTACGTTTAATGTCGATCCCCTAGGCATTGAAACGTTAGCGAAGCCATTCTTGGCGGTGGGCTACAAAGCCTGTGGTGACTACGTATTTGAAAGCAAAAAGCTGGTAGCAAAACATTTTGAGCACCCAGATCCAAAACAACCAAAAGTCTTCATCAGTGAGTTGAAAGTGGATGAGTGCTCACCAGAGCTACAAGCCATTGTTCATAAATTGGTAGAGCAGGTTGATGCTTCTAAACTGACAGGCAGTGACTTCTTATACGGCGGACGTTTGTGGAACCTCAGCTATGCTGACTTCCAAACCTTGGCGAAAGAGAGTGAATACGCTTCTTGGCTTGCTGCGCACGGTTACGGAGCTAACCACTTCACAGTGAGCGTTAATCAACTCAACCAGCATCAAGAAGTGAAGCAAGTGAACGACTACCTACGCACTGCTGGCTTCACCATCAACGAGAATGGCGGTGAAGTAAAAGGCACGCCAGAGGTGCTACTAGAGCAGTCATCGACCATGGCAGACAAAGTGCCAGTGACCTTTACTGAAGGCGTTGAGGTGATTCCTGGAGGCTTCTACGAGTTTGCTAAGCGCTATCCAATGGATAACGGTGAGTTGTACCCAGGATTTGTGGCTGCATCGGCAGATAAGATTTTCGAAAGCACCAACGGTTAAAGAAGAGGCGAGAACGGGCTACGCCCTCTAGATGCCGGAATGCTTCGCTGCGGGAGGTTTTAACTCTCGGAATCTGAGAGGGCTATATCTCGGAGGATGAAGTCCGATCTCGGAATGCAGTGTTCCCAATTCTCGGCTCTTTGTTTTCCGTTCCCGATTCCCAAAAAACAAAAAAGCCACCAAACTTGCATTTGGTGGCTTTTAAATTTTTTAAACGTTAATCGAGATTAACGAGTCCCGTAAACAACGATAGTTTTACCGTGCGCAGAAATTAGGTTCTGCTCTTCTAGCATCTTCAAGATACGACCTACTGTCTCACGAGAACAGCCAACGATTTGGCCGATTTCTTGACGAGTGATCTTGATTTGCATGCCGTCTGGGTGCGTCATCGCATCTGGCTGTTTAGCAAGGTTCAGAAGAGTCTGAGCGATACGACCAGTTACGTCTAGGAACGCTAGGTCACCCACTTTTTGGCTAGTAACTTGTAGACGACGAGCCATTTGCGCAGAAAGACGCATTAGGATGTCTGGGTTAACTTGGATAAGTTGACGGAATTTCTTGAAAGAAATCTCAGCCACTTCACAAGGAGATTTAGCGCGAACCCAAGCTGTACGCTCTTGGTCTTCTTCGAATAGACCAAGTTCACCAATGAAGTCGCCCTGGTTTAGGTAAGAAAGGATCATTTCCTTACCTTCTTCGTCTTTGATAAGAACCGCAACAGAACCTTTAACGATGTAGTACAAAGTCTCTGCTTTTTCGCCCGCGTGAATTAGCGTGCTTTTTGATGGGTACTTATGAATATGACAGTGTGAAAGAAACCACTCTAATGTTGGGTCGGTTTGAGGTTTACCTAGAACCATAATATCTCACTTCCTCTGCAGGGTACGCTTGCGCTATCCATATTTTAGCTAAGCCTGAATTGGCCTACTAGAATAAGAGCACTTTTTATATGCTGCAAGCTCTCTTGTGTTTCGGTTAGAAATAGTATCCTTTTTCGAAAACGATTTCTTGATTTTAATCGTGCCATCATTGAGATTTTGTAAGCAAAACTGTGCACATGATCACGGTATGAAAAGTAAACACTACGATGGCAAGGTTTTTAGCCAATTTTCCCTGTTTCGATAAGTTGCTGCAGAATCGGCCTTACTATGAGCTCCATTGCAAAGCTCATCTTACCGCCCGGTACCACAATAGTATTGTGGCGAGACATGAATGAGCCATCAATCATTGCCAGTAAATAAGGAAAGTCGACATTCTTTATGCCGCGAAGGCGTATGACAACAAAACTCTCATCTAAACTTGGTATGCCTTTGGCATTGAGTGGGTTGGATGTATCGACCGTTGGGACACGCTGAAAGTTGATGTGCGTTCGAGAGAACTGCGGGGTGATGTAGTTTAGGTAGTCATCCATTGAGCGCACGATCGAATCCATGACCGCTTCTCTTGAGTGACCACGATCGCGCGTGTCACGAACGAACTTTTGAATCCATTCTAAGTTGACGATTGGCACCATGCCAATTAGAAAGTCGACGTGACGTGCCACATTGACATCGCCATCCACCACGCCACCATGCAAGCCTTCGTAGAACAAGACATCACTGTTTTCTGGCAGATCTTGCCAAGGTGTAAAGGTGCCCGGCATTTGGTTATATGGGACCGCTTCATCAAAGGTGTGCAGATAACGGCGCACGCTGCCAGTGCCATCTTCACCAAACTGACGAAAGAACTCTTCTAACCCCGGAAAGTCATTGGCTTGTGGACCAAAGTAACTGATGTGTTTGCCTTGCTCGCGGGCTTTACGGATTTCGACGTCCATTTCTGGACGAGTAAAACGGTGAAAGCTATCGCCTTCGACCCATGCAGGTTTGACGTTCATCATATTGAACATCTTGCGGAAGGCTTCAGATGTGGTGGTGGTACCGGCACCGGATGAACCAGTAACCGCAATGATTGGATGTTTAGCTGACATGACAAACCTTGTCGAAAATTACTTACCTGTAAAGTGCAGCATGCGTATGCTGCACGGTCGATAACCCACTATAGCACGTAACAAACCCTTGTCATCGAGTGGGATACGGTAAAATGTGAAGGGTCTAAAACTTTGCTTTTAATTGAATATCTACTGTTTCATGTAGTTCAGAAAAGACGATGAGTGCTTCACCTTTTTCTAATTGGTATTTGACCTGATCGATTTTACTTTGCAGTGAAACTTCGACCGAGCCATAGTCGGTGCCTTCACGTAGTACGAATTCACGAATCAAATTTTCCAGCGTTTCTGGCGCGATGTCTTGCCAAGGGATGACCATAAATACCTCAAACTTTTATGATGTTTAAGCGCGCCTTGGGTTGGAGTCTGGCGCGCCTAAGTAGTTTACTGTGTTCGTGGCACGGATACAGCAGAAAGGTACTCCGCAGCGATACTTTCGTAATAAGCAGGTAGGGCTTCTTCTAACCAAAACTTTGGTTTGAGAGCGGTTCCCGTAAGAAAACCCACATGCCCCCCATGCTCATAAAGTCGGTAATCGATGTTATCTGGCAACACAAATTTCGGGATCACTTCTTCCGTCATAAACGGATCGTCTTTTGCGTGGATTATCAGCGTCGGTAGAGTGATCTGTTGCAGCTTGCTTAAGCCAGAACATTGATCGTAATAATCTTGTGCGTCTTTAAAGCCATGCAGAGGGGCTGTGATCAAGTCGTCGAACTCATACAAGCGAGTCACACGTTTGATCGAGTTATACGACAGTGCGAGTTCGCCTTGGATTAAGTCATGCTTTTGCAGTGCATTACGCTTTAGTGAAGAGAGTAAGTAACGTCGATAGACCTTCGAGAAGCCTTGCTCAATACGATTGGCACATGCCGCTAAATCAAGCGGTGCAGAGACAATCGTCGCGGCACTCAAGATCGGGTCACCTTTGTACTTAGCTAAATAGTTCGCCAGCATGTTACCGCCGAGGGAGATCCCTACTGCGATTTTTGGATTGTTGGGGAACTGCTGATTGAGCTGCTCAAGAAAGAAACGAGCATCCGTTACTTCGCCAGAATGATAGGCGCGGGCTTTCTTGTTTGGCTTACCACTGCAACCACGAAAGTGCATCATCACTGAAAGCCAACCCGATTTAGAGAAGGCGTTCATCAAACCGTTCGCATACGGGCTGTAGAAGCAGCCTTCCAAGCCATGAAAGAGGACGAAGATTGGTTTGTTGCGTGCAGCTTCGGAATCTGGCTGCTGGGACCACGCCAAATCGAGGAAGTCACCATCCGGTGTATCGAGTGTTTGCCAAATAGGCGTAAACAGCGCTTTCTTGCGAATAAAGCGCGGTAATAGCGTCTGAAGGTGCGGGTTCTTAATCCCGGCGGCTGCGAAAAATTGTGTCATACCTAACTGCTCTTATATGGTCCTTCAATGTTCGCTGAAGAACTTATTAATATAATCCTTTATAGCTTTAGTATAGATATTTTACTGGTTTATGACTGATTTATGGATGCTGAATTTTTGGAACTGGAAGGGAAAACGCTTGTTGAAGGTGTTCACCACCGAGCTGCCGACAATATCTTAGCGTTAATGGATCGCCATCGTTACTGACTAATTTTAATGAGTTGACGCAGTCAACGAGGTCGGATTGTTGCTGTTTTTCTAACTGCAGTTCGAACTGTAGTGCTTCGCGATAAAGGGCATCGTTGACTTGCGATTTTAGATGGCGACGTAACTCACGGTAGGAGTGCAGAAGGGTTTCGCTTCGACCAAGGCAACCTTGGACTAAATGCCAGTCCTGTTCTTGGAAAATGACTTGCTGCTCATCGAGCCATCTGAGCAGCAGTAGTAGATTCACATTGCCGTGATAGTTATTTTGCAACGATAAGCACGCTTCCTTCACTTCTCGCACACCATAAAATTGCAGACTGAACTGCCAAAGGTGTTCTAGGGTGAGAGTGTATTCTGCGTGCTCTTTTGTCATTGATTAAACTCTAGCTCCATCTGCTCTAACGTTTCTTGAGCAGACATCCATTCCATCTCTACGTCTTCAAGCTCAGATTTACTCGACGCTTGAAGTGCCAACACTTCATTAAGTTTAGCCTTGTTTTCTGCTTCATACAGAGAGTTATCCGATAATTGCTCTTCTGCTGATGCCAATGCTTCGCCTAACTTATCCATTTTATTTTCTAACTGTGTCAGGGTTTTGCGAATTGGCGCTGTCTGTTTGCGAAATTCTGCGTCACGTCGCTTCTGCTCTTTTTTTGCCGCAGCGCTGTTGTTGTTGTCTTTCTCTGGTTGTGCCGCTTGTGCTTCTTTACGCTCGGCTCTTTGTTGCTCTGTTAGCCACTTGTAGTAGTCATTGAGGTCACCATCAAATGGTGCGACTTGGCGGTCATGTACCAGATACAAGTCGTCCGTTGTTGCGCGCAGCAAGTAACGGTCGTGCGAAACAATGACCATCGCACCTTCAAAGGTTTGCAGTGCCATGGTCAATGCTTGGCGCATGTCCAAATCTAGGTGGTTTGTTGGTTCATCGAGTAGCAATAGGTTGGGTTTTTGCCACACAACTAATGCCAATACTAAACGCGCTTTTTCACCTCCAGAGAATGGTGCGACTTTTTCCAGTGCTTTATCACCTTGGAAGCCAAAGCTACCTAAGTAATCACGCAGTTGTTGTTCAGTTTGGTCTGGTGCAATCTGCATCATGTGTTGTAGTGGCGTTTCTTCTGGGTGCAGTGTTTCTAGTTGGTGCTGCGCGAAGTAACCGATCTTCACGCCTTGTGAGTATGTGAGATCGCCGCCTTGCGCTTTTAGCTCACCAGACAACAGTTTGATCAAGGTTGATTTACCTGCGCCGTTACGACCAAGTAGACCAATACGACTGCCTGGGACCAGATTCAAGCGGATCTTTTCTAAGATCAGGTTGTCACCGTAACCTGCCGATACCTCATCCATCATCATGATTGGGTTGGGCAAAGCCGCTGGCTCGCGGAATTGAAAGTTAAACGGGTTATCGAACTGTGCTGGCAGCACTTTTTCCATACGTTCTAGAGCCTTGATGCGGCTTTGGGCTTGGCGGGCTTTAGATGCTTTGTAACGGAAGCGGTCGATGTAGCTTTGCATGTGCGACATCTGTTTCTGTTGCTTCTCGAACATGGCTTGTTGCAACACCATTTTTTGCGCACGCTGATTTTCAAACGACGAGTAGTTGCCTGTGTATTCGTTTAGCTGCTGGTTTTCGATGTGAATAATACGACCAACAATTGGATCCAAAAAGTCACGGTCGTGCGAGATAAGAACCAATGTGCCTGGATAGTTTTGTAACCAACGTTCCAGCCACATTACTGCATCTAAGTCCAAGTGGTTGGTTGGTTCGTCAAGTAACAGTAGGTCTGAACGACACAATAGCGCTTGAGCCAAGTTGAGGCGCATACGCCAGCCACCTGAGAACTGAGTCAGATTCCAGCTCATTTGTTCTTGGCTAAAGCCCAGACCGTCAAGCAGTTCGGCTGCACGCGCGCGAATACTGTAACCACCAATGGTTTCAATTTTTCCGTGGATCTCTGCAACCAACGTACCGTTGTCTTTTTCTTCGGCAATCATCAGTTGTTGCTCAAGACCGCGAAACTCTCGATCACCATCAATGACGTATTCAATTGCGCTGCGGTCTAGTGCGGGAGTTTCCTGCGCTACCCATGCCAATTCCCAATGTTGCGGTTGACTGAATGAGCCAGCGTCAATCGACAATTCGTCTTTCAGGAGTGCGAATAGAGTCGATTTACCGCAACCGTTTTTACCAACCAGACCCACTTTGTCGCCAGGGTGAATGGTTGCAGAAGCTTGGTCTAAAAGAGGTTTACCGCCACGCAGTAACTGAATATCTGAAAAGGTAATCATAGGGCTTTAGTTCACTTTGCGCAGCGCGCGTTTCTTCGTCATTTATCTCGCGGTGAATAGTAGGGCTATTGGCGGGAAAAGTCGATCTCTGACCTTTAATTGCATTATGCTATACAAAAAAGTATAACAAACTGATAACGATAATTTTCCCTGAGAAATTAAAACAAGGACGACCATTTGGCTGTTGCAGCGTCTTATCCCCCAAGAGTTCTGGTGATTTATGCTCACCCTGAGCCGCAAAACTCCATTGCCAATCAAGTGATGATAAAAAAAATTCAATCACTTGATCACGTCACTGTGCATGATCTTTATGGTGCGTATCCTGATTTCTTTATTGATGTGAATTACGAACACGACCTGTTGATGACGCACGATGTGATCGTTTTTCATCATCCCCTCTATATGTATTCTTGCCCTGCGCTACTAAAAGAGTGGTTAGATCGCGTGCTAGGTAAAGGGTTTGCGTTTGGTGATGGCTGTGCACTTGAAGGTAAATATTGGCGTAGTGTTATCACCACGGGAGGCAAAGAAGATGCCTTTAGCCCACTTGGGTATAACAAATATCCATTAGAACAGATCTTACAACCTTTCGAGTTAACCGCTGCTCTTTGTCAAATGCACTGGATGGAACCTCTGGTGTTGTACTGGTCACGTAATGTCTCGGATATTGAGCGTTATCAGCATGCGGAACAATATCGTCAATGGCTGAACAACCCTTTGAATGAGTGGGGAGTACAAGGAGGTCATCATGGCGATAACCAGTGAGTTTCTTCAAAGCAGCGTGGTATTCCTTTCTGCTGCCGTCGTAGCAGTGCCGATTGCTCAGCGACTTGGTTTGGGCTCCGTGCTTGGCTACCTGATTGCTGGTGTTTTAATTGGTCCTTGGGGACTGGGTTTGATCAGTGATGTGGATGCGATTCTCCACTTTGCTGAACTTGGGGTGGTGTTGCTGCTGTTCTTAATTGGCTTGGAGTTAAACCCCAAAAAACTATGGCAAATGCGTGGACCAATACTTGGACTTGGGGGGGCTCAAGTCATTGTGACGACTGCCGTGATTGGCAGCATCGTCAGCCTGTTTGGTTTGAGCATGCAAGTGAGCTTAGTGATCGGCATGGGATTAGCACTCTCATCCACCGCGATTGCACTAAAAGTGATAGAAGAGCAAGGACAAGCCGGAACGGAAACCGGACAATCGGGCTTTGCGGTACTGTTATTCCAAGATATTGCTGTAATCCCAATGCTTGCAATGTTGCCATTACTCGCTGGTGGCACCAGTGGCGGTGATTGGCTGGATGCCTTGTGGGTGTTAGCCTCGGTGATCGGTTTATTGATAGGTGGTCACTTTTTACTGCGCCCTTTATTTCGTTTTGTCGTGATGAGTGGTGTACGTGAACTTTTCACCGTTGCTGCTCTTCTAGTGGTACTTGGCATTTCTGTCGCTATGCAAAAGCTGGGGCTGTCGATGGCACTCGGTACTTTCTTAGCGGGCGTACTGCTGGCGGAAAGTGAATATCGTCATGAGCTGGAAATCGCGATAGAACCTTTTAAAGGTCTGCTACTTGGCTTGTTCTTTATCGCTGTTGGTATGGCGGTGAACCTAGGGTTATTAGCATTGCAACCGTGGGCGATATTAGGTTCTGTGGTTGCTTTGGTCACCGTGAAAGGCTTGGTGCTCTATGTTCTGGCGCGTACTGCCCGAGTTCGAGCAAAGTCGCGTAGTCGTATGGCGGCGATTTTGAGCCAAGGTGGTGAGTTTGCGTTTGTGATTTTCACCGCGGCAAGCCAAGAAGGGATCTTAACCAAAGAGCAAGTTTCCTTCTTATTGGTTGTGGTGAGTTTGTCGATGGTGACGACGCCGCTGTTGCTCATGGGGCAAAAGAAGTGGTTTGCTCACACGCTCAATCAAGAAGAAGAGAGCGTGACGACCAATGTTGTTGATCGTCGACCACGAGTGATCATCGCAGGTTTTGGTCGTTTTGGTCAGATTGTCGGGCGCTTGATGTATGCCAACAAGATCAAAGTCACGGTGCTAGAAAGTGATGCGAGCCAAATCCACTTGCTGCGTAAATACGGCTATAAGGTGTTTTACGGTGATGCGACTCAGATTGATTTGTTACGTGCCGCAGGTGCGGATAAAGCTGAAGCCTTAGTGATCTGTACGGATTCACCTGACGAAGTGATGGCGATTGTCGACATTTGTCGTGAGTACTTCCCGAATTTGAAGATCCTTGCGCGTGCACGCAGCCGTGTGGAAGCTTATCAGTTAATGAATCACGGTGTGCAAAACTACTCGCGTGAAACCTTTTTGGGCGCATTAGATCTAGGTCGCCAAGCGCTCGTAGAACTAGGCATGCATCCGTATCAAGCAAAGCGGGCAGAAGCACATTTTCGTAAACTAGATAATGCTATGCTCAAAGACTTATTGCCTCAGCATAATGAGGATAAAGAACTTGCTCAACGCTCGAAAGAGGCACGCAAAGAACTAGAAGAAATCTTCGGTCGCGAAATGGAAAGCGATCAACAGTCGCCAAATCATTGGAAGTAGTACCCGCACGGCATTAAGCGGGAAAAGGAACAAAAGTGAAAGCCAAGAAACGTTTTATCGCGGGTGCAAGCTGCCCGCAGTGTAGCCAGCAAGATACGTTGCGCTGGTGGATTGAGAACAATATCGAGTTAGTTGAATGTGTAGATTGTGATTACACCGAGCAGCGTAAACCGCAATCTGTAGAAAAAAATAAACACTCAGAACAAGAAATGATCGGGATTTTTAAGCCTGAGTAATTGAACTTCGTTAATTGATCCCCATAATACTACCATCTCGGTACTTAACCCCATTTTGGTTAAGTCAGTTAATCTCCCTGGAGTTAGTATGAAAATTGAAAAGAACGTTGTTGCAAGCCTTGCATACAAAGTAATGATGGAAGACGGTGTTGTTGTTGATCAATCAACAGCTGACGCGCCTCTTGATTACCTACACGGTCACAACAACCTAATCACTGGCCTTGAGAAAGAGCTAGAAGGTAAAGTGGCTGGCGACAAGTTTTCAGTAACAGTAGCTCCTGAAGATGCTTACGGCGATCACAACGACGCTCTAGTACAGCGCGTTCCTGCTGACGTATTCCAAGGCGTTGAGCAAATCGAAGTTGGCATGCGTTTCCTAGCAGACACTGACCAAGGTCCAATCCCTGTAGAAGTGACTGAAGTTGATGGCGACGAAGTTGTTGTAGACGGCAACCACATGCTAGCTGGCCAAACACTAACTTTCGAAGTTGAAGTTATGGCTACTCGTGAAGCAACAGCTGAAGAGATCGAACACGGTCACATCCACCAAGGTGGCGGTTGTTGTGGCGGTCACGACCATGACCACGAAGGCGGCTGCTGCGGTGGCGAAGAAAAAGCTGACGACCACGAATGCTGTGGCGGCGGCGGTTGCGGTTCTCACTAATCGCACGCTCTTCCTCTAGATAGCATTATCTAGAACAAGCTTTTAAAAGCGCAAGTTGAGGTTTCAACTTGCGCTTTTTGTTTATCTGGGGTGTAGTGCAAATCATACAAGGAATAACAGTTGGACAAAGCGATGACGAAACCTTTCTCGATTGCCATTCACGGTGGTGCAGGTACCATTTTGCGGGCACAGATGAGCGATGAACTGCAACAATCCATTTTGACGGATTTAGAAGCTGCGGTGAAAGCGGGTCATCAAATCTTAACAAAAGGTGGTGAAGCCTTAGATGCGGTCGTTGCTGCGGTAAAAGTGCTAGAAGACTCCCCTAATTTCAATGCAGGCAAAGGCTCGGTTCTTACTCATACTGAAATGGTAGAAATGGACGCCTCTGTAATGGATGGTAGAAACCAAGCGGCAGGTGCTGTTGCCGGTGTTCGTCATATTAAGAATCCCATTGAGCTCGCTCGTGATGTAATGAAAAACAGCAACCATGTGCTGTTAGTTGGCGAGGGCGCTGAGAAATTTGCTTTCGAACAAGGCCACGAGTACACCGAGCAAGATTACTTCTTCACTGATCGTCGCTATGAACAACTGATTTCTATGCGCGAGAAAGGCTTGTTTGCTCTTTCCGAGTCCCGTTACCCAGATGACCGTAAACACGGTACGGTTGGTGCGGTTGCATTGGACCAACAAGGCAACTTAGCGGCAGCAACCAGCACTGGCGGTGTGACCAACAAGAAATACGGTCGCGTGGGCGATTCCGCTCTGATTGGGTGCGGCACGGTGGCAGAGAATGGTGTTGTAGCGGTTTCCACTACAGGTGTCGGCGAGTTCTTTATCCGTAAACGAGTGGCGGAAGATGTCGCAGCGCGCATGCGTTATTTGCAAGAAAACGTCCACACGGCTTGTGAACATATCATCCAAGGTGAACTTAAAGAGATGGGCGGAGAGGGCGGTCTAATTGCCATCGATGCACAAGGTGAGTTGCACTTTGCGATGAACAGTTCTGGTATGTATCGAGCTGGGATCAACACTCAAGGTGAGTTGAGCGTAAACATTTACTCTGACGAGTAGCGATTCGCTTTCTCAAAGACAACAAAGCCCAGATAAGAGTCTGGGCTTTGTGTTATTTACTGCACTAGGATTCGGATGAATCAGTAGTGCGGTGGTGGTGTTTCTTCTGATGGATCGGCCAAATTCGACGAATCCATATTCTTCACTTTACCTACCACGTATTTCATCTGATCGAGCATCTTGGTGATTTGCAGTTGCTGCTGTGACAAGGCACCGTTCAGATCTTCAATCGTCTGTTCTTGGAACGCAAGCTGACACTCTAAGTCATTAATGCGAGCTTCCAATTGCTGAATAAGTTTTTCTGTCATGATCCGTTCTCTAGCTGCCAAGCTTGGGCAATGCCCGCAGAAGTGGCAGTAATTATACGTTGCTTGGAATCAAAGGCTGCATCATACACGACCGCACGAGGAGGGCGAGTATCTTTTTTCGGCTCGACTTCAAATCTATCGACTCGTTTTCCCGTGTGAGTATCCCATACCATCACGCGCCCTGAAGGCGTTCCTGTAACTAACAAGCTGCCATCGTCTGAGAATCGAGCCGTCGAGAAGATCAACTGACGAGACCAACTGCTTAGCTGTGTCACTTCTTCTCCAGTTTCTAAGTCCCAGATGATGGCTTGATTACCGCCATCGGACGTCATGGCCAGTTTCCCATCCCGTTGAAGCGCGACTCTGACCACGCGTTGTTCGTGTTCAAAGCTGCGCAATACTAGCCCGGTTTCGGTATCCCACAGATACGCTTTGTAGTCATTACCGCCCGTTAAGGCGAAGCGGCCATTGGGAGATATCGCCACGGAATTGACTTTTTCTTGGTGTGCAAGGAACTCTAGCCTGCGACCAGTGACTAAGTTGACGTGAATCGCTTTACCGTTGGACAAGCCAAGCAACACTTGTTCTCCGTTACTGGTGATATCAACGTCTCGAATCAGCGCGTCATCGATAGACCAAAGTCCTTCGGCTTGAGTCCATCCGAGATCCCACACAGCGAAGTTCATTTGGCTTGCAGTGACGGCATAGCGGCCATTGTCCGAAATGCGAATATGGGAGACCACATTCGCAGCTTGATCGAGTTCACCCAGCTTTGCGAGTTGTTTGTTTTGCTCCAAATCCCAAAGAACCAACTGGTGCTCTTTGGAGTACAGCAGTGCAAATCGGCCATCTCGACTGAGCGCAAAGCTGGTGGAACCTTGTGGTTCGAGTGACCAACGTTGAACGTCATGATCGGTAAAAAAGCATCCATTTAACGTGGTGATGACAATTAAATATAGGAATAAATGAGAAATTCTTTGCATCACATCTAATAATCCGGTTTGTGTCTTAAGACATATAGCTAGTATATTGGTATAACGATTGTCTTCACTAGTCTCATCGAAGATTTGTGCACAACAACCAGTGGCTAAGCCATTATTGGGAGAATTTAATGAAATCAGTTTTAAAAGTGTCGCTACTTGCTGCAACAGTAATGCTAGCGGTAGGTTGTCAAAAAGAAGAAACAAAACCAGAAGCAGCACCTCAAGCAGAACAAGTTCAAGCAGAAACTGGTAAAGCAGTTCACTTTAAAACCGACGATGACAAAGCGGCGTACGCGATCGGTGTTTCATTTGCTAACTACCTGAGCACGAGTATCGATAAGCCAAGCGAAATCGGTATCGACCTAAACAAAGACCTAGTTCTTAAAGGTATCGAAGACGTATTCAAAGACAAAGCTGCGCTAAACGAGGAAGAAACTCGTGCTGCTCTAGAGTCTCTAGATAAGCGTGTTGCTGAGAAGATGCAAAAGCAAGCCGCTGAAAAAGCGGCTGAAGCGAAGAAAGCAGGTGATGACTTCCGTGCTGAGTTCGAAAAGCAAGAAGGCGTAGTTAAGACAGATTCTGGCCTACTTTACCAAGTAATCACGCCTGCTGAAGGTGAGAAGCCAAAAGACACTGATACGGTTCAAGTACACTACAAAGGTACTCTGATCGACGGTACTCAGTTCGACAGTTCTTACGATCGTGGTGAGCCAGCAACGTTCCCACTAAACCGCGTTATCCCTGGTTGGACTGAAGGTGTTCAGCTAATGCCTGTAGGCTCTAAGTTCAAATTTGTTATCCCGCCAGAGCTAGCATACGGTGATCAAGACACACCAAGCATCCCAGCTAACTCAACGCTTGTATTCGAAGTTGAACTACTAAAAGTTGAGAACGATCAAGCTGCTAAGTAATAACAGACAGCGATAACTCGATGAAAAAAGGCCCGTTTTACGGGCCTTTTTTGTTCTAGGTCACTAGTTGATGAGTTTGCTAGGTTGCCTTTCAAATTTTCTGATAAACTTACACCAATTTGTTGATTTTTCGCTCGAAGGCTTATGACAACTACAGAAACAATAAATGCGGAGATGTTGCTCGAAATGGAATCTGTCAACGTGATGCCATTTTCTGAGCACGATAAAATCATCTTGAGATCTTACGAAGCGGTCGTGGACGGCATCGCCAGTTTGATTGGTCCCTTTTGTGAGATCGTTCTTCACTCTCTTGAAGATCTCAATACTTCTGCAATCAAAATCGCCAATGGTGAAAACACTGGCCGTCAGGTCGGTTCTCCGATTACCGACTTAGCGCTAAAGATGTTGAAAGACATTGAAGGCTCTGAACGTAACTTCTCACGTTCGTACTTCACCCGTGCAAAAGGTGGTGTACTCATGAAGTCGATCACCGTTGCTATCCGCAATGGTGAAAACCGAGTGATTGGCCTGCTTTGTATTAACGTCAACCTTGATGCGCCGTTCTCCCAAGTGCTGCAATCTTTTATGCCGACACAAGAAGCAAAAGAGGCGGCGTCTTCAGTAAACTTCGCCAGCGATGTTGAAGAACTTGTCGATCAAACCGTTGAGCGCACGATTGAAGAAATCAATGCAGACAAATCGGTATCGAACAATACGAAAAACCGTCAGATCGTCATGGAATTGTACGATAAAGGTATCTTCGATATTAAAGACGCCATCAACCGCGTTGCCGATCGTCTAAACATTTCTAAGCATACGGTTTACCTTTATATTCGTCAGCGTAAAACTGAGGACGAATAAGCGTGAGTGGATTAACTTACACGCTAGTGGTGAACGGTCCGGTTTACGGCAGCCAATCGGCACGCAGTGCATACCAATTTGCTAAAGCAGTCATTGAACAAGAACACACTCTAGTGAGTGTGTTCTTTTATCAAGACGGCGTCACCAATGGTACAGCTCTGAGCGTGCCCGCCAATGATGAGTTTGACCTAGCTAAAGCATGGCAATCACTCGCACAGCAACACGATGTTCGTTTGGAAACGTGTGTGGCAGCGGCTTTACGTCGCGGTATCATCAGCGAAGATGAAGCCAATCAACATGGTCTTGAGCAGAACAACCTAGCGACAGGGTTCGAACAAGCTGGTTTGGGCAGCTTAGCCGAAGCTATGTTAACGCAAGATAGAGTGGTGCAGTTTTGAGTCAGTTAACTTACCTATTTCGTAGCGCACCTCATGGTAGTAATGCGGGGCGTGAAGGTGTGGATGCGCTGCTAGCGGCGTCGGCGTACTGTGAAGACATCACCGTCTTATTTGTTGGTGATGGTGTCTACCAGTTACTGCTTGGACAGGAGCCAAATGGCATCTTAAGCAAAGACTACGCACCAATGCTAAAGCTGTTCGACTTGTACGATATTGAGCAAGTGTTTGTTTGTGCTGGTTCGCTTGCCGAGCGTGGCTTGGCTCAAGCCGATTTAGTCATTGATGCCGAGTCTCTAAATACCGAGCAACTCAAAGCTAAACTGCAACAAGCTAGCAAACTGCTGTCATTCTGAGGAAGCCATGTTACATATCATCAAATCCGTAGCAGCATTAGACGATGCAATGGCACTGTACAGTGAGCAAGATGATGTCTTGCTGATTGAAGAGGCGGTTTATGCCGCTAACCCTCAACATAAAGCATTTGCAAAGGTAAAAGGCCCCGCTGTGTTTGCTTTACAGAGTGATATCGAAGCTCGCGGAATCACCAATCGTATAAGCCCGTCTATTACCGTTATAAACTATTCAGGTTTTGTCGAACTCACGACAAAACAGGCGAAATCTCTGACTTGGGATTAGCCCTTTATTCCTGTCGATTGAGCTTTACGGACGAATTACCCTAATTGAACAAAAAAGATCCGTATATTTCTTGACACACCTCTCACTGCTGCATAGAATTTTGCGTCCCTAACTGCCAAGAGTCGTTAGGGATAGATTTTTCACAAAGCTTACTTTCAAGTAAATCAGGAGCTAGTTAATGGCAACTATTAACCAGTTGGTACGTAAGCCACGTGCAAAGCAAGTTGTTAAAAGCAACGTGCCTGCACTAGAAGCGTGCCCACAAAAACGTGGTGTATGTACTCGTGTTTACACAACTACACCTAAAAAACCTAACTCAGCACTTCGTAAAGTTTGTCGTGTACGTCTGACAAACGGCTTCGAAGTTACATCGTACATCGGCGGTGAAGGGCACAACCTTCAAGAGCACAGTGTTGTACTAATCCGTGGCGGTCGTGTAAAAGACCTTCCGGGTGTACGTTACCACACTGTTCGCGGTGCACTTGACTGTGCTGGCGTTAACGACCGTAAACAAGGTCGTTCTAAGTACGGTGTGAAGCGTCCTAAGTCTTAATGGATTCCGTTAAGTAAGGCCAAACACTAAATTATTTTTAATTTTTTGAAAAAACTGAAAAGTTTTGGATAAAACCTGAAGAAGACAACGGAGAAAATCCATGCCACGTCGTCGCGTCATTGGTCAGCGTAAGATCCTTCCAGATCCAAAGTTCAAATCTGAACTGCTGGCAAAATTCGTTAACATCCTAATGGTTGACGGTAAAAAATCTACTGCAGAGAAAATTGTTTACACTGCACTAGATTCTATGGCTGAAAAGTCTGGTAAAGACCACTTAGCTATTTTTGAAGAAGCTCTTGAAAATGTTCGCCCAGCGGTAGAAGTTAAATCTCGCCGTGTAGGTGGTTCAACTTACCAAGTACCTGTAGAAGTTCGTCCGGTTCGCCGTAACGCACTTGCTATGCGTTGGTTGGTTGAAGCTGCGCGTAAGCGTGGTGAAAAATCTATGGCTCAACGCCTAGCTGCTGAAATGCTAGACGCGTCTGAGAACAAAGGTACTGCGGTTAAGAAACGTGAAGACGTTCACCGCATGGCTGACGCAAACAAAGCGTTCGCACATTACCGTTGGTAATACCTTTTCAGTGCTGCAAGGTTCCTTGCAGCACTTCTTTAGTTCCTATGCCTATGCTAGGAACTATTGCTATATCTAGGGGATAGCATTTTTAGCTATAGCAATAGTCCCTATCTCTAAGTTAAGAGGATTCAATCGTGGCTCGCAAAACTCCTATTGAGCGCTACCGTAATATCGGTATCTGTGCTCACGTAGATGCTGGTAAAACAACCACTACTGAACGTATTTTGTTCTACACTGGTCTGTCTCATAAAATCGGTGAAGTTCACGATGGCGCAGCAACCATGGACTGGATGGAGCAGGAGCAGGAACGTGGTATCACTATCACTTCAGCTGCAACTACTACTTTCTGGCGTGGTATGGAAGCACAATTCCAAGAGCACCGCGTAAATATCATTGATACCCCTGGACACGTTGACTTTACTATCGAAGTAGAGCGTTCTCTGCGCGTACTTGATGGTGCAGTTGTTGTGTTCTGTGGTTCATCTGGTGTTGAACCTCAGTCTGAAACTGTATGGCGTCAAGCTGACAAGTACCACGTTCCACGTATGGTATTTGTAAACAAGATGGACCGTGCAGGTGCAGACTTCCTACGCGTTGTGGACCAAATTAAAAACCGTCTTGGTGCGAATCCTGTTCCAATCCAACTGAACGTTGGTGCAGAAGATGATTTCCGTGGTGTTATCGACCTTATCAAGATGAAAATGATCAACTGGAATGAAGCCGACCAAGGCATGTCGTTCACATACGACGAAATTCCAGCAGACATGCAAGAGCTTGCTGAAGAATGGCGCAACAACCTAGTTGAAGCGGCAGCGGAAGCAACTGAAGAGCTAATGGACAAGTACCTTGAAGAGGGTGAACTGTCTGAAGCTGAGATCAAACAAGCTCTACGTACTCGTACACTAAACAACGAAATCGTACTGGCTACTTGTGGTAGTGCGTTCAAAAACAAAGGTGTTCAAGCAGTACTAGACGCAGTGATCGAATTCTTGCCGTCGCCAGTTGATGTTCCTGCAATTAAAGGCATCGACGAAAGAGAGAACGAAGTTGAGCGTCACGCAGACGACAACGAACCGTTCTCAGCACTAGCATTCAAGATCGCGACTGACCCATTCGTGGGCACGCTAACTTTCATGCGCGTTTACTCAGGTGTTGTGAACTCAGGTGATGCAGTTTACAACTCAGTAAAAGACAAGAAAGAGCGTTTCGGTCGTATCGTACAGATGCATGCGAACAAGCGTGAAGAAGTTAAAGAAGTTCGCGCTGGTGATATCGCAGCTGCTATCGGTCTGAAAGACGTTACAACAGGTGACACGCTATGTGACCAGAACCACAAAGTGATTCTAGAGCGCATGGAGTTCCCTGATCCGGTAATTCAGATCGCGGTAGAGCCTCGCTCTGTTGCCGATCAAGAGAAGATGGGTATTGCACTAGGTAAACTAGCGGCAGAAGATCCATCATTCCGCGTAGAAACGGACGACGAAACAGGTCAGACACTGATCTCTGGTATGGGTGAGCTTCACCTAGATATTATCGTTGATCGTATGAAACGTGAATTCAGCGTTGACTGTAATGTTGGTAAACCTCAGGTTGCGTACCGTGAAACAATCCGTGGCAACGCGGAAGTTGAAGGTAAATTTGTACGTCAATCTGGTGGTCGTGGTCAGTATGGTCACGTATGGATCAAACTGGAGCCATCTGAACCTGGCGAAGGTTTTGTCTTTGTTGACGAAATTGTGGGTGGTGTTGTTCCTAAGGAATACATCAACTCGGTAGCGAAAGGTATCGAAGAGCAAATGAACAGCGGTGTTCTAGCGGGTTATCCTGTATTAGATATTAAAGCCACTCTGTTTGATGGTTCTTACCACGATGTTGACTCTAACGAGATGGCGTTTAAAATCGCTGGCTCGATGGCATTCAAGAAGGGTTCATTAGAAGCACAGCCTGTTCTTCTTGAGCCAATGATGAATGTTGAAGTAACTACTCCTGAAGATTGGATGGGTGATGTTGTTGGTGACCTTAACCGCCGTCGCGGTATGATCGAAGGTATGGACGATGGTGTGGCTGGTATTAAGATCATCCGCGCTCAAGTACCACTATCTGAGATGTTTGGTTACGCAACGGACCTACGTTCTGCAACTCAAGGCCGTGCGTCTTACTCTATGGAGTTTAACGAGTACGCTGAAGTACCGAAAAACTTCGCAGATAAAATCATTGCAGACCGTGGTTACTAATAGACGATTGAGCTAAAAAAGTTTACGACTTTTTGCTAGATCAAGCCGTCGAAATATTGCGCTAACAGACGTTGGCGCATAAAATAACAATTTCTGGCGCGTCGAGATCAATAATGATCACGGCGAATCATAACTAGGAAGGAACACGATTGTGTCTAAAGAAAAATTTGAACGTACTAAACCGCACGTTAACGTTGGTACTATCGGCCACGTTGACCACGGTAAAACAACTCTAACTGCAGCTATCTGTACTACTCTTGCTAAAGTTTACGGCGGTGTAGCTAAAGACTTCGCATCTATCGATA
>NZ_LNRD01000023.1:0-54942 GCF_001557775.1 Vibrio sp. MOR3 | reverse complement strand
ATACACCTAACAAATTGTTCAAGAGGGATTCGCAACGCGTGGCATTTTTACTATGCGCTGGTTTAAGTGATTAAGGTGGTATGCGGCGGCTTCGGTATTGCGTTGCTCACCCCTTAACAAGGCGTTATATGCAAGTGCCAAAATCAATACTAGGAATAGCCCGAAAGGCGGCTTGAACTCATTAACTTGTCTAGTTGTTTTTGAGCTTTCTTTGGGTTTTCGAGGTCGACAACTTCGATCATCTCACATTCATCTCGAACCATTTCATCGATCAGGCTAGGGTAGTGGCGACAATCTTCTGGTCGGTCGAGGTAAATACTGCAGGTGTATTTGTCTTTTTCTTCAACTTTGGTTTTTGGTGCTATTTCCAAAAACGGGCAACGGTGTAATTGCTCTCTTGTGTCGGGATCAAACCAAATTTTTCCGTCTTTCACATATTCAAAAATGTCCGGGTTAAATAGCTCCCATAAATCAATGTCTTCTTGGGTGGCAGCTAAATCACCATCACCATACTTGATACAGCATTTTCCACATTGGTTGCAGTCTTTCATGGATCTAACATCACATACTGGGTTCTTGTTTTAGTCTACCATCAAAAGTTATATCAGCTCCGAGCGCGGGTTGAGAATTTGCATATAACAAAGCGTTTAAGACGGATTCCCAACGCTCGGCATTTTTGGTTTGCTTCGGGTTAAGTGTTTACGGCACAATACTTTAAGTGCAGCGGTCTGCGTTGCTCACCACTTAACGCGGCGTTAGTACGGGTTTGGCATAAAAGGTCATAAGTTTTGGTGTTTATCTATTTTAGCGTTCGTCTTTACACCTTTCAGTTTGTACCTTTCACGTTCTTTCCGGTGGCACTATGTGGGGAGTGTTTGCTTTGATTTCACCGTTTACGGTTTCTAACTTTTAGCCAATTTCTTTGGTGCTTCTTCATTTTCGTGGTGGCTTTTGAGAGAACCTTGGTTGTAATTAATGCTGTCGTTGGAGTGCGAGGATCGAATCCTTTTCTAATTTGAAGCCAGTAAAAGTAGGGCAGTTCCGTGCGTTTTTCTTCTAGCTAACTCTCGTTCCTCAATGGCGGTAAAGTTTTGTAGTTGCCCGTCTCACTTCAGTGTTCAAAGTCTTTCATATCATGCTACTTTTCAATATCTTGGAGCGCATAAATAGAAGTAGCGCATGTACTAACAAATTGCTTAAGAGTGATTCGTAACGCGTGGCATTTTTACTTTGCGGTGGCTTATGTGATTAAGGCGCTGTGCGGTAGCTTTTGTATTGCGTTACTCACACCTTAGCAAGGCGTTAGTACGGGTTTGGCATCAAAGGTCATAAGTTTTGGTGTTTATCTGTTTTGGCATTCGTCTTTACACCTTTTAGTTTGTACCTTTCACGTTCTTTCCGGTGGCACTATATGCAGAGTGTTTGCTTTGATTTCACCGTTTACGGTTTCTAACTCTTAGCCTATTTCTTTAGCGCTTCTTCTCCTTCGTGGTTTTTACTGAGTCAAAATTGCCTTTCTTTGGTGTTGCCGTCGAAGTGCGAGGATCGAATCCTTTTCTAATTTGAAGCCAGTGAAAGTAGGGCAGTTCAGTGCGTTTTTCTTCTAGCCAACTTTCGTCTTTCAATCGGGGTAAAGTTTTGTAGCTGCCCGTCTCACTTCAGTGTTCAAAGCCTTTCATATTATGCCACTTTTCAATATCTTGGAGCGCATAAATAGAAGTAGCGCATGTACTAACAAATTGCTTAAGAGTGATTCGTAACGCGTGGCATTTTTACTATGCGGTGGCTTAGGGTGATTAAGGCGTTGTGCGGTAGCTTTTGTATTGCGTTACTCACACCTTAGCAAGGCGTTATAACTCACCATGCATTAAGTAGTAGGGATTATGGCAAGTAATAAAAAACACCATTTCGTACCACAATTCTATTTGAAGAATTTTTCTTTGGATGGAAAAAGTGTGAGTTTGTTTAACAAAACTTCACAGAAGATAGTTCATACAGCTCCTATCAAAACACAATGCTACAGAGATTACTTTTATGGTAAAGACTTAACGCTAGAAAAGTCACTAGGTGAATTGGAAGGTAAAGCTGCTCATTTGCTTCGTGAAGTTCAAAGGACAATATCTATACCTGAACGAAACAATCCGATGTACGACCAACTACTTTGGTATGTTGCAGTTCAAAGCTCAAGGACACAATATGCCGCCGATGAGATGTTTCAGATAAGAGAGCTATCATCTCAAAATGGTTTTTTAAAACCATTATCTGGTAGTGATCGCCCAGAAGCAGCACTTGATTATGCAAAACGTATGTTTGCAGGTTTCTATAGCTTAAGTAGTAAACTTGTCGTTAATCATACTGCTGAAAAATTTATAACGAGTGATAACCCTTGTGTATTCTATAATGTGCTAGCTGAACTAATAGGTTGTGGAAAAGGATGCCATGTCAATTCTGTGGGGCTTATAATAATTTTGCCTATATCACCGGAGATGAGCATCATATTTTATGATGATGCTGTTTATAAATTCGGTGACAAAAAAACACGTGTGATAGAACTGAAGGACAGCTCAGATGCTACCGAACTTAATAAGCTTCAGTTAGTGTCGGCGGAACAGAATGTCTATTTCCTTTCTACTGCCAGTGATCCGGTTAAATATCATGGATCAGCTAAAAAGCATTATCGAACAAAAAAAATCAACATTATCGAGAAAACAGATAAGTTTGGTGTTAATGCCACGAGAGTCAATATCGAAACTGGCATGAAATTATCGTTTTTAACGTTAAAAAAGAAAGCTAAGGTGCTAATGAAGTCACGAGATCGTTCAATTTTGGAACAAGGTCGTGATGAAAACCTTACTGCTGAGTTACTTTACCTATTTCAGCGCTTATACGATGGTTTCGTTAATGATGCTGAATTTGAAGAGAGTTTCTGGGAGCTGGCTAAAAAGAAGAGTATTCAAATGCAAGGCAAAGCATAGTGTTAGTGAGTTATAACAAACAATTCAAGAGTGATTCCTAACGCTTGGCATTTTTGGTGCTAAATTTGAGTTTAGTGTTTACGGTGGTAAGGTTGAGTTTCGTGGTAGCGTTACTCACACCTTAATTGGGCGTTATGTGATTCGAGAGGTATCAAATGAATCAAGCAGACATGGTATATAACCTGCTCAGTGGTGTTGTTGCAGATTTAAATAGTAGTTTTGGCTGCTCTTTAGCTTTGCACCAACAAAAGATCACAAAAAAACATATTAGTGTGAGTGGTGCCAACGGTAGGCTTTGGGTATCGCCATCGATTGGTGGCTATGATATTTCAGTTAGCGGCAAATCATTAGAAAAAGAACTGGTGCCGACCCTGACGTCATACTTTGGTCGCTGTGCTGATGGTTATAAGCAAAAAAACGCAAATAAGGGTTTTATGCATCAACCTTTCTGGAGAACCAGTGACTTCCAAGATGTTCAGGCTGTATGTCAAATGTACATGAAGACAGCCAAGTAAAAAATCACATAACAAATTGTTCAAGAGTGATTCGGCACGCGTGGCATTTTTACTATGCGTTAGGTTCAGTGGTTAAGGTGGTATGCGGTGGCTTAGGTATTGCGTGCCTCACACCTTAACAAGGCGTTAGGCATCAGGAGTGGTATGAATCCAGTTTTCGAAGAATTTAATAAATACGAAGCACTTTATTCCAAAGAGTGCTCGGAAAGGAAGCCATTTAACGATCGAATTCGTTACGCATCTGAAAGATGGATTGATAAACCTGCGTCTGAATTACCCGAGATTAAAATTAATTGGGATCTGTCTAAAAGTAGTCAACGACATAGTTTAGATCGATTTACTAAAGAGCAATTTTTAGAAGAATACCCAAATGGTTTTGCTGTAGGGCATTTGAGGTTAGAAGAGCTTGATCGGTGTTTACACAGTTTCAGCTATCGTGAAAAAGACAACATATGGGATGGAGGCTCTAAAAGTAAGTTGGCATTTTTAATTCAATACGCTCTGGAGGGGCATCCAGTTTCACCAATTTTAGTGAAGCCAATCTCTGAACAGGGCGTAATACTATATGGTGGACATCATCGTTATGCTTTAGCGAAAGCAACTGACTCGGATGTAGTACCAATTTGTGTTGAGTGGCAAAACGTAGAAGATATTAGTGGTTTGATCGATGTGACGTGGATAGATGCCTAACAAACTGTTTAAGAGTGATTCGCAACGCGTGGCATTTTTACTATGCGTTGGTTTTAGTGTTTGAGGTGGTATGCGGGAGCTTCGGTATTGCGTTGCTCACACCTTAACAGGGCGTTATGCGTTTCAGAGGTAATATGGAATATCTTCACTTAAAAAAAGATGCGTCACATATTCCCGTACTTCAGGTTGGGAAGTTTCGTTGCATAATTGTGGCTGAGGAAGCAGTAGCTGAAAGTTGGCAATCGAAATTGAGTTCTTGGCTAGTCGAGAGTGGTTGCATGTATGCTTTAGCTTGGGGTGTTAATGCCAGTTCTTGGGATACATCTATAGATATAGCTAATATCATTTACGTCGGAGATGGCGATTTGAATGATGCAAATTTGGTTATAACAACTTGGCACGATGATGAGCCGCTGTCAGAAGTCTTTTGGTTTGCAAAACATTTAGCATCACATCCTTACTATGAACTTAGAGATTCGGTAGTTATTCATATCTCTAGCAGTGAGTCACGTAGACAAGAGTTCGTCGAACTTTTAAAAAACGCATAACAAATTGTTCAAGAGTGATTCGGCACGCGTGGCATTTTTACTATGCGGTAGGTTTAGTGATTAAGGTGATATGCAGAGGCTTCAGTATTGCGTGCCTCACACCTTAACAAGGCGTTATGTGCTTCGAGGTCTAGGTTAAACATATGAAATTATTAACAGAAAATATCTGGTCTTTTATATCTAAAAGCTCACGAAATAGCGATAAAGCTTATGTCGCAGTAGCATATTTGGGCAATGGTGCCTCTGAAATGTTACGGCTTAAAAGTGGAGACATACTAGTTGTAGATGCAAGCGAGTCGAATGTTCGCTCTGGGGTTATAAATCCACTTGAACTACAAAAATTCGTAGGTTCGGGGGTTAATGTATTTTCTAAAGAAAACCTTCACGCTAAAGTTTTTGTTTTTGGTACTGAAACCTATGTTGGTAGTACTAATGTTTCAAATAATTCAGCGTCGAATCTCGTTGAAGCGGTAGTTTTTAGTGAAGAAGTTGGAATGGCAAAGTCATCAATTGAATTTATAACATCGATTGCGACTGAACGCTTAAGTCCAGAATACATCAAGTATCTCATATCAATTTACAATCCACCTAAGAGACCTCGTAAACGCCCAGAAGATATTGCTGAGTCGACGCTTTGGGTTCAAAAAATATATGATTATGAGTATTCAGAAGAAGAGTCAAATGCTCACGATGTTGGGGTAGTGAAATTTAAGTCAAAGGCTTCAAATAAGCCAGACTATGAGATGGACAGCATCAGGTATCGTGTTACCGAAACTCTTGCAAAAAATGTCAAAACAGGTGATTTACTAATAAAAGTCTATGAAGAGCACACATACGATCCAGTGCGAGTCTTAGGTGTCGAGCGAGCAACTAATAAACAATCTGTTGTAGTCATTGTGGAACAATTGATCGACGCTCCAGATTATTCTTCTAAAGATTTTCTTTCATACTTAGTGTCATTAGGTCATGAAAAGAGATTCAGAGCATTTACGAAGCCTGAACAACGTGAAAAAATCTTGAATTATTTCAAACGCACATAACAAAGCATTTAAGAGTGATTCCCAACGCATGGCATTTTTCATTCCATTGTTGGGTTCAGTGTTTACGGTGGTAAGGTTTAGTTTTTTGGTAGCGTTGCTCACACCTTAATGCGGCGTTAGTACGGGTTTGACATCAAAGGTCATAAGTTTTGGTGTTTATCTGTTTTGGCACTCGTCTTTACACCTTTCAGTTTGTACCTTTCACGTTCTTTCCGGTGGCACTATATGCGGAGTGTTCGCTTTGATTTCACCGTTTACGGTTCCTAACTCTTAGCCTATTTCTTTGGCGCTTTTTCGCTTCAGCTGTACTTCATAAGTGAATCCTATCTTTCTTTGAGTGTTGCCATCAAAGTGCGAGGATCGAATCCTTTTCTAATTTGAAGCTAGTGAAAGTAGGGCAGTTCAGTGCGTTTTTCTTCTAGCCAACTTTCGTCTTTCAATTGGGGTAAAGTTTTGTAGCTGCCCGTCTCACTTCAGTGTTCAAAGCCTTTCATATTATGCCACTTTTCAATATCTTGGAGCGCATAAATAGAAGTAGCGCATGTACTAACAAATTGCTTAAGAGTGATTCGTAACGCGTGGCATTTTTACTATGCGGTGGCTTATGGTGATCAAGGCGCTGTGCGGTAGCTTTTGTATTGCGTTACTCACACCTTAGCAAGGCGTTAAATTCTTGAGGGTTTATGAGAGCATTTCGAAATGTATCAAAAGGGGTGCAGGGTAGCCTCAAATCACTTTATTCCGCTTTAGACAATAAAACGAACGAGAGCATTGAAGATTGGCAATGTGTTGCAATCACAGTGTTCGATCATTGGTTAACACGAGAAGAGTTTGAGCAATATTTTACTAATCGTTCGTTAGACCAACAAGCCGATATCGACCTGCGTTGGCATTTGTTTCATCGTCTTCTGGCGGAGGACGTTTCGTGTTACCAGTACAAATATAGATCTGTTAGTCGGTTGATATTTAAGGAGCCAAGAAACAGTTCTTTGTTTGTCCGCCGTTTATCTAGGTTTTCAGTTACGGATGCTGATGCTTTGCAGCTCGTAATTCCAGAATATCGGGCTGTTTTCGTACAAGGTTATGACGATACATGTTCTCTTTACTTTGAGTGTCGAGAGTCTGTAAAGCCTCTACTCCATGAAATTAGAAAGTTGGGCATGTATACGTTAGAACGAATTTAACAAACTGTTTAAGAGTGATTCGCAACGCGTGGCATTTTTACTATGCGTTGTGTTTAGTGGTTAAGGTGGTTTGCGGAAGCATCGTATTGCGTTGCTCACACCTTAACAGGGCGTTATAGCTCAGGGGTAACATGAAGTATAAGTTAATTAAATCAATGGCTCACAATTTCACTCACTCATTTGTTGGTGGGTGCAACTATTTTGATGACGCATTTATATTTGAAGATTTATATACTTTAGCTCGCCTGAACAAAGGTAATCCAGTTCAGATTTCTTGGGTTCCAGCTCGTACTGAGGAGTTGTTTAGGCTTACTCCGAGAATTAGAAAATCAATAGGTTACTACCGAGAATGGCTTCCGAAACATGCAGCTAGTCACAATGTTTCTTTAGATCGCCTTAAAGAGTTTTATCTTCAGGTCTACATGGCTAAAAATCACCAGGTATATGTTAAAGCCATTACAATTGATGACCGGGGTAAGAGAGTTGAGCAATACGTTTACGCTTGAGCTATAACAAACAATTTAAGAGTGATTCAGCACGCTTGGCATTTTTGGTTTGAGTTAAGTTGAGTGATTACGGTGGTCTATTGAGTGTCGTGGTCGCGTGCTTCACACCTTAATTGGGCGTTAGTACAATCGAGGAAATATGAGTAATAACGAAAGTTTAAATTTTTTCATGCGATTCGTGCATGAAAAATACAAAAATGTAGTTGCTACAACGGATGAACTTGTAAAAAGTTTAGCTGGAGAAGATGCAAAAGATAAAAAGGCAAAAGCCCAATTCGTTAATAGTGCAACTGGAGATCTGATTTCAGCGTTGGCTAAAGCCGATCAACCAATATGGTTAAGCGGATTAAATCAACAGGTAAATTCATACGTTCAAAATAGAACAAATAGCTATAACGTAATGAAATTTATTATGGAAAATAGAGTTCAAATTACAACACATACGTGGGAATTTGATGAAAAGTCAGATGCATTTGATTTTGACTCGGTTTTCGAACGTTATCGCTCGGAAAGTAAGCTTCCAGAACTATTTGATGAGATAGTTAAGATACTAGAAGACATTAAAGATAGTGGTGAAGTTGATAGTGTCACAATGATGACCTCGCTGAGTAAAGTTATTGCGACCTTAAAAAAGAGCAAGGATGGTTCATATTTCTCAGTGAACAGTGCTTGGTCATTTCTGGTTTCATTCTTACAAAACTATATGTGGGCTGAGCTTACTAAACTACCTGTTCTCGGAACCGCTATGGAAGCTCTTAAAGAGACCATTGAGCAAACGAATGAAGAGATGTTTAAAGTACACACTGAAGTTCAAAATGAAATGCAAAGGTCAGTAGAAGAGCAGGTAAAAGGGCTAAAGCGTTCCAATTTCAATTTCATCGGCTACGACAAAACAGGACACAATCTAGAATCCCCAAAAGGAATCCAATCAATCAAAGAATCGGTGTAAAGATTGTACTAACAAACTGTTCAAGAGGGATTCGCAACGCGTGGCATTTTCACTATGCGTTGATTTTAGTGTTTAAGGTGGTTTGCGGCGGCTTCGGTATTGCGTTGCTCACCCCTTAACAGGGCGTTAGCTGCTCTCATCACAACAGAGGTGGTATGAATAAACAATTTTCTGGTCGAGACTCCTTACGTAAATGGCTAGCCACCGTCAGTGGTGTGATGATTTCAACCATTGTATTGGTTAATGATATAGACAAACTGGTGATTAATACGACTCACCCGAAGATGTTGTCTCAACTTATTTATGAGCGTCCAAGTGAGTTCCCTGACCAACCATATTTGGTCAGCTTTGAAAAGTCTGAGGATAAGAAGTCTGATGTATCTATTGATTATTCAAAAATGGTGATGGTTATTGCCATGGAGGCGACTTTAGCTCGTAGTGGTAGGCGCATTGGTGGATTAGAACCTTTGCTCAAAGAGCTTGGTTCGTATCAGTATTGCTGCACGAGTATGACTGAACACCCAGCGTATAAAATAGCTGGTTTGTGGGTAGTACAACCAACTATGCCAAACGAAATCGAAGAGTTAAAAGCAATTTTGGATAAGTTTGCAATGTCATATGCTTTCAGCGATGGAAGTGGTTTTATGACCCTTAACAATTTTCGCTTTAACGGTAATGGCGTATCCGTATACCCAGATATGCTAAGCAGCTAACAAACAATTTAAGAGTGATTCAGCACGCTTGGCATTTTTGGTTTGGGTTTAGTTCAGTGTTTACGGTAGTCAATTTGAGTACGGTGGTCGCGTGCTTCACACCTTAATTGGGCGTTAGGCTTTTTTAACAAGTTCGGAGTAGTATTGAAAAATTTAAGAAAGTTAGTTCATTACGGACTGTTAGTTATCTTGTTTGGTATTTGTTTCCAATCTGTGTTTGAAGTGCAGGCACGGAAAAAACTGAGTCTTCAGTTAGAAAACAAGATTCAGCAGTATGAAAGCAAAACTGTGGAATCTTTCAAAGAGATTGAAGCGCTTTTTAATTTGCCCGTGTACTCGGATGAATCACACAGTTATGAAGCAAACGAGTATGTTTACACTTACCGACGTATCAAAAATTACTTGGACGAATCACAAGTATCAACAGTTGATGTTCAAGTCTTAAAAGCAAACCAAGCTTTATTGCTTGCTGTTAGAGAAATCGGGTTGCAAATGAGTACAACTGAAGCCGGCAAGGTTGCAAGTGATCCTCTGATCTTTATCTATGAGAATTTATCTAAAAACGTGACGTTTGGTGAGGGTGCGGATCGCCTTTCAATACCTTTTTTTCCTGTCTTAAGCGATTCAACATTATTTCTAATTGCTCTTACTTGTGCTGGAGCTGTTGGTTCTGCGTTTAGGGCAATAAATGATATCCAGACAGCATTTGTTCGTCCGTTTTTAATAGGCTCAATCACCGGCTTTGTTGTTTTTCTCGTACTTCAAAGTGGTGTGTATCTCGTGTTTGCCGATGTCCGCACAGCATTGGTTGACTTTAATATGTATACAAACACACTTTTTGCCTTTGGTGCTGGGTTCTTTAATAACGAGTTAATCTCTTTTGTAAGGCAAAAATTAGTCAGTGCAACAGGACAAGCCTAACAAAGCGTTTAAGACGGATTCACAACGCTTGGCATTTTTGGTTTGTATCAGCTTAAGTGTTTACGGCACAATGGTTTAGGTTAGGTGGTTGCGTTGTTCACCACTTAACGCGGCGTTATGCCACTAAATGGAATACTGACGTAAGTCATATTCATTTAGTGGAGTATGTGGGATACTCACAGCTTCCAAATTTGTGAAAAATAGCAATGAACAAGTATTTATTTCCATTAAGCGCAATAATAGTGCTTTCTGGCTGCCAAACAACTATTGAAGCTCGCCAGTACAGTGTTTTAGACCCTGAATCCAACTTTAATACCAATAAGCCAATCGTAGTTGCTACGTTTGATGAGAACGACTTATCTTCTAAGTATTACATTCGTGCGGTAATTGACGCTCTAAAAGAGCGTGGGTTTACAAATGTTTACTCGTTACGAGAGTTGGCTGAGAGCAATTCTACACCAGTTGCTGCAGCATATATAAAGCTCGAAGAAAAATACGATACTTATACTTACGAGTCAGCGGACTATGGAATGGTCGATAGTGGTTACTCCACAACGAGCTGTACAGGTTTTGGTATTACGGCAACGTGTAATACAACAAAGCAGAAAACGTATGGTGTTACTGGTAAGTCTACAAAAACCGGTACTATGGTTTATCATTCATTCGCTTTACATTATTACGATCTAGCCACCAAGAAGAAAGTCCTATTCACTATGGGATCAACTTTTGATGAGTCTTGTCATAGTGATTTCTTGTACAAGTTTTTAATCGACGAAACTATTTCACGAACGGACTTTGAGCGACCACAGGATTACAAATACAAAATAAAACTACCTGAAGGGGTTAACTGTAAATAGTGGCATAACAAGCAATTTAAGCAGATTCGTAATGCTCGGCATTTTAGGTTTGAATAGGCTTTAGTGATTAGGGCACAATGTTCTGGTTAAGTGGTAGCGTTACTCACTACTTAATTGGGCGTTATGCCTTTGGAGAAACAATGGAATACAACCTAAGCCCTTCCTTTAAGCACGATAAAATTGAGGCTCCTTCATTTAGTGACTTAGTAGATGTTTTCGAAGACATCTGGCTACATCATCTCTTGAACCCAGCAAAAATTCTGTTGGATCATCAGCACTGTGAAGTTGCTGCTTTGTCTTTGCTCTCTACTTATTTTGAGTCTATCGAATGTTACATATCGGGAGCGAAAAGTGAGGGAAAGTCTAAAAAATTTTTCATTCAAGGATTTTGTCGAGTGTTTAGCTCTAACCTTAACGGAATTGAAGTCGCTGCAGGTCACTTTTATAAACATGTTCGTTGTGGCTTAGCTCATGAAGCAATGTTGAGTCATAAGGTGACTTTCAGCCCGTCATCGGTACATGCAATTTATGCTACTTACCGCAAAGATAATAAAGGAAACCTTATTCTCAATTCTGGTGTTACTTCAATCGTTGTAAATCCTCATTTAATATTTTCAGCGATAAATAATCACTTTCGACAGTACGTTGCTACCTTGCGCCAAGGTGAAGATAAGCAAGTCATGAGTAACTTCGAAAAAACAATAACTAGAGTGCTTGGTGATCAAAGCGAAGAACTTATCATTGGAGTTACTGAAGAAGAGTTTTTAGGGAAGCTGTAAGCACAGGCATAACAAACTGTTCAAGAGGGATTCGCAACGCGTGGCATTTTCACTATGCGTTGATTTTTGTGTTTAAGGTGGTGTGCGGTCGCTTCGGTATTGCGTTGCTCACCCCTTAACAGGGCGTTAGTACGGGTTTTACATCAAAGGTCATAAGTTTTGGTGTTTATCTGTTTTGGCGCTCGTCTTTGCACCTTTCAGTTTGTGCCTCTCACGTTCTTTCCGGTGGCACTACATGCGGAGTGTTTGCTTTGATTTCACCGTTTACGGCTTCTAACTCTTAGCCTATTTCTTTGGCGCTTCTTCATTTTCGTGGTGGCTTTTGAGAGAACCTTGATTATTTTTTGTGTGGCTGTTGAAGTTCGAGGAAAGAATCCTTTTCTAATTTGAAGCCAGTGAAAGTAGGGCTGTTCAGTGCGTTTTTCTTCTAGCCAACTTTCGTCTTTCATCTGGGGTAAAGTTTTGTAGCTGCCCGTCTCACTTCAGTGTTCAAAGCCTTTCATATCATGCTAGCTTTCAATATCTTGGAGCGCATAAATAGAAGTAGCGCATGTACTAACAAATTGCTTAAGAGTGATTCGTAACGCGTGGCATTTTTACTTTGCGGTGGCTTATGGTGATTAAGGCGCTGTGCGGTAGCTTTTGTATTGCGTTACTCACACCTTAGCAATGCGTTAGAAACGGGGTGGAAATCACAGTCTAAAATTTCAGAGTTAATCTTGTTCTGGGCTTGGCTTTTCACCTGAACCAGCGTGCCATTCACGTTCTTTCCGGTGGCACTATGTGCGGAGAGTTCGCTTTAAATTAGTCGGTTACGGTTTCTCACGCTGTAACTATTTCTTTCGCGCGGCTTCTTTGGTTTGGTGGGCTTTATTGGCTCAAATTGATTTCTTTATTGTGGTGGTTTGAGTTTCTACGCCCGAATTCTTTGTAAATTTGAAATCGGCAGCAGGGTAGTGTTTCTGCGTGTTTTTCTTCTACGCCAGCTCAAGTTTTGGGTGTGAGTTTTAGCTTGGCAGTTGTCCCTCTCACTTTCGAGTTTTCAGCCTTTCGTTTTGCCTATTTCTTCAATATCTTAGTGCTTACAATGAGTTACGTGGCATCGTTCTAACAAACAATTTAAGAGGGATTCCCCACGCTTGGCATTTTTGGTTCGGGTCAAGTTTAGTGATTACGGCGTCCAAATTGGGTATCGTGGTCGCGTGGCTCACCCCTTAATTGGGCGTTAGAACTGGTTTGAATTTAAGGGTTAAAGTCTTGGTGTTAATCTGTTTCAAGGCTTTGCTTTACACCTGATCTTGCATCAATTCTCAAGGTTCTTTCCGGTGGCACTATGTGTGGAGAGTTCGCTTTAAATTGGTCGATTACGGCTTCTAACACTGTAGCTATTTCTTTTGCTCGGCTTCTTTGTTTTGATAACTTTCTCGTTCAAACCTGAGTTTTTGGTGTGGTTGTTCGAGTATGAAGGTCGAATCCTTTTCTAATTTGAAAGGCGTGAAAGTAGGGTAGTTTCGTGTATTTTTCTTCGTCGGCAGCTTACGTTTTGAACGTGGGGTTAGGTTTCGGCGTTGTCCCTCTCACTTTCGAGTTTACAGCCTTTCGTTCTGCGTAATTCTTCAATATCGTAGTGCATACAAAAGGTTGGGAGCATCGTTCTAACAAACAATTTAAGAGTGACTCCAAACGCGTGCCGGTTTCGCTTCGCTCACAGTATGGCACGCTGATGTTTGTCGCACCTTAATTGGGCGTTAGGTTTCAAATCAAAATTAGGAGTATTACTTGTTGGATTGGTTAGCAGAAAATATGAGCGAGATCGGGGTAATATTTACAGTACTTGCTTTTGTGTTGTCATTGATAGTTTTGGCTTTTAGTTCATATCGATATGTTTTAATCAAGCGCAAAGATCAAATGCAATTAGAGTTTGACCATTATCATAGCTTAATCGCTCAACTTGTAGGTTCAGCAAAAAACACGGCGTCAATGAAACTAGACTCACAGGTTGCAATAGTGTTTGAGTTGCAACTACCAAGGTTTAAGCGTTACCGACCTGTGACAGTTCGTATTTTAAAGGGGCTAAATGACGAGTGGAAGTCAAAAACTCATCAGCGCTTACTGACTGAAATCGAACTAGCTATCAAAGCGATAGAAAAATGAAACCTAACAAACTGTTTAAGAGTGATTCGCAACGCGTGGCATTTTTACTATGCTTTGCGTTTAGTGTTTAAGGTGGTATGCGGGAGCATTGGTATTGCGTTGCTCACACCTTAACAGGGCGTTATACACTTTGGTGGTGATTTTGGATTAATATGAAAGAAATTATATTTACGGCAATTTTATCTGCTCTACTTACTGTAGCTGGTTCATATTATTTGATGAGTAGTCAACTAACAGCAGAGCAAAATTATTGGTTGAATCGACAGACCCAAGAGTTAGCAGAAAAGAAGCTAAACAAGCAAGTTGAGCTTCTGGAGTCTTTCAATGACATTTACTTGAACCTTCAACTCCAAAGCCTGAAAGCAATGACGGGCACAGCAAAATTTAAAGCAGATTTACATCTTTGCTATCAGGCAGTGGAGCTGAAAAGCTCTGAATACAAGTGTGATACCAGAATTGAAGAGCACTTGAAGGAAAAGCAGCGTTATCAACAGCAGGTATATAAACTCAGTGTATTGATGCAAATGTTTCCTCTGTATTTCTCAGATGAAGTCACAAGTAAAGTTCCAGTTATCCACGCCGCAGTCGTTAAAAATAACGAAAAGTTATTCGAACTCAGTACGTATGAGGTGAAAGGTAAGTACCTTGATACTGAGGCAACGGTGTACTTTGAACGCGAAATGGAAACCTCACCAGATTTTGAGAAAGCAAGAACTGAAGTTATTGATGCAATGCTTCGAGAAATCCAAAATGCCGAGAAGTCTTTGTACCGAAGTGCAGGGTAACACGTGTATAACAAAGCATTTAAGAGTGATTCGCAACGCTTGGCGTTTTCGCTTCGCTCAAGTATAGCCAAGCGCCGCTCACACCTTAATGCGGCGTTATGTGGCAGGGAGGATTTATGACCCCAGTAGCAGTTCTTGTTTATGTCCCTGATGTGGAAATAGGGCTTCAGTGGTATCAGCAAGCGTTCCCAGAAGCTGTTCCAATGTATCTTCCAGACTTCGATTTCACAGTACTCGATCTAAACGGGTTTTCTATCGAAATTGTTCAATCTGATGACAAAGTCTCTGAAGGTAAAAAGGGAACTGTACTCTATTGGTCTGTGCGTGACTTATCTGTTGCATTATCTCGTTTCGAAGCTCTTGGGGCATCTTTATATCGTGGTCCTATGGAGATCGAAAATGGACTCTCTATGTGCCAACTCGAAGATCCTTTTGGAAACTTAATCGGTCTACGTGGGGCAACCACATAACAAAGCGTTTAAGACAGATTCGCAACGCTCGGCATTTTTGGTTTGCTTTGATTTTAGTGTTTACGGCACAATAGTTTAGGTTCGGTGGTTAGCGTTGCTCACTACTTAACGCGGCGTTAGCTGAATAGGATGAAAACAATAGTAATGGAATACTTGGATAGACTGATTAGAGATTGCGAAACCGCTAAAACAGTGAAGCCAAAATCTGACTTTACGGTTGCTAGCTTTGATGAGGTTCCGGATATTGATAAAGGGATCTATATCATCAAAGAAGTTGGTGGATGTGCAGAAAGCACGTTTGAATCATTCGTAGACTTTAAACGGAAAAAGCTTAAAGCATGTAGCAAAGTAAATAGCCCATCACATGTTCTATATGTTGGATCTTCAACTACTGGCTTACGAAAACGGTTAAGGCAACACTTGGTTAATTGCCCCAACAAAACTTACTCCTTGCACATGTATCAATGGTTTGATGGTAAGTATGAGGTTCGTATTCTTGAATATGACGCTCCAATTAAAGTCCTTCAACTCATTGAGGATGCGATGTCATATGACTTGAAACCTGCTTTTGGTAAGCAAGGTGGAAACAATAAATAGGATCGCTTTGGCAATTCAGCTAACAAACTGTTCAAGAGGGATTCGCAACGCGTGGCATTTTCACTATGCGTTGGTTTTAGTGATTAAGGTGGTATGCGGGAGCTTCGGTAATGCGTTGCTCACACCTTAACAGGGCGTTAGTTGCTCAGCAGTGAAACTTTAATATTAGGGAAGCATTTGATGAATAAATATATAGTATCGACAGAAAACGAACTGGTTATCTTATTGGGAGATATGAAGCAACATTCGATAACTCCTGGAGACGAAATTGAGTTTAATTTGAATGGTACTTTTACCGCAAAACTTGTTCAAAGTTCTTTTAGTAATGGAGGAACTGACTTGATTGTTTTAGATAATGAGTATTGTATTTTGAATAGTCCTAATCAAAGAATTGTGATTCTAAAGGGGAAACATCACAATTACTCTGTTTATTGGCAAAACTGATAGAGTCGCAACTAACAAAGCATTTAAGAGTGATTCGCAACGCTTGGCATTTTCGCTTCGCTCAAGTATAGCCAAGCGTTACTCACACCTTAATGCAGCGTTAGC
This sequence comes from Vibrio sp. MOR3, assembly GCF_001557775.1. Classification (NCBI taxonomy): domain Bacteria; kingdom Pseudomonadati; phylum Pseudomonadota; class Gammaproteobacteria; order Vibrionales; family Vibrionaceae; genus Vibrio; species Vibrio sp. MOR3. Next base: position 38,710 of record NZ_LNRD01000023.1, on the reverse strand, counting down.
AATCAGGGAGAAATTGGAGTTGAGTGGTTATCAATCGAATTTAGAAAGTCAGCTGAACATGCTCAATGAGACTTGGGATACATTAATAAGTAACGGAGTCACCAACGAAACAGAGTTAGTTCTAGAATTTAGCTACTTATGTCCAAATAAAGCATCAGCCATTCAACTAAACGATGCTCTCGAAAACTATGAGTCACTGATCAGAAGTGAAGGGTTTATTAACCGCTCATGGTTTGTTGAAGGATATTCTCACCCGACAACGGTAACCAAAAACATCCTTGCTCAATGGTTAGACTTTATGGTTACAAAAGGTTGGGAGTTTCAATGTACCTTTGATGGTTTTGGGCTTCGTTTAGTTAAATTGCTAACAAACTGTTTAAGAGTGATTCGCAACGCGTGGCATTTTTACTATGCGTTAGTTTTAGTGTTTAAGGTGGTATGCGGTAGCATCGTTATTGCGTTGCTCACACCTTAACAGGGCGTTAGGTGTTCTCGAAAAAATGAACGTAGGAGTTAATATTGGATTTTAGTAATTCGAGTGTATCGAGTATCGATGCATCTTCTGTGTCTATCCCTAAACTGGAAGAAGATAGTGGGTATTCTTCTCAGAGGGCATACGCGGTAAAAGTACCAAAAGATGAAACAAACGAATTCGTTGTAGAAATTCGCTCATCAGATTTAAAAAAGGCAAGCAGATACATCGATGATTTATCCGGAATAGACTCAAAAGTAAGAGAGATTCTATTGTTTCTTGCTAGTGTATGTGGTGGCTCTTGGTTAAGCACATTGGCTTCTTCAAGTTCTGTTACTGGGTTTTATAAAGTCATATTTTTAGATTTATTTCCATTAGCGACAGTTGGGTGTCTAGTTGCATTTTTCTTCGTGAAATCATCAGAAAAAAAGAGTGCGTCGCAGATATCGAGAGAGTTGAAAGACATTCTTCCAACGCCGGAGAACACAATTAATAAAGGTGACATGCAGTGAATTTAAACGATATTTCTACTCAACTTTTGTTTACGACCACGCCAATAAAAACTGCCAAAAACGATGGTTCGGAGTCTATTGGTACTGGTTTTTTCTACAATAAACCGCACCCGACAAATAAAGAACTCTATATGCCAATGCTAATTACCAACAAGCATGTGGTTGAAGGTGCCAAAGAAGGTATTATTCAGATGTATCGCTCAACGTCTAATGGTGAACCCATTACTGAGCAGCGTATTACAATAACTTTAGATGAAAGCTTTTTCAAATCGTTCATTGTCGATTCGGAGTATGACTTGGCTGCCATCCCTATTACGGGCGTTTTTGAGTTAGCAGCGAAGAATGGAGATAATCTGTTTTATCGTGCATTAGATGATTCTTTGTTTCCAAGCGATAGCATGGAGAAAGAGTTGTCAGCTTTAGAGGATATCATTTTTATTGGGTACCCTAGTGGGATCGTCGATTCAAAAACTGGTTTGCCACTTATACGCCAAGGAATAACTTCGTCTCCGGTTTGGTCTAGTTTTGAGTCAAAAAATCAGTTTCTAATTGACGCAGGTGTATTTCCAGGATCAAGCGGTAGCCCTGTGTTTATATACAATAATGGTAGCTATCCATCTAATGGTAATTTGGTCGTTGGGTCTAGGGTTTTGTTAGTAGGTGTCATTTATCAAACGATGCAAACGGGAGAAAAAGCTTACCTTGGTTTAGGCAAAGTAATTAACCAGAAAGAAATAAAAAGATTCGTTGATTCAATAAGATAAACACCTAACAATCTGTTTAAGAGTGATTCGCAACGCATGGCATTTTCACTATGCGTTGGTTTTAGTGTTTAAGGCGGTATGCGGGAGCTTCGGTATTGCGTTGCTCACACCTTAACAGGGCGTTATGCAACAAGCAATAGTTCAAGGTTCGTTATGATTTTAGATTATTCTCAATTTGTGTCTCACCACGGTTCATACGGAAGAAACTCCCAGCAAGAAGTGAATCGGGAATTATTTTACTCCGTTAGAGGTGTATGTCCTTTTTGTAGCACACAGAGTATCAAAACTCACAATGAAGCTTTTGTTGATGTTAATTCTCTTCCTGGTGCTGAATGGCATAAAGTTGAAACTGTATGGAGTTGTGATTGCGGTTGGTGGGAATACTACTTCTATAGCTACATAAATGGAGAGCAAGAATGGGGTATGAAAGATTGGGATTTAACAATCAATAGTGGCTCCTTGAGAAAGTTTGAAGTAGGCAGTAATGAAGTCCCAATAGAGATATTACAACGATATCTTCAAGATAATGCATCTAGAATTTATGATATTCATCATAAAAAAATGGAACAGCTTGTAGGGGCTGTTTTTAAAGAACACTACGCATGTAATGCTCATGTTGTAGGTAAGTCCAACGATGGTGGTGTGGATGTGGTGTTGCTTGAATCAGACATTCCAACGGTTGTTCAAGTTAAACGACGTACGGCTTCAGGTAAAACTGAATCTGTAAAAGAAATTCGTGATTTACTCGGAGCAACAGGGCTATATGGTGCAAGGCGCTCAATTTTTGTCACTACAGCGGATAAATTTTCGCCTCAAGCTATTGCAGCTAGAAACTTGGCTATTGAAAGAAATATGGTTGATAAGTTTGAGCTTTATGATTTTGAAAAATTTGCTGGCCTTTTAGATCTACATAGAAAAGAGGCAGTTGAACCATGGAAAGAAATGATTCAATTAAAACTGTAGTGGAAAAGTTGCATAACAAAGCATTTAAGAGTGATTCCCAACGCATGGCATTTTTCATTCCAACTTTGAGTGCGGTGTTTACGGTGGTAACGTTAGGTTTCGTGGTAGCGTTGCTCACACCTTAATGCGGCGTTATGTGATTCGAGAGGATTTGGTATGGAGATTCAGACTGTTGGTAAAGGGGCGCTTGGTGTGCTTTCTTGCTTAAAGAGTGCCTACGATAACTCTAGAAAGCGCAAGATAGATACTTTTATGAAGTATGTCGATGCACGGTATGAGGTAATGTCAGTTGATGAAAGAGACCAATTAGTAAGGTATTTAGAAACTGATGAAGGGCAAGATCTTCTCTCAGATTATGTCACTAATGCGCTAAATACGAGTAGTAAGACTGTCGTTATGGCATATGCTTTACTGTACTGTGATGATGCAGATTTTGGTTTTACTGTTTCTGAGAAAAGGTCTATTGTTTCATCTCTTCAAGGTATTAGTGACGAACTCGTTTCACTATTCATAGAGCTTTCGAAGATAAAACCCACCCATGAATTTGAAATGTTTAATAGAGTACTCGTCACTCATCACGTTGGTGAGAATATTGAACATGGCGGAAACCTGTACGTCGATGTTGCAGACTTAATTCGACGAGGTTTACTGCTGTCGGATCCCAAGCCAAACGTGACCGACAGCAATGATTGGAATATTGCATTTGCGATCTCTCCACTAGCTATGCAGTGCGTGAGGTTGTTGGAAAAGAGTGAATCATTACTAAAATCACATAACAATATATTCAAGTAGATTCGCAATGCTTGGTATTTTGGGTTTGAATCAGGTTTAGTGTTTCCGGCTAAATACTTTAGGTTGGTGGTAGCGTTAGTCACTACTTAATTTGGTGTTATGTGTATGGAGGTTTGAATGAGTCATAAAGAAAGAATCAATGTATTATTTAATCAAATGGCGGATGAGCTATTTGATTTTATCCTTAAGTCTGAAGATGCATTTCCAGAAAAGTGGGTTCCTGCTGCATTCATTAAAGAACAGCTCGGTCTTTTAAAAAATGCATATCCTCAGGGGAATAAAACCGACAATCGTACAGGTTGGTTTTTTGCAACATTAGCTCGACATCTACAAGATCAGAATCGTGTGAGCTTTAAAAAGGAAGGCTCACGGTCGTTCTATCAGACGAAATAAATCACATAACAATCTGTTTAAGAGTGATTCGCAACGCGTGGCATTTTTACTATGCGTTGCTTTTAGTGTTTAAGGTGGTATGCGGTAGCTTCGGTATTGCGTTGCTCACACCTTAACAGGGCGTTAAGTAGCTACTTTAGTATGCCCTAACGCTGAATGTTGCTACTGTTATGTTTCTGTTTTAAAATCTCTTTCGGCTTATGGGCAGATTTTTAGCTCGCGTTTCGCGAGCAGTGAAAAAAACGTCCGAACGGATTGCCGAGTAGAATATTTCGTATCATAAGGTATGAGACTATAGTGCGTAGGAGTGCCCATAAGCCGTCACTTCATGGGAAATTTAATGTCAAAATTAAATCGGTTAAGATTGATATCAACAAAGCCTAGTTTTGCAAGACTCTTAGGAGTTGATGCCGCATTCCTGACCCGTTGTTTGTATATCAATAGGCCTGAAAATCAATACCACCAGTTCCCAATTAAGAAAAAGTCTGGTGGGGAACGTATAATTCACGCACCTTCAGATGAATTGAAAAGCCTTCAAAAATGTTTGTCCATACTTTTATTAGACTGCATTGATGAAATCAATGCTAAAAAGTACCCACATTCACAGCATGTAAAGCCTAAACTTCGAAAAAATGGTGAGCCTGACTACGCCGCAGAAGTGTTGAAGATAAAGATCCCTTCGGCTTTATCTAAACAATCAACGCTTGCTCATGGATTTGTAAGAGATCGCTCTATTATAACTAACGCTATGATGCATGTCGGTCAGAGGCATGTACTTAATATCGACTTAAAAGACTTTTTTGGTAGCTTCAATTTTGGTCGCGTTCGTGGCTTTTTCATTAAGAACGCTCATTTCCAATTGGATCCACACATTGCCACAGTTATGGCACAAATAGCCTGTTTCGATAATAAGTTACCTCAAGGAAGTCCTTGCTCGCCTGTAATAACTAATTTGATAGCCCATAGTCTTGATATACGCCTAGCATCATTGGCAAAGAAGTATAAATGCACATATACAAGGTATGCTGATGACATAACTTTCTCCACAAGACAAGCTGAATTCCCTGCAGGCTTAATGATGCAAGACGCAAATGGTTATGTACCAGGGAGAAAGCTAAGAAGTGAAATAGAAAGAGCTGGCTTTTACATCAATGGTAATAAAACCCGTATTCAGTATAAAGACTCACGTCAGGAAGTTACGGGGCTCATAGTAAATAAAAAGCCAAACATAAGGAAAGAGTATTGGCGCTTAGTAAGAGCAAAGTGTAATCAACTTTTCAAAACAGGAAAATTCACTTCAAAAGAAGAAGACAAAGAAGTTGAAGGAAACCTTTATGAATTAGAAGGCCAACTAAACTTTATAGATCAAGTAGATCACTATAATCGATTGAGGCAAAAATCCCCGTTGAGCAATGAGTATGCGGTAAATAAGGTTGGGAAAAATACTCGTTTGATATTAACGGGTAGAGAAAAGACATTCAGTCAATTCTTATTTTACCGAATGTTTTGTGGGAATGAGAAGCCAACAATACTATGTGAGGGTAAAACGGACAACGTTTACTTGAAAGCAGCTATTAGTAGCTTAAAAGGGAGTTACCCTCAGTTAGCAAGAGTAAGTGGCGAAAAGTATGAGCTGTTAGTTCGTTTTGTAGAATACTCAAAGCGTACTCGATTTTTGTTGGAGTTATTTGGTGGTGCTGACTATCTTCGAGGTTTTATCGATAGTTTTGAACGAAATATGAAGACCTATAGTTCCATAAAACCTACGAACCCAGTAATAATTTTTCTTGATAATGACAAAGGACCACAGCAAATAGTCAACCTGCTAACATCTAAAACCTTTGTCAATAAGATCAAGCTTTTCCCTGCGACATTAGATGCTAAGCAAGATATTAGAAAATCTGAGTTTATCCATATAGTTAAAAATCTATACGTGATTTTTACACCTTTGACAAATTCCGGTAGTGAGACCGATATAGAGTACTTCTTTGATGAAAAAACCAGACTATTGAAGCATTCAAATGGAAAATGCTTCAATACCGTACAAAATAGAAACTCAAAAACTGACCTTAGTAAAGACTCTTTCGCCACCCATATTGTTAAAGAGAAAAAGAAGGACATTGATTTTATGGATTTTAAGCCATTATTAGATTCCATAGTTAAAGTTATTAACCACTATGACTCTTTAAAATAGGAAGTTGTCGCTACTTAACAAACTGTTTAAGAGTGATTCGCAACGCGTGGCATTTTTACTATGCGTTAGTTTTAGTGTTTAAGGTGGTATGCGGAAGCATCGGTATTGCGTTGCTCACACCTTAACAGGGCGTTAGTACGGGTTTGGCATCAAAGGTCATAAGTTTCGGTGTTTATCTGTTTTGGTGCTCGTATTTACACCTAACAGTTTGTACCTTTCACGTCCTTTCCGGTGGCACTATATGCGTAGTGTTCGCTTTGATTTCACCGTTTACGGTTTCCAACTCTTAGCCTATTTCTTTGGTGCTTCTTCTCTTTCGTGGTTTTTACTAAGTCAGAATTGTCTTTCTTTGATGTTGCCGTCGAAGTGCGAGGAACGAATCCTTTACTAATTTGAAGTCAGTAAAAGTAGGGGAGTTCAGTGCGTTTTTCTTCTAGCTAACTTTCGTCTCTCAATGACGGTAAAGTTTTGTAGCTGCCCGTCTCACTTCAGTGTTCAAAGCCTTTTATATCATGCCACTTTTCAATATCTTGGAGTGCACAAATAGAAGTAGCGCATGTACTAACAAATTGCTTAAGAGTGATTCGTAACGCGTGGCATTTTTACTTTGCGGTGGCTTATGTGATTAAGGCGCTGTGCGGTAGCTTTTGTATTGCGTTACTCACACCTTAGCAAGGCGTTAGGGCTCACAGATCAAATTAGTCTAATATTAACAATTACATTATGTCCATAAGGAATGTGGAATGAACGAGATCATAAAAAATGTTCTTTCGACTGTTATAGGAGCAGCTATAGTAGCCGGGTTTGGGTATGTTTTAGTTGTAAAAGAGAACCAAATAAAAATAGAAGAGCTTCAGAATGCTATAAACCAGCAAAGTATTAATCTGGCAGCATTTAGTGATAGACAAGACGTCGCTATCAACTCGATTAGACTATTTGTTGTATCTAATCACCCTAACAAAGATCACTCTACTCTATTATCTCAAGTATCTTTAAGAAAGTTACAAGGGTTATCGCCTGAAGAGTATCCAATTTTGGTTAGGGGACTGAACAATATTGTGGAGCCTGGAGACAATCCACCTCAAATGACGGCAGACTTTTCACAGTTACTTTTAGAGCACAACCTAGAAGAAGCAGACTTAAACCGATATGTCGCAGAATTAAAACTAAAAAAGCCCTAACAAGCAATTTAAGAGGGATTCACAACGCTCGGCATTTTTGCTTCTACTTCAAATTTAGTGTTTATGGCACAATGCTTTAGGTTGGGTGGAGGCGTTGTTCACCCCTTAATTGGGCGTTAGTACGGGTTTAGCATCAAAGGTCATCAGTTTTGGTGTTTATCTGTTTTGGCGTTCGTCTTTTCACCTTTCAGTTTGTACCTTTCACGTTCTTTCCGGTGGCACTATGTGCGGAGTGTTTGCTTTGATTTCACCGTTTACGGTTTCTAAATTTTAGCCTATTTCTTTGGTGCTTCTTCATTTTCGTGGTGGCTTTTGAGAGAGCCTTGGTTGTAATTGATGCTGTCGTCGGAGTACGAGGATCGAATCCTTTTCTAATTTGAAGCCAGTAAAAGTAGGGCAGTTCCGTGCGTTTTTCTTCTAGCCAACTCTCGTTCCTCAATGGCGGTAAAGTTTTGTAGCTGCCCGTCTCACTTCAGTGTTCAAAGTCTTTCATATCATGCTACTTTTCAATATCTTGGAGCGCATAAATAGAAGCAGCGCATGTACTAACAAATTGCTTAAGAGTGATTCGTAACGCGTGGCATTTTTACTATGCGGTGGCTTAGGGTGATTAAGGCGCTGTGCGGTAGCTTTTGTATTGCGTTACTCACACCTTAGCAAGGCGTTATATGCATCATGAGGAAATATGGAAAAACTGTTAGATAACCTACTTTCGTCAAAGAGTGAGGGGCTGTGGTGGGATTTTAAACAAAAATTTCATGATAACCTCTTTGATTTACTACATGACATTACGTGTTTGGCAAACGTGATTCACGATGGCGATCGCTTTTTGATATTCGGTATAAGTGACGACTTTGAGGTTGTTGGCTTAGACTCAGAGGAGTGTCTTTTTTCTCAAGCCGATGTTATTGGCTACCTAAGACAGCAGCCATATGCTGAAAATAACGTCCCTACTATTGATATTAAATTTGTGGAGTACGCTGAAAAGTCTGTAGCGGTTTTGAGCATTAAAAATGAAAGGCTAAAGCCTTTCTACTTTACGAAAGAGCTTAAGCATCGTAATAAAATACTCAGAGCAGGTACGGTATATTCACGAATAAAGGACACAAATACACCAAAAGACTCTTGTGCAAACCCTCAAGATATTAAAGCAATGTGGCTGGAGCGTTTTGGGCTTGATTTACCTGCTGCAGCTCGCTTCAAACTGCTCCTAGAGGATACAGATAACTGGATTTACAATGGAGTTAATGGTGCATTTTATGCGTTGGATCCAGATTTTACTATATCGATATCTGAAGATGATTATCGAGGTGGTAATTTTTGGTGGCAGAATACTCTAATTGAAGAGCCCGTAAAGTACGATTATTTGCTCAAGTACAAAAATGCTGTTATGCATGAGTTGCCTGTCGTCCATTTCCAAAATGAAGGTTTATGCGTTCCATTTCCGGATGTTGAGTATGTAACTCACCCGGAAAAGAGAGATGGACTAGATGCAAAGTTTTATTGTGATCTATTTTACTATACCAAAGGCTCATTGTCGTATGCACTGTTCGAACATCTGCGCAAAATTCATACTGACAAGCCCGACTTAAGTACTCCTATTGTTACTCAGATAAAGTCTCCAATTATAAAGCTCCCATTTTTTATCTTAGATAAAAATGAGCAACTTGAAGAGCTTTGTAGTTCGTATCTGCTTGCATATAAGAAATTTGTTGAAAACCAAGATGACATTGTTGCGGATAGCCTTTATCAAGGAAAAAATATGGATCGGTACAAACTTGAGAGGGTCTTCTCAGAGTGGGCGTTTAGTGAGGTAACCGAAAAATGCATATAACAAACTGTTTAAGAGTGATTCGCAACGCTTGGCATTTTTGCTATGCGTTGCGTTTAGTGTTTAAGGTGGTATGCGGTAGCTTCGGTATTGCGTTGCTCACACCTTAACAGGGCGTTAACCCTATTCTTATAATTAGGAGTAAATTTTGGCTAGGAAATTAGTAATTTTTGGTAATGGGTTGGGAATGTCTTTAGACCCAGTACATTTTTCCCTAACTGCAGCATTAGAAGATATTTGGGAACGTGAAGGTTTTTTAAGCCTTGAGCAGCAACAATTAATAGAGCGTTGCCTTGGTCGAGCTGGTGCTCCTGAAAGTGAAGATGAACTTGATTTACTTCATCAAGCAGTGACGCATTGTAAGTCGTTAAATCAAATTGGTGATGGTGACATTCATTGGCTTACAGACGATGGTCAGTCGTTTCCTGAAATAACTGCAACCTATATACATAAAGTAGCTACTAAGCTTCATAATTATAACGGAACTCTACCTCAGCCGTTTGAGGATGCACTTGTCGAATTTATCCGTGAAACTAGATCTCACGTTGCCACACTTAACTACGATAAGCTCTTATATAACTCGTTTATCGATAATGACCTCGTTGACGGTTACGGGGGGAGCCTTATTGACGGTATGCTCAATCGCGGTTTTTCGGCAGACGCATTAGAGCGAAAGTATGACAATAACTTTGGTTATTATTTGCACCTTCATGGGTCACCGTTGTTTATGGACCATGAAGGAAGTATTGTTAAACTCTCCCGAGATAGGCTCAATTTACAGCGTGATATTCCAAGCAAACACATTGTTCTGACTCACGTAAAACATAAGCCGTCAGTCATTGCTGCATCTCATGCTCTATCCACATATTGGGACTATCTCCAGTTTGCTCTATCGGAGGCTGAAGAAATTATTCTGTTTGGTTACTCTGGATTTGATACACATTTAAATATGCTACTGAAACTATATTTAAGGAGTATACCTTTGCGTGTTGTTGAGTGGTCTGGAGCTGGTGAACAAGTTGAACGGGAAACTTATTGGGCAAACAAGCTTGGGCGAGCGGTTGTGGTTGAGCGCCTAGACAACATTTCAGACTTTGTGAATTGGCAATAAACATAGGGTTAACAAACAATTTAAGAGTGATTCAGCACGCTTGGCATTTTTGGTTTGGGTTTAGTTTAGTGATTACAGTGCTCAAATTGACTATCTTGGTAGCGTGCTTCACACCTTAATTGGGCGTTATGTGTATGGGGGTGCTACGCTCAAGAGTAACCCCCCAGATTTATCAGATTTTTTAATTCTTCGGCTCAATAATGGGCATTGCTTCTGGTGTCACTTCAACGTTTGTACCTCTGAATACAGGTTGCAGAATCCATGTCATGGTTGCTTCATCTGTGACTTTAATGCCCATAGTATTTAGTTGTTCACGAATAGCATCGGAAATTTCCCAGTTTTTATCACTGCGTGCTTGGCAATACTCTCGAACTAATCGGTCTATATGAGCCTTTAGGTCGCTCAGAAATGCATTGAGTTCTAGTTTTTCAGGATCTACGTCTTTGACTAGCTTAGCTGTAACGTCAAAAAATATGTCCTCAGTACACTTTGAACACTTGAATGGTCGCCCCGTTAAAATCATTTCTCTTAACAAAGTATCGTGGATAGCTATCCCAACGTTGCAAGATGGGCAATCAAGTGCGTAACCATTTTCACATCGAACTCTACCCATAAGATAGTGGTATTCTTCTTTACAGAAAATACATTTGAATGAACCCTCAAGCTTATTCGAGTAGTAGAGCGTTTGCTTATGGCAGTTTAAACAAATATGGAACTTAGGTGCTTCACTAGAAAAAATTGTTTCGGTTTCAGAATAACCTTCAAATTCAGTTAACAACTCACTTGCAGCAACTAACACTCGTTGTCGTTTGGCTTCAATATCATGTTCGAGTTGATTAATTGCGGGTACATGCAGCACAGAATTAAAAGTTGAATAGTGTCCAACTAGTTTGCCAAAATTGACATAAAAAATGCCTTTTCTTTCCGCGAAATCTCTTGTGAGCTTTATGTCATTTATATTTTCAATTAGGCGCACAACTTGGGATGGTTGCCAGTCCTTGATATCAGTTGCAACTTTAGCTACGTGAGGGAGCATCGCCGAGAGCATGGTAAAACAGTACGATTCAACTACATACCTGCCATGTATTGCAGCACCGACAGGATCTTTATTGTCTACAAACTTTTTCGTGTGCTCTATAAATGTAAGTAATGCACGGTCATAGCTTAAGGTAATGTCTTTTTGTTCCATGTCTGTTTTCTCAATATTACAATCCCATACAGAATAACATCTCGCACATTGAAACTATACACATAACAAAGCATTTAAGAGTGATTCTCAACGTTTGGCATTTTCAGTTCTATCGTTGAGTTCAGTGTTTACGGTGGTATGGTATAGTTTTGTGGTAGCGTTGTTCACACCTTAATGCGGCGTTATAAGTAATGGGAGGTTTTGTGGGTAGTAAAATTCCTAGAGCAAGGTTGGTAACTGGCAATAAAATTGATGTGCTTGCCTACGAAAGGCGAACTGATGAAGCTAAAATTTGGTGTGAGACTTCAGGTTGCGAAGCAAAGCTATCTTTTGTTAGCAGGCATAATCGTAAATGCGTATCTAAAACTATTGAGATTCCTCCTTGTTTTAGATTGAAACCACATGAAATACACGCTGAGCATTGCAAGTACAATATAGCTGGTTCATTAAACATTATCGCTAAGTCTTCTGAATCTGAAGTTTTTAAAGCCATAGCGGAAAAGAAGTTTGAATTTCGTCTACACATCTTAATCAAGGCTTTACGAGAGTTATCTGCGTTCGAAGTTGGAAAGGTGAGCGAAGGATGGGGCTCAAGTGTTGAAAGTAATAAGTCGTTCAATAACAAAGGAAAGTTAAGTAACTATCTTCGCACGCTTAAACAAATTATAGAAATCAGAACCTTATGTGAGAACGACGACGAACTGAAATCACTTATTGTTCTTAAATTTAAAGGAAATAAAATTCCATGGTCTAGGTTCTTCTTTGACGATAGTAATATTGAAAAGTTTGCCAAATACTATGGTTCTGAAAAATATACGATTCCACTAGCTATCTCAGGTAATCTTTACAAAATAAATGAGCCAATGGAAAACTTTCCGTACCATGTGGCAGAACTGCATTCACCATTTGTTCAGCCAAATGATAAAGGCGAGATAAAGCGAACTGTAGTACAGGTAGTCTTAAAAAAACCTAAGCTAGTTGATTCGTTAACTGTTGGAGAAGACTTTGTGTTTTTTGGACAGTGGTCAGTAAACACCAAAGAATCCAAGAAAAAGATTGGTCGTAATAACAACACGATGATTTATCAGAACATCAAGATGTACATAAGTAATTCAGATCATTTTGTTAGGTGTTAATTACTTATAACAAACTGTTTAAGAGTGATTCGCAACGCGTGGCATTTTTACTATGCGTTGTGTTTAGTGTTTAAGGTGGTTTGCAGTGACTTCGGTATTGCGTTGCTCACACCTTAACAGGGCGTTAAGTGTTTTTTCTCGACCAGTATGTGAGATGGTATATAATGCAGGCGTTCGTTTAAGTCTTTGGAATAAAAATGAAAAATAATGAGAGAACAATCCAATTTTTTGATGTTGGTTTAAGTGGAAAAACACTGGCTAGAGACATTCCACATGCAATGGCATCACCAAGAACCCTAGATGAAATCATGGGTGAGTTTTCCAGTCTTCGAGAGCTAAACCTTGCTAGGAAAAAGGTTGCTGCTGGTTCAGACTTAGAATTTCGTCTCGAAGATCTAGAAGAACGGGATAATTGTTGGGTACTTCTTATCAATGTTGTTGATACCGAAGCTGCTCATCCCGTAACACAAAAAGTAGGCGGCACAGTCAATGACCGAGAAGTTATTGAATTGAGTGACGAAAGAGGCTTAGAAACTTCCACCCATTTAATAATCTATAAAGCTCAGAATGCAGCTCATAAGCACCTTGCCTTAGTCGAAAAAAATCCGGCGTTATCACCAATTAAGGCAAATGGGTTTATCAACCACTTGTGTAAGTTAGCAGCTCGACAGTTTAAGGCAGAATACACCCAGCCACATCCATCAGGTGTAGCAAATAAAACTATCAACGTCTTCTGTGTCTTTAGTTTCCTTGCCCATCCATCTGATGAGTTTAGAGAAGAGTTAGAAAATGGTGTAATTAATAGCATTAAAATTACTAGTGACATGACAGTAATCCGAGGCTATGACGTTAACACTCACTCAGAGTTGATCGGCACAGAAATTAAAATGAAAGTCAGCCGAGCTGACATTATGTTTAACGGTGGTAATTGGGGGCATCTGCAAAAGGCAATTCGCCATGCAGACTCATTAAACTCACCATTTGTAAGAGTCTCATTTACTGATGAGACGGGTACTGGGCATACGGCAACCTTGAGCTCAGATACTGGCGCACTTTGGCAAGAGGATAAATATGTTAAAAAATGCAAAATCATGGGCTTTGGCAATGCATTAAGTACTTCATTTCCTACAATACATGTAGGCATTAGAGACAAAATTTTAGAGTTGGTTACATGAATATCTTCTCTCAATTTAAATTGATTTCGTATCAACTGTTAAGACCGTTGTCTTACTTGAGAATTCAGCATGACGATAAATGGATCTACGATTGGCTGTTACCTCTAGTTTTGACGGCTGTGACTTGCGGCGTTGTATACGTGTTCATCCCAATTGATAAAGTTGTGGGTACTGGAGGGCTTATCAGTGAAATTACTGCTTTTGTTGCAAACCTTCCTGGTTTCTTCATAGCAGCATTAGCCGCCGTAGCTACTTTTAATAAAAACGATATTGACCAGTTAATGGCTAACCCTCCGAAAATTGAAATACTACATCATGGCAGTTCGCTAATGATTGAAATGACAAGGCGTCGTTTTCTATGTGTTCTTTTTTCGTATCTAACAGCCGTTAGTATTTTTTTAGTGCTAGCTAGTAGACTGTGTTTGAGCATGGAAATCTCGTCTGAATATTTCTACTTTGCTTCTTACGCAGGGGTTATAGCTTTTATGTTTGTCTTATGGCAAATGATCTTAGCCACTGTTTTGGGGTTATATTACTTGGGTGAGCGGTTGCATACCCCGCAATAAAAACACTTAACAATCTGTTTAAGAGTGATTCGCAACGCTTGGCATTTTTGCTATGCGTTGCGTTTTGTGTTTAGGGTGTTATGCGGTGGCATCGGTATTGCGTTGCTCACACCTTAACAGGGCGTTAGTTTGCAAAAGTGGAAAAGCGTTTTTGGTCAAAGAGCCTAGTTCGGTTTCTGTACTTTACACCTGTCCGTCTTGCGAAAGTTGTGCAACCAAATCTTATCGCGCGTAGTGGATTTTTTGGCTCTTTAGGTTCAGTGTTATGCATCTCTCTGCATCAGTAACTTTGGTTGCTTAGTGCATCTCGCTCAGCTTCTTTTTCTTGGTACTTAATCCGTAAAATAGTGGCTTCGTCGCACTTGGTTGTCAGGTTCATCGAATGAATCGTTTGTCAGCTAAGAAGCTTCAAACTGTGGTTGTTTATCGTATGTCGCTTCTTAGCCAAGCCCGTTATGCTGGTTGGGTTTGAGTTCTGTAGTTTTCAGTTTTACATTGTTGTTCAAAGCCAGTAGTTTTGTAACCAATTCAGCATCTTGGTGCTAAACTTTGGCTGCATCATGTAGGCAAACTAACAAAGCGTTTAAGACAGATTCCCAACGCTCGGCATTTTTGGTTTGAATCAGCTTTAGTGTTTAAGGTGGTAAGGTTTAGGTTGGGTGGTAGCGTTGCTCACTACTTAACGCGGCGTTAAGCATCACAGGAGGTTTGGTGAAAGAAATTATTGACTACTTACAACTTGGAGCTAATGGAATTGTCTTGACCGTTTTAGGTTGGCTCTATTTTGCATACATACGAAACCTGAAGTCAGAAGCAAAGTTAAAAGATGAGCAAGTAAAAGTATCTGAAAAAAGTATGACGTTTTGGAAAGATAAAGCCAATGAATTGGAGAAGAAATCTCCAGAGTTTATTGAAAGTGTTTTGTCCAACCGTATTGAAATTCGTGAAAAGGAGTTAGCTCGACTAAATGAAGATGCCGAGTTTAATGCCAAAGAAATCGAAGGGAAAAATCGGCAACTCGACATGTTACATAGTGAACTAGAAAAAGCTAAATACTTTGGTAGAGCATTAACATATTACGATTCAGAGTTAGATGATGAAGTCATTATTCCTGAGTCCGACATTGAATTAGTTGAACTTGGCGAAGTGTTTGTTGACTCTGGGTCACTAATGCTCACTGACCCATGTTATGTTTCGAGTGAGTGGAAAAATATTCCTTACGAGCCTCTTGATAAATATAAGGACCTAAAGTCTGGAGATGTTTATCAGTTTCGTAAGGATTTTCAGCGTTACGATGAGATACTTTTACCATATGAGAAAAAAGTGAATCAGTTGATAAATGAAAAGACGCTAGTTCTAATGGAAGAAGAGAGAGAACTATCATATTCATTTGCTGGTTCAGCGTATGCTACAAGCTCTAAGCTAGGTTTTGGTGTACTACCATTTGAAAATGGTGCCTTGGGAGCCGGATTCTGCATTAAAACAGTATATGGTGACGGTGGGTATCGGGTGCTAGGGGAAAAATATAAGGGCGATATTGTTCGTATTTACATAGATCTCCAATAAAGATGCTTAACAATCTGTTTAAGAGTGATTCGCAACGCGTGGCATTTTTACTATGCGTTGTATTTAGTGTTTAAGGTGGTATGCGGGAGCTTCGGTATTGAGTTGCTCACACCTTAACAGGGCGTTAGCAGCTAGAAGTAATAAGGAACTATAGATGGAATTAAAATATCGTTCAGCTGATTTTGAAGATTTGGAAAGTCTTGTTGCTTTGCTTTCGAATGATCCACTTGGTAGCAAAAGAGAAGATGCGTCTATTCCGTTGAATAGTGCGTATCTTGAAGCGTTCGAAGCGATTACACGAGATCCAAATAACGAATTACTTGTTGTTGAGCTGGAAAACTCTTTAGTCGGGATGCTTCAAATTACTTTTATTCCTTACCTAACGCATATCGGTAGTTGGCGTTGTCTTATCGAAGGTGTCCGAATTCATAGTGAATATCGTGGGCAAGGTTGCGGAGAGAAAATGTTCGAATATGCTATTGAACAGGCAAAAAACAAAGGCTGTACAATCGTTCAGTTAACAAGTGATAAGCAGCGCCCTGATGCAATCAGGTTCTATGAAAAGCTTGGATTCAAAGCAACACATGAAGGGTTTAAACTCGCGTTGTAAGTTGCTGCTAACAAGAAATTTAAGAGTGATTCACAACGTTCGCCGCTCTCACTTCAAGTCAGTTTAGTGTTTATGGCACAATGCTTTAGCTAAGGTGTCAGCGTTGTTCACACCTTAATTTGGCGTTATATTTCTTATTGGCAGTATGTGATACCATAACGATTTTCTGGAGACTGTTGAATATGAGTGAGCATACTACAATCATTGTAAAGTGGAGAGGTCCATACAATTACGATGACATCATTGAAGAGCCTGAGTTAGAAAATGGTCTTTATTTAGCAACAGGCAAATTGAAGTATGAACGAGAATCTATAATTCAGTATTGTGGTATTACTGAAGGTAGCTACGCTACAAGGTTTAAATCGCATCATAAAATCCATGATATCACCCGTGAACAAGAGTTCTGGTTAGGTGAAGTAACATACCCTGATGATGCAAGTCGTTACTTTATGGAAATGGCAGAGTCTATAATAATCTACTTCTGGCAACCAACGTTGAACGATAGAAAGAAGCTGTCTTTACCAAAGCCAATAACACTTGTTAATCAATGGTATAAGAAAAATGATGAGCCTCGTTATCGTCAGCACTCTCTGCTCAAGGACTTAGATGACGTGCTTTCATGGGATGGTGATGTTTGGCGAACAGGTAATCTTTCGGTTTATGACGACTGAAATATAACAAACAATTTAAGCGTGATTCCCCACGCTTGGCATTTTTGGTTTGGGTTTAGTTTAGTGTTTACGGTGTCCAAATTGAGTGCGGTGGCAGCGTGGCTCACACCTTAATTGGGCGTTAAACAGCATAGGTAGGCTCTGTGGATATAGGTTCGGTTTTAGTTGGTGCATTTGCATCAATACTTGGTGTTGTAGCAACTGTAGCGGCTACAGGAACAATTGAAGATATTAAGAGAAAGAAAGAGTCTAATTTGTATCTGGACATGCTCTATATCGAGATTCAAGATATAGCTGATGAATGTTCGAAAAATCTGGATTTGGTCTATAAAGTTTACGCTCAGGTGGCACTATATGAGCAAAGAAATGATACTAAATATATTCAGAACTATTTTCTTCCTAATGAATTCAATCTGATCATCTTAAGAAGTGCGGTTGATAAGTGTTTCGTAGATTTGACGAAACAGCAAAGGATAGGCGTTAGAAACTTAATATCACTAATTGAGGGTATTGATCGTCAAATTGATAAAATTCATGCGCAAGCACAAGAAGAACACTTAAATATCACTACAAGTGATGTTCATACATTATTTTCGGGTTTAGGAGCGTTGTATCAATTAAGTCTATCTTTATCAACAAAGAAAAGTCGCTATCAAACGATTGAAAAAAGTGTAGATGACTTTTTAATGGATACGTTGGCTGCAAAGAAGTTGTCTTTAGATATAAGTAAGATGGAATCATATTTAAATGCTGTTTAACAAAGCGTTTAAGACAGATTCCCAACGCTCGGCATTTTCAGTTTGGGTCAGCTTTAGTGTTTAAGGTGGCAAGGTTTTAGGTAGGGTGGTGGCGTTGCTCACTACTTAACGCGGCGTTATGTTGCAACCCAGACATTGGGGTCTGGGTTAGCTCACTATTTATTGTCTTCGCTCGCTGTTACAGTTATGATATTTTTTGCGCGTTGGATAGTTGCATTTTTTATGAAAGTTTCAGGAGTTTCATTAACTAAGTTAGTAACTTCTGTCATCTTTTCTGCCTGTCTTCTTCCGAGTGTCAGTTTGTAATCTTTATCTGCAACGACTTTCTTAAATGGTTTTTTCATAAAGAGAACCTTATTTTTTCTTGTTGTCTTTGAGTATCTTATTCATTTTGCTAACCGCAGCTCGTTTAGCAAATGCATTGGGTGATGGCGGAGTGCCTCCACATTCAGCGATCGCTTCAAAAGCATCATTAATTATATCTGCTTCTTCTTGATTAAAGCGTATTCGTTGGTCGAAATTGACAGTATGGCTCATGTATTTTACATCCTAATACTTAATTAAAATAACTTGGCTTGTTTGAATTAATATTTATTGATTGTTGAGGATCTCTGTTGCTTTTTTTATCGCAATCTCCTTAATATTCTTGTTTATAGTTGAGTTTTCTTGAATTTCTTTTATCGCATCTAAGGTAGAGTTTATCTTTTTAATATTTATTATTTCGTCCTGCTTCCTGCGAATTTCAGAAATTACATCAGCTTGATTATTAATATCATCTAAGCTAAATGAATTTCTATTTTTATCTAGTACTGGCGGGACAAAAACTAAGACACTTTTTTGTGCTATGTCGACATGACTTTCAAAACCTGCAGAGTTAAAAGCATCACTATAGCTATCTAAAACATTTTGTTTTATACGACTGCGGTTAGTTTCACTCTTGATTTTGTTAGCGTGAATTGAAACATTGAACCCGGTATCTTCTCCAGAAAATCTGACTGCTCTATCTCGAGCTACATATTGTAATTTGGAGATTATTTCAGATTGATATTCTTCATCAACACCAATAATGCCAATCGCTTCATTCAGCTTATTGGCTTGCTCTTTATCAAAAGTAACTTTGATGGTTCTACCTACTTGAAATTTATCGTCTTCCATTTTGAATCGACCTCGATGCCACTATCTGATTCACACCTTAACGCTATGCTTGCTTTATTTCAATATAAATTTGATTTAAGCCGGTTCTAAGGTGGATCTAACGAGCGTGTAAATCTAGCTTAAAGTTTGTTTTGATTGCCGTTAAGGTGAGAGTTAAGAGGCGTGGAGACCTGTGATTTTTGGGTATGATGCTATGAGGGAAGCTACTCGAATCCGAGCAACATAACAAACTGTTTAAGAGTGATTCGCAACGCGTGGCATTTTTACTATGCGTTGATTTCAGTGATTAAGGTGGTATGCGGCGGCTTCGGTATTGCGTTGCTCACACCTTAACAGGGCGTTAGGCGCAGTGTTCATCTTGGAGTAATCGATCATGACAACAGTGAGTTCAGAGTCCCATACAGGGGAGTTAGGCGTTTCGTTTATGAAGCTTATCTGTGGGAGGGAAAAAGTTATTTTTCGACCAATTGAGCTATTTGACGTCGGTATTGATGGTTTGATCGAGCCGCAAGTGGAAAATATTGCCACAGGGGCGTTTATTGGAGTTCAAATTAAGTCTGGTCAAAGTTTTAAGCGAGCTGGTGTAGGGAAATATGTATTTAGAAGTGATAAAGCACACTTTGAATATTGGTTTCGCTGTACGTTGCCAGTCGTCGGTGTGGTATATGATCCTGAGTCAAATAAAGCTGTCTGGACCAACTTGAGCGATTATGCTGATAAGGCGTTGACTGAAAATGGACCGTGGTCGATACCTCTAACGTTGGAGAGTGATGAGCTAAACACCGAGACGCTATCTCAGTTAATATCTAGTGCAGAATCGACGAGAATAAGTAGGAAGTTTGTAAATTCTATGTCTGCTGTAGTAGCTCAGCAAGACAATACTAGCTCAAGAAAAGAAATTAACGAACATAGCAAGTTAGCTTGGGAAGAACTTTTCGATACCTTTTTGTCTTTAATACATGATGAGTGGACTGTAGCAGACGCAGGCTATCGACTGTCATGGCATTTCCCAAGTGACAAACACGATCCTCGATATGTTTATGCAATAACCCGTATGGCAAAGGTAAATGATGTGCAATTAACTAAAATCATTAGCGCAATGGCTAGGGTTATGGAAGACAATGCTGATCCGGTAGCGGAACACCTTTGTTATATGCTCTCTTATGTCCCTAATGTTGTGAAGAGATTAGAGAAGGCTATTGCTAACAGCCAGATACGCAAAGAAAGTATTTGGATTGCTATTCAAGCTATAGAATTTATTGGCGAGCACCCTAGGAATGATCTTTGGGAAGGGTATTGCGCCTAACAAATTGTTCAAGAGTGATTCGGCACGCGTGGCATTTTTGCTATGCGTTGGTTTTCGTGGTTAAGGCGGTATGCAAAGGCTCCGGTATTGCGTGCCTCACACCTTAACAAGGCGTTATGCGATTTAATAGTATGGAAACACGATGTTAGAAATAGAAAAGGTCAATGAATCAAATATTGACGAAGTTAAGCATGTACGTTTAGCAGCTGAACAGGTCAAGTTTGCTGGAACAGCGGACGAATTTTTAGCTAGTGGGAGTGAAACAGTTCATTTGCATGTTATTAAAAATAATGGCGCTGTAATTGGTTTCTTTAAACTAGATGTCGCTTACTCTAATGATTATGAGTTTTGTCCAAAAGACGGGCTAGGCTTAAGAGCTTTTGCTGTCGATATCAACAGTCAAGGTAAAGGGTTTGGAACGAAAGCGGTGAAAGCGCTGTTTCTCTATTTAGAGGCGCATTACTCGATGTTTAATTGGGTTTTCCTGACAGTTAACTGCAAGAATCCCGGTGCGAAACTGTGCTATGAAAAGGGTGGCTTTGAAAGCGACTCTAAACTCTATCTAGGTGGTCCAGCTGGTCCTCAATACATAATGTGTGGAAAAATCGCATAACAAAGCATTTAAGAGTGATTCGCAACGCTTGGCGGTTTCGCTTCGCTCAAGTATAGCCAAGCGCCGCTCACACCTTAATGCGGCGTTATGAAGCTAGGGAAATTATGGACCATAAATATAAGTTGTTGATTAATTGGAATCCTCGGCATTTTGAAGTCGAAGGTGTGACTCCGTCTTCGGATCTAGAATCAGCCCAGCAGGTTGTGGATGTATTTTCTAATGACTCTTTTGTTTGGGATGGGATTGATTTTCATATCCAAATGGACTGGCATCCTTTCCTAAACATTTTGAAGCTCAGTGCAGATGTCAGCGGTCCTTTTTATACTGAAATTGAGGGCACGCTTTACAAGCGAATGAGCCCTTGTGAAGAAATAGCGATATCAATAAGCGCTACGACCAGTACCGACGTCGATGAGCATAAGATGCGGACTTATCTTCATCGGTACTTACTAGATTTGTTTGTAGTTTGTAACCTGGCTGCTCCAGGATTGGTCGACTTCTACAATGCTAAATTGGAAGGTGACGATGAACACACACCAATTAAAATATCAAACTACTCTTTTGGTAACGCAATAGAGAACATAGAATCGAAGCGTGTTCCATACGCTGTTTACAATGATTTAGGCAAAAGCCTAGACTGGTTTAAGTCCTTAAATATTTGTACAAAAGTTGTTGCCACTACACCTGTTGAAAAGGCTATATTTTCATTGCTTCACGTAATTCGTATGGATGATTACGATATCAGCTCAGTTCCATGGATATTCCATGCTTTAGAAGCTATATATGGGACAAATGCTGGTAGGGGGTTTAGTGATATTAGTGAACAAGTTAACTTCTTGCTTTCAGTCGAAGTTCGTCAGCAGAAGAGATTGAAAAATAAGCTTCGCGAATTAAATAATCTGCGCAGTTCCTTCGTTCATGGTGGTTATTGTGTGTCCCATATAATGGATCAAGACTCCAATGACAAAACCTTCGAACTGGTGAGCTTTGGTATCTCTCTTGTAATCAGTAGCATTCAAGCTCTAATGCTCAATAATTGGCATGGAATAGGTGTACAAAAGCAAATCATCGGCTTACCTGCAAGCGCTTCATAACAATCTGTTTAAGAGTGATTCGCAACGCTTGGCATTTTTGCTATGCGTTGCGTTTAGTGTTTAAGGTGGTATGCGGCGACTTCAGTATTGCGTTGCTCACACCTTAACAGGGCGTTATGTTTTTAATCAACTCCAAGGATTTAGGAGGGTAAAGTGATAAGTCTATTTGAAATGGAACCTGGTTGTTTTGACCTCTTTCGTGAAAACTTTATACGAGAATACGCTGGTTCTATCAGCTCCAATTATGGCTACTCTGAAAGGAAATCTTTTGAGTTTGCTTCCCTAGACTTCGAGATGAGACTACCCAATAAGCTTGATACTGACGGTAACTATGTCTGTTCGATTAAATTGGGGGAGTTATCTATAGGTCATCTTTGGTACATAGAGAGTGTAGAAGACTCAACCGCTTTTATTTGTGACTTCTTCATAGAGCAAAAGTATCGCAACTCAGGTTATGGCGAATTAGTAATAAAAAACCTTGAATCCCGCCTCAAACAAAGTGGTATTACAAGGTTGAAGCTCCATGTTGCAAATGGCAATAATGGTGCTTTAAAGCTGTACACTCGTCTTGGGTACGGGATCACAGGGCATAATCTATTCAAAAAGTTTGATTAGCTCGATGAACACAAAACATAACAAACAATTTAAGAGCGATTCGGCACGCGTGGCATTTTTGCTATGCGGTGGTTTTAGTGATTAAGGTGGCATGCGGGAGCATCGGTATGGCGTGCCTCACACCTTAATTGGGCGTTAGTACGGGTTTGACATCAAAGGTCATAAGTTTTGGTGTTTATCTGTTTTAGCGCTCATCTTTACACCTTTCAGTTTTTGCCTTTCACGTTCTTTCCGGTGGCACTATATGCGGAGTGTTTGCTTTGATTTCACCGTTTACGGTTTCTAACTCTTAGCCTATTTCTTTGGTGCTTCTTCTCTTTTGTGGTTTTTACTAAGTCAGAATTGTCTTTCTTTGGTGTTGCCGTCGAAGTGCGAGGAACGAATCCTTTTCTAATTCGAAGTCAGTAAAAGCAGGGCAGTTTAGTGCGTTTTTCTTCTAGCCAACTTTCGTCTTTCAATCGGGATAAAGTTTTGTAGCTGCCCGTCTCACTTCAGTGTTCAAAGCCTTTCATATCATGCCGGTTTTCAATATCTTGGAGTGCACAAATAGAAGTAGCGCATGTACTAACAAATTGCTTAAGAGTGATTCGTAACGCGTGGCATTTTTACTTTTCGGCGGCTTATGTGATTAAGGCGCGGTGCGGTAGCTTTTGTATTGCGTTACTCACACCTTAGCAAGGCGTTAGCCATCAATTAAAGGAAACATTAGTGAAAGCTAGGTTTTTACCTCCAAGAGATAACTACTCAGGAAATTTACTCTGGAATAAAGAAGCTTTTTCAGACAAAAGTCAGGAAATTTCGTTATCAATAAATAAGTTAAGAGATATGGGGTACTGGGCTAGTGCTTTTCCCGAAGGTGACGGTGTTACGTTTAATTTCTACGATGGCACTAAGACAAGCGAGGAAATGTTTGATGATTTTAGGCTTTCTTTTAATTGGATTGAAATAGAAAGGGCAAATTCACTAGATTCGAACACTGAACTTGCAGAACTTGAAAGTGATGATAGAACAATTAAATGCATAGTGATTGTTCCACTAGAAAAAATTTATATTCAAAAAACAATTACTCTTGGTAAGTATGAGTTCTTTTGCCGTAGGGAATTAGATCCTGAACCATATGAGCGATTTGCAGACTTTGATTGTGAGTATGTCCAGTTTGAAGAAGAGTTAAACTACAAGGATTTACTGCGATTAAATAAAACGTTTGATCATAATGATTATGTTATTAACAAGTGCTTATCTATTGCAGAGCATGCGTTAGATCTTGTTAGGTATTCTCATAGTTCATTCAAGGTTAGGGAGTTTACCCCAAATCCAGCAGGGCAAATGAGCGATGGTTTTTTCTCGGTTAACATTATTCCACTGGGCCAGACACACCTGAAGCCTTTTAAGTTATCTGGTATCTCAAGGCCTATCTCGGTTAGCAATAATTGGTTAGGTCCGCAAGTTGATGGTTTTTATGCTCCGGCGATTAATTACCTTTCTTTTATCTATAGTGAAGATATCAACAATGAAATTGCTAATTCGGTTGTATCTGTCTTGAGGTCATGCCGTCAGTCGTTTTATTCAATTGGGACTGAGTCGCAGTTTTTAAACTTGGTGTTTACACTGGATGGCCTAACAGATCCGGAGTGGTCTGGGTGGAAACATAGAACGTACATCGCTGCTCTATTGTCTCAAGGTTGTCCTGAAGTTTTCGAGAAAAAACTAGAAATGTACGACATGCTGTATACCGATGTGCGAAATAAGCTGGTACACGAAGGGAAAGATTTTTATCAATTTGATGTAGACCCCGATGAAGCTTGTGAAACAATCTTTAGTTACATCAAAGATGTAATAGATTTGATTGCTATCGAAACCTTTAACTCTAAAAGTGAAATGAAGGATTACGCGACCGACTTACTGAGAAAGCCTGAATATATTTCCAAGTATACGAATGTAGTTAATGTTGTTTCTGCTGCCAGAGGCAAGAACCCTCAAATACCAACGTGGTAATGCTGGCTAACAATCTGTTTAAGAGTGATTCGCAACGCTTGGCATTTTTGCTATGCGTTGTGTTTAGTGTCTAAGGTGGTATGCGGGAACTTCGGTATTGCGTTGCTCACACCTTAACAGGGCGTTATGTACCAGAGTACCCCACGTTTAGTAGACACTTTATTAAGTTAGATCTAGGGTCTAATTGAGAGGTGATTTATGGCTAAACATCGTAATCCAGCGTACACCGAAGAGTTCCGTAAAGAAGCTGTTCGCTTGGCCAGTCTTCCTGGCCGAACGGCCGTCTCCGTTGCCAAGGAGTTGGGCATCAGTGCCCAGCAGATCCGGAACTGGAAGCGCCAGTTCACACGCCTATCTGATAAACAGTTTAACACTTTAGATGGTGTCGATTATTCGAAGAAAGAGTCCGAAGAACTTCGAGCGCTAAGGCGCGAGAACAAGCGACTCAAAGATGAAATGGAATTCCTAAAAAAGGTCTCGGCGTACTTCGCGAAGCAGCAAGAGTGAAGTACGAGTTCATTGAAAGCTATACCGGCGAGTACTCGATTAGCTTAATGTGTCGTACGTTAGAGGTGAGTCGAGGTGGATACTACAAGTGGTGTCATCATACGCCGAGTGAGCGTTCAAAGCGGCGAGAGCGCTTTGAACAGCTCGTCATGTATACCTTTGCCCAATATCGGGCACGTTACGGTTCAGTGCGAATAGCCGAAGAGCTAAACGAAGCAGGCTATGCCTGCTGCGTGAACTATGTGGCTGATATCATGAAAGAAAAAGGTATTAGGGCACGTAATGGCAGGGGCTTTAAATACAGCAAGGATGTGGCTGCGATGACGAATGTTGCTGACAATTTACTGCGTAGAGACTTTGTATCTGAGGCACCGAATCAGAAATGGGTCACGGACATCACGTATATCTGGGTGAAGAGCCGTTGGCTCTTCTTGGCGACAGTGATGGACCTGCATTCAAGGCGCATCGTAGGTTGGTCACTAGGGACAACAATGACCGTTGAGCTCATCACCAATGCCCTAAAAATGGCGTTTGAGTCACGTAAGCCGCCTAAGGGCGTCATTATCCACTCGGACCGTGGTGTACAATACAGAGCATATAAATATCAAGACTTCATGCGCAAGCATGGAGGTGTACCGAGTATGAGTCGGCAGGGTAACTGTTGGGATAATGCGGTGATGGAGTCGTTCTACAGTCGACTGAAAGTCGAACTGATATACGCAGAAGACTATCAAACAGTCGAAGAAGCCCGAATGGGCATCTTCGAATACATCGAGGTATTTTACAATCGCAGAAGAAGACACTCAGCGTTGGGGCATGTCAGCCCAGTTGAGTACGAAAGTATGTAGTTATGTACTGTCTACTTTTTGTGGGGTACACCAGTGAACAAAACTGAGATTGATGTCGAGTTTATGAAAATATAATGCTCGACAGTTTCTGATCTGGAACAAATACTATTTCAAATCATAAACTTGGAGCGTGAGCACTGTGAGGTTTGTTTTAGTTGCACTAACACTGAACCATTTCATTTACTTATATTTCGAGCACTTGATCGACGGTGTAATGAGTAATCCTAGCGAAGCAGGTCAAGCTCCTGGGTATGGAATGGTTTACTCATTGTTAATCTTTCCTTTCCAGCTTTTTCTGGAACTAGTATTTAGTGTCGCTTTGCTGTACCAAACTTTGATAGTTCGTCAATGGAAAGCGAGCACATGGTACTGGCCTCCTTTTTTATTAACGTTGCTTCTGATTCTAGATATTGGATACTGACTTTGCATGTTCACATAACAAATTGTTCAAGAGGGATTCGCAACGCGTGGCATTTTCACTATGCGTTGAATTTAGTGATTAAGGTGGTATGCGGTGGCTTCGGTATTGCGTTGCTCACCCCTTAACAAGGCGTTATAAGCACTGGCACAGCTCTAAGAATTCAAACGTTCATTCTTTAATCAAACTCTTAATTGGTATATATGCACAATGATGCGCATCTATGTTAAGGAGGTGTATATGCCAAAAATTTATGAGTACTTAGGGATAGTTCTATTTTTTTACAGCAATGAGCATGAGCCGATTCACATACATGGTAAGTTTCAAGGTAAAGAATCTAAGGCGGAAATTCACCTAAAGAATGGACGTATAACAAGAGTTGTAGTCAAAGATAAGGGGACTGGGTTAGAGTCTAAGAAGAAGCGAGAGTTTCAAGACTTTGTTCACTGTTATGCGGAAGATATAGTGGATAAGTGGGTAGACTACTTTGTAAAGAAGAAACATGTAAGTCCAATGATAATTACGAAGAAGGTTAAAAATGTCAGAGTTATCGGTGGTTAGAGCAACGCATCTTACTGGTCACATATTAGAAATCGAGTTTAGTGATAGTCATATTTCAATCGTGGACTTCGCACCATTTATTTTTGGTAATGGTCACCCAGACTATGATGTGTATAAAGACGTTTCTCACTTTTTGAAGTTTGACCTACTTGATGGGAATCTAAACTGGGGTGATTACACAATGATTTTTCCTATCGGTGATCTATACCAAAACAAATTGTAATAGTGCTTCTAACAAACTGTTTAAGAGTGATTCGCAACGCTTGGCATTTTTGCTATGCGTTGCGTTTAGCGTTTAAGATGGCATGCGGCGGCTCCAGTATTGCGTTGCTCACACCTTAACAGGGCGTTAGTTTGCAAGAGGAAAAACGCAGCTATATCGCAAGATCTAGTGGTAAAAGCTGAAAGTCTAAATAGCCATATCAGTGTTCAATTTCAGTGTTAACTTGCGTGGTGAAAATCCAAAATTGGCATCGTTTCAATGGTTGATTTGTTCTTTGGTGCGGCGAGTTATGGGTTAACCAAGCTGTACTTTTTTTTGCTGAAACTCTGCTCGTTGAGTTTGTTGGTGAAAAAGCCGATCTACTCGCTGAAATGACGCTTTCTCTGGTATGGAAAATTCAAGTGGTTTCAGTGACTTTGTTGAAAGTCCTCATTGTGAGATTGGTTTTCCAAAAGCGCTTTTTGGTGTTGTAAGTTCGTTTTCTGCGGCGTTGCTTGTTCCACGTGGTTTCATCGAGTAGCCGCTTTGAGACTACGCCTGGCTTAAGTGCATCGAAACACTTAAAGCTTATTGTTTGCAAAGTTTAAAATAACGTAAAATCAACGCGTTGGGTTTGCAAACTAACAAACTGCTCAAGAGGGATTCGCAACGCGTGGCATTTTTACTATGCGTTGAATTTAGTGATTAAGGTGGTATGCGGCGGCTTCGGTATTGCGTTGCTCACCCCTTAGCAGGGCGTTATGCCCTAAGAGGAGAAATAAGCAAAAGTGGAATACGTAGTTTATAAATTTCCTGATTATGCTGAACAAGTAATTGCTCTTCTGTTGGAGGGAAACTGGCTTGTTCATTCGTTTCCTTTAAGTGACGATGCGGATATTTTTAACCCATCTGCATACTTGTATAACGCAGACACTAGTGGGATAAAGTACACAATTCATTTGGATCTCAATATATATCAATACATATTGAATGCGTTCAAGAAAGAGAAGAAAAATTCCTTACATAGAAGTGCTATAGCTTTAGTGGTTTTTGCCAAGTTTACAAACGTTAAATTTGATCCAACAATCGCAATCTATGAAAAACTGAACTACAGAAATCAATGCCCAGATGAATTAATTGATGATTTAACTCTATTTCGTCAAATTGACAACGCAGAAATGGAAGCTTTAGCAGAATTTGCTTTAGGTTTTACCGACTCAATTGAACTTCCTGAGCCTGCGTATATAGACCGTTCTCAGTTGAAAACGAAACTTACAGAGTTTCGCAGATTAAAAAAATGGGACACTCTTTATGTTCTCGTGATGAAGCTAACGGAGTTGTACTTCTTTGAGGACAGGTTATCGAATGAAGATAAGTTGGAGGCATTTTGGCGTTGGTGTCATGAAGAGTTCTTGTTTTCATTAGTAGCGACTTGTCTAGCTATTAAGATGTTTGGTAAGCAGCCCATACCAAAGCTAATGAAATACGCACCAAAATACTCTGCTGAAAAAAACAAAAGGAACTTAGTCAATATGACTTGGGATTTGTTCTTGTTAGACAAATTCTTTGAAAACTGGGTGAGTAAACCACATGACCAAGAGTTTATCTATGCTAGTAATGACAAGCCATTACAGGAAGTTTTAAAAACAGCAATTAAGATACAAAAAGAGGGCGCAGTCGTTAGTTTAACGCAGGACTTGTCACCTTCATTAATCCCATCATTTACTGCTACGTTTGATCAAGTTGCATCAGAGCACGGACGACGCATTTCGTCTGTGAAAGACTTTCAATCGTTTCGTGATGGTATGATCATATACTATGAGAACGCGTTAGAAGTGCGGGCATAACAAAGCATTTAAGAGTGATTCGCAACGCTTGGCAGTTTCGCTTCGCTCAATTATAGCCAAGTGCCGCTCACACCTTAATGCGGCGTTATGTCTCTTCTCCGAGCTTTAACTCATTTACTTACAATAACAGGTGGAATATATTCTGCCGTTATGAAAGTAGTGACACTTGAGTATCTATTTTTTCGATACGGTCTTCATACTTTCTAGGTTAGGTTCTACTTGAAGTTTAAGCTAGAACTAGTGGCTGTTTGTAAGTTTTATTGAGTCAAAGTCTTATGGAAGTTCTTCTTCTACCAATCGCAATCATTGGTATTTATATCTTTTTAACTAGTGTTTATGCGAAGCCTGTTGGTGAGTCTGCAAAGAAAGTTGGGAAATCAGTTAAGAAAACGGCTGAATCAGGTACTCATAAAGTAGGTGATGGTGTTTTCAATGGCATAGCTAAAGTCAGCGAGGCTATTGAAACGGGTAAATTGAAAGCCCGAGAAAAAAGCGAAAGCTGATTTTTTGGCATAGAGACATAACAATCTGTTTAAGAGCGATTCGCAACGCTTGGCATTTTTGCTATGCGTTGCGTTTTGTGTTTAAGGTGATATGCGGGAGCATTGGTATTGCGTTGCTCACACCTTAACAGGGCGTTAAGCTGCTTGGAGGTAATATGTTGAGATTTGATCAAGGGAATGCTCGTTTTAACTTCCGAAGCGTTGCCGTAATAATTCATGATGAACATGTGTTGCTTCATCGAAATATTAATGACTCTTTTTGGGCGCTACCGGGTGGGCGAGTTGAGTTTTTTGAAAACTCTGATACGACTCTGAATAGAGAGCTGTTCGAAGAGTTAGGGGCAACCTCAGTTGTAAAGCGTCATATTTGGTACGTTGAGAACTTCTTTGAATACGCAGGAAAAAAGTATCACGAGGTCTCGAATTACTTTTTCGTCGAGCTGGATAAACCCGAGCAGTTTCCAATGGACGAGGTTTTCCGTGGTATCGAGTCTGAAGTCGATCTTGAGTTCAAATGGTACCCACTGAGTAAATTGCCGGAAGTCGTATTGAAACCGGACTTTTTACAAACCGGTCTGCTAGATATACCGTCAGAGACAAAGTACATCAAAGTCAACAACGCAGCTTAACAAATTGTTCAAGAGTGATTCGGCACGCGTGGCATTTTTACTATGCGTTAGTTTTAGTGGTTTAGGTGGTATGCGAAGGCTTGGGTATGCGTGCCTCACACCTTAACAAGGCGTTAGTACTGGTTTGACATCAAAGGTCATAAGTTTTGGTGTTTATCTGTTTTGGCGCTCGTCTTTACACCTTTCAGTTTGTACCTTTCACGTTCTTTCCGGTGGCACTATATGCGGAGTGTTCGCTTTGATTTCACCGTTTACGGTTTCTAACTCTTAGCCTATCTCTTTGGCGCTTCTTCATTTTCGTGGTGGCTTTTGAGATAACCTTGATCACTTTTGGTGTGGCTGTTGAAGTACGAGGAAAGAATCCTTTTCTAATTTGAAGCCAGTGAAAGTAGAGCAGCTCAGTGTGTTTTTCTTCTAGCTCACTTTTGTCTCTCAATGGCGGTAAAGTTTTGTAGCTGCCCGTCTCACTTCAGTGTTCAAAGCCTTTCATATCATGCCACTTTTCAATATCTTGGAGCGCATAAATAGAAGTAGCGCATGTACTAACAAATTGCTTAAGAGTGATTCGTAACGCGTGGCATTTTTGCTTTGCGGTGGCTTATGTGATTAAGGCGCTGTGCGGTAGCTTTTGTATTGCGTTACTCACACCTTAGCAAGGCGTTAAATTCTTGAGGGTTTATGAGAGCATTTCGAAATGTATCAAAAGAGTTGCAGGGTAGCCTAAAGTCACTTTATTCCGCCCTAGACAATAAAACGAATGAGAGCATTGAGGATTGGCAATGTGTTGCAATCACAGTGTTCGAACATTGGTTAACACGAGAAGAGTTTGAGCAATATTTTACTAATCGTTCGTTAGACCAACAAGCCGATATCGACCTACGTTGGCATTTGTTTCATCGTCTTTTAGCGGAGGACGTTTCGTGTTACCAGTACAAATATAGAACTGTTAGTCGGTTGATATTTAAGGAGCCAAGAAACAGCTCTTTGTTTGTCCGCCGTTTATCTAGGCTTTCGGTTACAGATGCTGATGCTTTGCACCTCGTAATTCCAGAATATCGGGCTGTTTTCGTACAAGGCTATGACGATACATGTTCTCTTTACTTTGAGTGTCGAGAGTCTGTAAAGCCTCTACTCCAAGAAATTAGAAAGTTGGGCATGTATACGTTAGAACGAATTTAACAAACTGTTTAAGAGTGATTCGCAACGCGTGGCATTTTTACTATGCGTTGGTTTTAGTGTTTAGGGTGGTATGCGGCGGCATTGGTATTGCGTTGCTCACACCTTAACAGGGCGTTATGTTCTCAGAGGACAAAATGGACATCGAAGTATTTAAAATGGCACTACCCCTCGTTGGTAGCTTTTTGGGTGCAGCATTAGGTGCTCACTTCACTTTGTCGCGGTCTAAGAAAGAAAAAATTTGGAATGAAAAGAGAGAACTCTATAGTAGAGTTATTATCGCTTTGGAAGACATTACGTATTGGGCTGAGCAAATTCGTTCTGAGCATTGTGGTGAATATACTAGTCGCCCAGATTCTAATTTCGATGAGTCTATCAGAGATATCCAAAAATTAGCGGTATCAGGTAGGTTAGTAATGAACGACGAGTTTTATATTCTTCTGGTCGCAGTAAATAACGCCTTACAAAGAGAAAATTTCAATGCACATGAAGCCGCTCAAGAAGCATTTGATAACCCTCAGTCAGATCACCTTTTTCGGCATGCAGTGAGGGTTCGTGACATTGCTCAAGAGCACTTACCAAAGCTCGTAGAGGCGGCAAGGAGTGACCTGCCAAAACGAACATAACAAAGCGTTTAAGACGGATTCCCAACGCTCGGCATTTTCGGCTTTCTTCATTTTAAGTGTTTATGTCACAATGGTTTAGGCAGGTGGTTGGCGTTGCTCACCACTTAACGCGGCGTTATGCGTAAATGGAGGAAACATGGAAAATCAGGGCAAGCTGTTCTTCTTCTGTGGCAAGATGGGAGCAGGGAAATCGACGAAATCTAAGGTTGTGGCTGCCGAAAATAATGCAGTCCTAATTTCAGAAGACGACTGGTTGTCAGCTCATTATCCTTCACAAATTCAAACGTTTGACGACTACATTAAACACTCTAATCTCATAAAGCCTTTCGTTAAAAACCATGTGCAGAGTTTGCTAAATGTAGGGGTTAACGTTGTCATGGATTTTCCAGCTAATACTGTCAATCAAAGAGCTTGGTTCGTATCACTGTGCGTTGAAGTAGGTAGTGAGCATGAGCTTTGGTATGTAGACCTAACAGATGAGCAATGTTTATCCCAAATTGCTAAGCGCCGAGTTGAGCAACCTGAAAGAGCGATGTTTGACACAGAAGCAGTATTTCATCATGTCACTCAGTATTTTGAAGCTCCGAAAGCGAGTGAAAATCTCAATCTGGTACGTGTGGGATAATACGCATAACAAAGCGTTTAAGAGGGATTCTCAACGCTTGGCATTTTCAGTTTGATTCAGCTTTAGTGTTTACGGCACAATGGGTTAGGCTAGGTGGTGGCGTTGTTCACCCCTTAACGCGGCGTTAGTACTGGTTTGACATCAAAGGTCATAAGTTTTGGTGTTTATCTGTTTTTGCGCTCGTCTTTACACCTTTCAGTTTGTACCTTTCACGTTCTTTCCGGTGGCACTATATGCGGAGTGTTCGCTTTGATTTCACCGTTTACGGTTTCTAACTCTTAGCCTATTTCTTTATTGCTTCTTCTTTTTCGTGGTTTTTACTAAATCAAAATTGTCTTTCTTTGGTGTTGCTGTCGAAGTGCGAGGAACGAATCCTTTTCTAATTTGAAGCCAGTGAAAGTAGAGCAGCTCAGTGTGTTTTTCTTCTAGCTCACTTTTGTCTCTCAATGGCGGTAAAGTTTTGTAGCTGCCCGTCTCACTTCAGTGTTCAAAGCCTTTCATATCATGCCACTTTTCAATATCTTGGAGCGCATAAATAGAAGTAGCGCATGTACTAACAAATTGCTTAAGAGTGATTCGTAACGCGTGGCATTTTTGCTTTGCGGTGGCTTATGTGATTAAGGCGCTGTGCGGTAGCTTTTGTATTGCGTTACTCACACCTTAGCAAGGCGTTAAGCGTTTCTCGAAATGGTCGTGATGATTAAGAGTGTAAATGCATAAAAATCTTCATTGTTTGAGAGGTTTCAGTATAGAATTCAGTTAACCCGATAACCGCTTTATTTCTCCGGTTATTGGTTGGCGAAATATAATTGATTTAGGTGCTTAAAGTGAATCTTAATGAAAAATCAAGGTTAGTATCTTTCCTACTTACGCTCTTCTTTGGTCCATTGGGGCTGTTTTACTCTTCAATAGCCGGAGCTCTCGTTCTATGCATTGTTGCTTTCTTTACTGCTGGGACAATCATTGTTCCTATTTTTTGCTGGCTGCTTGCGATGGGTATAGGTGATCATTGTGTTCACAAGCACAATCTAAATGTTCAGCAAATCAAAGATCTAATGGCAAAGTAAAAAACACTTAACAAATTGTTCAAGAGTGATTCGGCACGCATGGCATTTTCACCATGCGTTGCGTTCAGTGGTAAAGGTATCATGCAGGAATTTAGGCATTGCGCGCCTCACACCTTAACAAGGCGTTAGGCTTTTCAGGAAGGTTATATGGGTGTTCCCAAATTTGAGGGTTACTTTCCTTCGATTGAAGATATGGATAGCGATCAACGAGATTTCTATCGAAAGGTTGAAATATCTCTTTCAGCTGGTGACTACATAGATGTCGAAGGCAACATCGGATATGTATTTGTATATCTCTATAATTTAGTAGGAAAGTGGGACAGCGAGGGTTTTGAACAATTATCGGAATTCCTGACTCGCCTATCTGAGTTATACAAACATGAAAGCAAGTTGTCAGATTATTGTTTGTTCTGGGCGCATGATTGTTTGCTGGGGTTGGAACGTTACGAAGAGTATTTGAATATCACGGAGCCTAAGCAAGCATTTGGCACAAGTACTCACCATTCGAATCTCAGGTTAAATATATCTAGTTTTCTAGGTGAGGAACCTAACCACATTGATGTGCTTCTAATGGCGGGAGGTCGGAAAACTAAGTTCATTGAAAACAATGAAGCTCTATACCGAACTAAGGTTAAAGATGTTTTCGAAGACTATAGTACTAAACATGGTGGGTGGTTTGCGTTATTTCAGTCTTGGGGTGCTTCAGGTGGTGGCTACGAACATACACTTTTTAGTGGTGCCCCGTTGTGGGAAAAGCCATCTTTATCATTCAAGCTAAAAGCTTTCTATTCAGCATATGACAAGCTTTCTGTCATTAAACAGCTTTCAAAAGACGCAGAAAACTTAGCTCGTGAAGAAATGGGTGTGCCAAAAATTGGTGAGGGCTGGGTATCAGAAACACAGTTGTTTAAAAATTACAGCATGAATTCAGTTCTTCCTTAGTAATTCAGCATGGGCAGCCGACTTGGCTTGGTCGGCAACATTATGATATTTGGTTTCCTCACTGGAAAGTTGCAGTCGAGTATCATGGAAAACAACACTTTGAGCCCGTCGAATTCTTCGGTGGGGAGGAAGCTTTCCGAAAAACGGTTGAGCGTGATAAACGTAAAATTAGCCTTTCAAAAAGGCACGGGGTCAAGTTGTTCGTAGTTACTGAAGACGATGATATATCAGAATTGATTCACAAAATTCGTATACACATGTCCTCGAGGAAAGTTGGTGCTCCAAAAGCCTAACAAAGCATTTAAGAGTGATTCGCAACGCTTGGCAGTTTCGCTTCGCTCAAGTATAGCCAAGCGCCGCTCACACCTTAATGCGGCGTTATGTGCTTTCAAGATTCAAGGTAAGTGTGAGTCATCTGAATGGATTCTATCCAACACATTTTGTGACTATCGTTTAATCTCAGCGGACAAGGAAGCGTAATGACAATAGATGATACATTTTGGCTAGTAGCTAAGAGAAAGGGTTTTGTTCGGTTTGTAATTGAAACCGGCTTACCATTTAGTTTAATCATGTTTATTGCAACTGGAGTCATTTACGATCAATTTGGTGATGGTTTTCTAAATTTGAACGTATTGAAACATGTGGTTGTTTGGCTAGTCGGTGGCGTCTTTTTTGGTATTTACCAGTGGTATAACTTAAAAAGACGAGCGTCCGGACAGGTCTGACATAGGTAAACATGTACTTGGATGGTACGCACATAACAAAATGTTTAAGAGGGATTCGCAACGCGTGGCATTTTCACTATGCGTTGGTTTTAGTGATTAAGGTGGTATGCAGAAGCTTCGGTATTGCGTCGCTCACCCCTTAACATGGCGTTATATG
Organism: Vibrio sp. MOR3; assembly: GCF_001557775.1. Classification (NCBI taxonomy): domain Bacteria; kingdom Pseudomonadati; phylum Pseudomonadota; class Gammaproteobacteria; order Vibrionales; family Vibrionaceae; genus Vibrio; species Vibrio sp. MOR3. The sequence continues at coordinate 3,215 of NZ_LNRD01000023.1, read as the reverse complement.
CAAAAGGTGAAAATATCAATTTTATCAGTGGGGTATGCCTCTCAATGATTTAATAATCGTTTGTTTTAGTAATACGCGGGATTTAAAAATGTTTCCAATAAAGGAGGCGTTATGAAATCCACACACCTAGATGCTGAGCAGCGTTACTCGCAAGTTAGAATGAATACGATAAAAGCTGCTCAGATCAAACTTAATAAAACTAATGAATATAAAGACATTGAGCTGAAGAGCATTGATGGAAAGTCACTAAAGTTAGCTGGATGGTGGTCTAACTCTACAAAGCGTAAAGTTGACTGGGATTGGATTGAGGGTTACGCAGCTTTTAAGTTTAGATACCCAAAACGATTTGAACTCGCAATTTGGTCAAAAGGTGAACTTCTTAGTTTATCATTAGGTCGACCAACATATTATGGGAGCTCAATGAGGTTAGATTTTATTGAGGCAAATCCAGATATATCTGGCGCAAGAGTATTCCCCGCTACACTTTTTACTATGATTACATATGCAGAATTGCTGGGTGCAACAGAAGTGCGGGTAATGAAACCAATAAATGATGATGTTAAGAAGTACTATCAATCTTTTGGTTTAACATATGTTGTTAAGGGCGATTACTTATATATGAGGTTGTGATCATGAATGAAGATAAAAATAATGTAATACAACTTAAGAAACGTTCGCTCAAACAAAAAGCTAGCGAACGGTTTCTTGAGAGCATAGGTGATCAAGTAGAGCCAGAGGCATTGGCTTCAGGTGGTAAAATGGATGATGTTAGTTCTGAATGTGAGAGCAAAGATGACCAAGAAACAGAGTGAGCAGATTAAAAAATCAAAGGAAAGAAAAGTGAAGGAAGTGGACCCAAATAAAATGACTTCCCAACTAGCAATAGCACTCTATCGAGCCGCGAACCGATGCAAATTACCAGTCTAAAAATTTGCATATAACAAACTGTTTAAGAGTGATTCGCAACGCGTGGCATTTTTACTATGCGTTGGTTTTAGTGTTTAAGGTGGTATGCGGGAGCATCGGTATTGCGTTGCTCACACCTTAACAGGGCGTTATGTGAATTGAACCAGATAATGTAGAGATTAATATGAGAAAAACCCTATTAGGTGAATTGTTTGGTATTACTGTACGTCGACCAATTGAATTGGATGATATTGTTAAAATAGTTGAAATTATTCCAGAGGTAGCTATCGAGCAAGTGAATGTAGATGGTAAAACCTTTGATGATGCTATGAACAATATTATAAGTGAGGTCTTGAATTTTTCAGAGTGGCTTGAACCAGACGAATCTGAAATATTCTTAGAACTATTTGAAGGTGAGTGCTCTACTAGAATGACAAAATCAGTTGATAATGACTTTGAAATCATTGATCCATCAGAAACAAAGTGGAAGTTTTATATCAGATTTAAGGTATCTAAACCTCTTGGTATAGAGCAAGACTCGATATGTTTTCTTAACAAATATACTATTAAGCCAGATCGCGAGCAATCATTTAAAGATAGCGATATTCTAGTTTTAACAACCTCCGATAGTTGTCTCTATCGAGAAATTATTTCGGAGTCAAAAAAGGTTGAGCAAGCATTAATTTTATCTTTTGCAGAAATGGGTATAGGTATCGCTTACCCGAAAAACTTGGCTTCAGAAGCAATACTTGAAAAATTAAAAGGTGTATTTGAAGAAAAATTTTTCAGAGAAAATACAGATATTTATGAAACGTATTATGAAAGACCATTAATCTACTTTACTGATAAATTTGGTATTGAATTGTATCAAGAAGATTCTGCTCCATTGGATAGTAAAGCAACTGAAGAAAAATCCCCTACAAAAACTGATGACTTCGAAGAAGTATTTTCTGAAAATTATGATTTCTTGAAGAAATCATATATTACTGATCATGCCTTCAAAAAGGTTGATATCGCTACATCAATATTGACTACATCAATTTTTGAAGATTCTCTGATAAATAAGATTATACTCTCAATGACGGTTATTGAAGTTTTGTCAGATAAAGTGCCTAGAACAGATCAAGAATTACAGGTTTTAGATTACTTGATGAGTGCTATGGATAAGAATTCTGACATTGACGACGAAACTAAGGTTTCATTAGCTAATGCCTTGAATTCAATTAGGTTTCAATCGATTAGCAAAAGCTGTAAAACTTTAGTAAAAAATTTGCTTGGGGGCAAAGACGCAAAGCTATTTTATAAGCTTTATGATTATAGGTCTCAGTTGGTTCATGCTGGTACTTTGAAAAATGATCGTGATGAAATGTTCAAAATATATAGCGATTCTTTTGATCTCGCGAAAAGGTTATTAACAGCGTATCTGATGTGTTTAGATGAACAAGTTGAAATTTAGTCAATGCTTAGTTACGTACGCTATATTCACATAACAAACTGTTTAAGAGGGATTCTCAACGCGTGGCATTTCCACTATGCGTTGGTTTAAGTGATTAAAGTGGTTTGCAGTAGCTTCGGTATTGCGTTGCTCACCCCTTAACAGGGCGTTATATGCAAGGAATGGAGGTCAATTGAATTATCCTATTTTATACATATTTTCGGGTCTCCCAGCTTCAGGTAAATCGACACTTGCTAAGCTGTTAGCGACTAAAGCGGGTGCTACGTATGTTCGCATTGATACAGTAGAGCAAGGGCTTCGAGATCTTTGTAACTTCAAAGTTGAAGGTGAAGGGTATCGTTTAAGCTACCGTATAATCAGAGACAACTTAGAGCTTGGGATTAGCTGTATCTCAGACTCTTGTAATCCTATCGAGCTTACACGACGTGAGTGGCAGGAAGTCGCAGAAAGTGTGGGGGTTAAATTCATCAATATTGAAATTAGTTGCTCAGATAGCAGTGAACACGAACAAAGGGTTATCACTCGTAGAAGTGAAGTAACAAATCTAAAGTTACCTGACTGGAAACAAGTGCAGAACCGCCATTACGAAGCTTGGAAAGCCGATGTAATCAAAATAGACACGGCAGGCAAAAGTATTGAAATGGCTTTCGCAGAACTATCTGAAAAGCTGGGCGTGTGAAATTGCATATAACAAAGCATTTAAGAGTGATTCGCAACGCTTGGCGGTTTCGCTTCGCTCAAGTATAGCCAAGCGTCGCTCACACCTTAATGCGGCGTTAGGTGTCAGGAGGTCAAATTGTCAGAAAAAGTGATTTTTGCAGACTTTACAAATAATGATTTGGTTGAGTTTAAG
>NZ_LNRD01000022.1:0-54991 GCF_001557775.1 Vibrio sp. MOR3 | reverse complement strand
AACTCATCCTTACTCGAAAGTAAGAAGTAATTTTAAAGCTATTACCATTCCAACAGAATGATAATGAATTGACTGTGCCAAGTCCGAAGACTTGATTGGTCACTCAGTTCATTGAAACCTAATTTGATACCGAGGTATCTAATTGGATTATCATCAACGAGTGCCCACACAGATTGATAGGTTCTTATTTTTAAAGAGCTTTTCTAACTTTTTCAGCAACTTAGTTGCTCGTCGTTAGGGGTGCGTATCTTACTTCACACCGTGAGAGAGTCAAGCATTTTTTCAAATTCTTTTTTCTCTCTTCCCGACTCGCTGTGTGACTTTCGTCTCATTCCGTGTCGGTGGATGCGCAGTATAGGGAATTCAGAAATGAGCGCAACCCCTTTTTTTAAAAAAACAATTCAAGCGCTCACTTATCCATCAAATGCGTTATATCTGCATATTTCTTCGTCACATTTGAGACATATCACAGCAATTGGTTGGAAAAACACCAACCATATACGTAAGATCCATGTGTCTACTTTGTTAATAGACAGACAATTTCTTTATCATCTATATGTAGTAATCAAAATGACGTCTAAAAAAAATCTGACCTTGTGTGCTGGATTAGCGGTTATCGGGGGAGTTATCTTCTCTCAATTACCGGTTCCACCAGCCTTGAGCTTTGTTATTGGTGTTGTCGCTACTGCTTTTCTGTTTTCACTTTCTAGCAAGACACCTGTTATTCAACCTTCTGATTCCGATCCTTCGACCAAAACGCTGTATGTCGGCAACTTGCCTTATAAAGCAAATGAGAGTCACGTTCGTGATTTGTTTGCGGAGTATGGGCAGGTTTATGCGGTGCGCTTAATGAAAGACAAACGCACCGGTAAAAGAAGAGGGTTTGGTTTTGTCGTGATGGCCGCGGCTGATGCCAAACCTGCTATCGCGAAACTCAATGAAAAGGAATATATGGAGCGAACTCTGAAAGTTCGAATTGCTAACGACCCTAAACATCCGGATGGCGGTAAACTTGAACAGGATTAAAACCTAGTTCTGCCAGACAGATATTCAGTGCATCTTCTTGCCAAGGAGGTGCACTGGCATAAATTATCTTGCTCCCTTCCTCTTTACTCTCTTGCTTCATATCACTCATGAGTAACGCTTTTACTCGACGAGCAATCGCTTCGCCAGAATCAACTAGCGTGACTTCTCCACCTAACGCTTGATTGATTTCATCTTTAATCAAAGGAAAGTGAGTACAGCCAAGTACTGCAACATCCACTTTATTGCGTAGCGGTAGAAGAATGCTTTCGAGTTCTACTAAAGAGATACTTTCCCCGCGCAGCTTTTCTTCCGCCATATCCACTAAGCGAGTAGAACCTAGCAATTCAACAGGTTTTCCTTGAGCAAAATCGCGAATCAGCTCATGAGTATACTGACGAGTGACGGTCGCTGGCGTAGCAATGAGCCCGACACCTAGAGAGGCAAGTAAAGAAGCAGGCTTTATTGCTGGGACCACTCCAACCACTGGAATGGATAGATTAGCGCGCAAGGAAGGCAGCACAATGGTACTTGCCGTATTGCACGCAATAACCACGATATCGGCTTGATGCTCTTCCACCAATGCCGCCACTAGCTGATTGACACGAGTGATCAGTACATCTTGATCGAGCTCGCCATATGGATAAGCTTCGTTGTCGAATAGATACAAGTAATCCATGTGTGGAAGAAGTCGGTGGATTTCTTGAAAGACCGATAGCCCTCCAACACCGGAGTCAAACACTAGGACTTTTTTCTTACTTGATGCTCGCACGAGTCTTACCTGCAAATTAGAGACTCGGCGATCATACTGGTTAGATTTGTTTTGGCAATGCTTTGGCTTGGTATCTTTGATGGCTGAATCGCTCCCCTATTTCCACTTCAAGCTTAGTCAATTCTATATGTCCTTGAAATGATGGCGTTGATGTCACCAATGTATGGAATTCACCATTTTCCCCGCAGGGGTCAATATGACCGGGTAATGACTCAATCAGCGCTTTGTCATACCAACGTCCACACCACTCCGACTGTAATACTTCTCCATCGGTGGTGATTAGCATGGTTTGAATACCACGCTCGACAATTTCAAATGCCAATGCCTTGCTCTCTTCCCCCAGCAATGGGAATACACATTCCCAACCGGCAGGCTCAATATAGCTACGTCGATAATCAGCTATACCATTGCAGAACATATCACCAAACGCGACAGCTTCTACATTCAGCCCACTATTTTCCAATGCATGAACGATGGTCGATTGATAAATGTCGTTACTCGGGAAGACTTCGGGCAGCTCGATGGTAATGAGCGAAAGACCAAGTAAGTCCGCCTGCATTTGCACAACCTCAAGTGGCGTTGCTTGGAAAGGTACTTCTTTATCAACATAAGTTGTGTACAAGCCAACCACCTGATAATGCGGATTTTCGTTTAGACGCTCTAACGTTAACGTGGAGTCTTTACCACTCGACCAGCTAATCACAACACGTTTTGCCTTTGTCATTTACTTGCCTCGTTACCGATTTACACCAGCTTCTTTGTTCACAATAAGAAAGACCGCCGATGTGGCGGTCTTGTTGGATTCGATTAGAAGCGGTAGTCCGCCGAGACAAAGTACTGACGCCCCGGCGTCGCGTAACCTGAGTACATCTCGTAATCTTTATCGAAGGCATTACTTAGCTTCGCATTAACATCCCAGTTTTGGTTCACCGCGTAAGAAGCGGTGAAGTTCCATAGGCTGTAACTCGATAATCTTGTACTGCCATTAAAACGTTCACCTTGGTAAAGGTACTGTGAGCCCAATGTCCATTGGTCAAACGTCGCGTAAGCATTCCACTTGGCACCACGCTTGGCGCGGTATGCCAGTTGAGTATCTTCTGCACCAGATTTATCGACTGGATCTTTGTAATCTAAGTAAAACTCATGAGAAACGATATCTGTATCGAATTTCACCTCTAGTTCTACACCTTTGATTTCTGCTTCGCCGACATTTTGCATGCCCGCACCTTCCCAAATTAGCATGTTCTCAATTTGGTTGTAGTAACCCGTTACCGTCCAATCAAGGATCGATACAGCTCCCGATAGTGACAGCTCGGTATTTTCTGATTCTTCAGGTTTTAGATTTGGCATTTCGTAGCCTGGATAATACAAATCAACAAAGCTCGGAGCTCGGAAAGCTGTACCGTGGCTTAGCGTTAATTCATAACCTTGATAAAACTTCCAACCCGCAGCAGTTTGCCAAGTGGTGTTGTTGCCAAATTGGTTGTTTTCATCGTTACGTACGCTCGCTTCTAACGTCCATACGTCATACGCATATTGAGCAATTGCGCTAGCTCCAAAATTGGTTCTTGGGTTCTTTTCTGGGTCGTAATCTTTAGCAGGTCCCCAATCACTTGGGGCAATATAACCTTTGGTTAACTTTTCTGTGCGGTAGTCCAAACCACCACCAACGCTCAGCTCTTCGTTTACGCTGTACGAGTTCAACCAAATCGCATTGAACTGCTCAATAGCAACGTGATCGCCGGTTGATTTGCTTTGACCTGATTTATGGTCATAGTTGTCTTGTTGGCCGTAAGCCAATTTCAACTCAGATGAGTACACGTCTTTGTTGTATTCCAACGACAGATCGGCGCCGACATACTCTACTTCACCAGTTTTCTTCTCGTGCTTATCAACCGTGCCCCATGCAGGGTTTCCATAACTACTGTTGTCGTAGTCATACTCATTATTGTAAGCACTCAGACCAACGTAGCCTGATAAGTTATCAGAGAAGTTTTGTTGGTAGCCTAGTTTTAGGTTGAGCGTTTCAAAGCCGTGCTCATCGCCATCATTCACACCCGGCAACGGCTTCACATTGAAACCATCGGTTTTCTCGTAGCCTAATACGCCCTTAAAGTGTTTACCTTCACCGACTGGCTTAGAGACAACAAACGTTCCTTTTTTATGATTGTCCGAACCATAACCAGCGGACACACGACTTGCATCACTATCAATGTTTGCACGAGTAATAATGTTGATTACGCCAGAAATCGCTTCTGAGCCATAAATAGAAGCACGCGCACCACGAATGTAGTCGATACGTTCAATAGAATTGATTGGAAACTGATTAAAATCGACGCCGCCCATTATCGCGCGTGGCATGCGCACACCGTCGACTAAAACAAGAACTTGGGATGAGCTACCACCTCGCACATAAATAGAGGCAGATTGACCACGTCCACCGTACTGAGCAACTTCAACACTCGGTAGTGTACGGAACACATCAAACAGACTGTTTGCTTGCAGGCGCTCAATATCTTCTTTAGTTACCGTAACGGTTTGTGCGAGAATCGCACCATCAATTTGCTGGAATCGGTTTGCGGTAACCACAACCGTTTCGTCTGCAGAGGCTTCTTGGGCCTGTAAATAAAAGGTAGGTGAAAGCAGCGATGCACACGTGATCGCAAGAAACGTTTTTCTCATTGTATTGTCCTAATTCGCGTAATTCCTACCGAGCCCTACTCGTTTTAAGTAGTCCAGTGCTGTGGCTCAGTTGCTGGCAGGTATTCGGACTCAAGAGCATGGCAGTACCACCTAATTGCTCGACTTCCCACATAAACTAATGCAGTGTCTTGATGAGCGTTCGTTCTCTTTTACCGCTGCGCGTCAGTTCTGGATTCTCACCAGATTCCCACTTCAGCCATCTAGATTGCTAGATAGCACCAGCTTGGGGCAAATACTATTAAGCTATTGATTATTTGTCCAGCCAATATTAGCCCTAACAATTGTAACGTTTTGGTTCATTTGCGTATCAACTGACACAGAACACACTATCTTTAAACCAAATAGAGTACAAAACTGGACATACTGTTGAGATTGAATAAAATCTGCGCTCTAAAATTGAATGCACCATAAAAGGTAAGATCATGGCTACTCTTGATGTAAATCCACAACGCTACCAAGAACAACTGGCTGAAAAAGTCGAACGTCTCACGGATATGTTCGCGCCATACAACGTGCCAGAGCTGGAAGTGTTTGAATCACCAGAGCAGCATTACCGTATGCGTGCTGAGTTTCGTGTTTGGCATGAAGGTGAAGACCTGTACTACATCATGTTCGATCAGGAAACTCGTGAGAAATATCGAGTAGACCAATTCCCAGCAGCTAGCCGTCTGATCAACGACCTAATGCCACTCTTAGTGGATGCGATGAAAGATAATGAATCCTTGCGTCGCAAGCTGTTCCAAGTGGATTTTCTATCGACCTTAAGTGGCGAGATTCTGGTTTCACTGCTTTACCATCGCCAACTTGATGAAGAGTGGATTGAAAACGCAAAAGCACTTAAGCAACGTTTAAATGATGAAGGCTTCAACCTAAACATCATTGGTCGTGCTCGTAAGATGAAGATTGTCTTAGACCGCGACTACGTGATCGAAAAGCTGGACGTAAACGGTCAAAGCTACATTTACCAGCAGGTTGAAAATAGCTTCACACAGCCAAACGGCAAAGTAGCAGAGAAGATGCTGGAATGGGCGGTCGACTGCACCCAAGAAAGCACTGGCGACTTACTAGAGCTTTACTGTGGTAACGGTAACTTCTCTCTGGCGCTGGCACAAAACTTCGACCGCGTTCTTGCAACTGAATTGGCGAAGCCATCTGTGGTTTCTGCGCAATACAACATCGCAGCAAATGAGATTGATAACGTACAAATCCTACGTCTATCAGCAGAAGAATTTACTCAAGCAATCGAAGGTAAACGTGAATTCCGCCGCCTACAAGATGCAGGAGTGGATCTAAAGAGCTACAACTGCAACACGATTTTTGTCGATCCACCACGCTCAGGTATGGATGTCGACACTTGTAAGATGGTTCAAGGTTACGAGCGCATCATGTACATCTCTTGTAATCCTGATACTTTGAAAGAGAACTTGGACATTCTATGTGAAACGCACAACGTGACTCGTTTTGCTCTGTTTGACCAGTTCCCTTACACACACCATATGGAAGCGGGCGTTTTACTAGAACGTAAAGCGTAATCCACCAGCGTCAAATACAAAAAAAGCGAGCTCATTGGCTCGCTTTTTATTGAATTTGTTTTTCTTATTCAGCAGAAGCTTTCTTCTCCATAAAGCCCAGCTTTTTACCAACCCAAGCCAACAGAATCATTGAAACCAGAATCGCGAAGAAGTTAGAGCCGGCTTCTGGGTATTGTGCTTTGATGAAAGCAGAGTGGCCAAATGCACCAACAAAGAAACACGCCAAACCAACTAGCGGGATATCTTCTGATACAGGGTTGTTAAGGTATTCTTGGTAAAGCGCCTGTACTGCTAGCACGAGTGCAATCAAAGGGAAGATTGAGAAAGATACTTCACTCATGGTCAACCATGACAATAAAGCATCACCACACATACCTGCAACCAGTGCCAAAATCAGCGTTTTCTTTTCAGATTTATTTCCATTCGACATTATTCTATCCCGCCTTTTAATCGGTTACGTTCACGTTCTTTGCGATACCAATAGGCCCCTTTGGCTATCATTCGCAATTGCATGATCAATCGCTCGGCGAGTTCATCGCGCTCGCGTCGATCTAAATCTAAAACTTCAGCACCAGAACTGAATACCAAAGTGACTGACGCTTCTGCTTGAGTAAACGCTTCTTCTTTGGTCATGCCAGTGCTTATTAAATACTCGGTTAATTCTGCCGCAAAATGCTGGATTTCTCGAGCGACGGCAGTACGAAATTCAGAAGAAGTGCCAGAGCGCTCACGCAACAATAAGCGGAATACGTTAGGACTACTTTCAATGAATTCCATGAAGGTTTCAACCGAAGTTCGAATCACACTGCCTTCTTTGACAATACGCTGACGCGCTTGGCGCATTAGTTGGCGTAACAACAAACCGCCTTCATCTACCATGGTTAAGCCAAGCTCATCCATGTCTTTGAAGTGACGATAAAAAGAAGTTGGCGCAATTCCAGCCTCTCGGGCGACTTCTCGCAAGCTGAGATTAGAAAAGCTGCGGTCCGCACTGAGTTGATTAAATGCCGCATCGATCAGTGATCGACGTGTTTTTTCTTTTTGCTGCGCGCGGATTCCCATCGATTTCATTCTTAAACTTGCTCTTTTTCTATCGGGTACAAGAACCTCAATATAACGCATATCGACCCCACGTATAAAGTAACGTTGTCTGCCAATAAGCGGCGAGCACGTTACTACTGGCATACATCCAATTGCAATCCTCTCCATCCAAATAGTAGACATGCAACATACCAATTCGTTCTTTTGGTTGATTCTGCGTGATCACTTCCACTCTCTAGTCGGCATAACATGTTCCTCCTAGAGTAAATGAGTTAAAATCCCGCTACAGCAATGTTAAACAAATATAACAAGGAAGACATCATGGCGCATGCTAATCACTATGACGTGATCGTAATTGGTAGTGGTCCCGGCGGAGAAGGGGCGGCAATGGGGTTAACCAAAGCAGGCCTAAATGTTGCCATCGTAGAAAAGGAAAGCAGTGTTGGTGGCGGTTGTACGCACTGGGGAACCATACCATCTAAAGCATTGCGTCACGCCGTTAGCCGAATCATTGAATTCAATAGCAACCCGCTATTCTGTCGTAATAACACCAGCCTTCATGCAACATTTTCTGACATTTTAGGCCACGCAAAATCGGTCATCGACAAGCAAACGCGACTTCGTCAGGGCTTTTATGATCGCAACTCATGTTCGTTATTATTCGGCACTGCGCGTTTTATCGATAATTACTCCATTGCCGTGATGCAAAGTGACGGGACAGAAGAAATCTATTCGGCAGATAAGTTCGTCATCGCCACGGGCTCCCGCCCTTACCAACCGAACGACGTCGACTTCTTGCACGAACGCATCTACGACAGTGACTCCATCCTGAGTCTGAAACACGACCCTCGCCACATCATCATTTACGGTGCGGGTGTGATTGGTTGTGAATACGCATCTATTTTCCGCGGTTTAGGCGTGAAGACCGACTTGATTAACACTCGCGACCGTCTGCTCTCTTTCTTAGATAACGAAGTCTCAGATGCATTGTCTTACCACTTCTGGAACAGTGGTGTGGTAATTCGTAACGATGAAACATTCGAGAAAATTGAAGGCACCGAAGATGGCGTTATCGTACATCTTCAATCGGGTAAGAAGATGAAAGCCGATTGCCTACTGTATGCTAACGGTCGAACGGGTAACACAGACAAACTCAACTTACCTGCGGTTGGACTTGAAGGTGATTCACGCGGACAACTCAAAGTAGATGGTAACTACCGTACAGAAGTGGAACACATCTACGCAGTCGGTGATGTGATTGGCTACCCTAGCCTAGCGAGTGCAGCGTATGACCAAGGTCGTTTCGTGGCACAAGCCATCACTAAAGGACAAGCTGACGGCAATCTGATTGATGACATCCCAACGGGTATCTACACCATTCCAGAAATTAGCTCTGTGGGCAAAACCGAACAAGAGCTGACTGCGGCGAAAGTGCCTTACGAAGTGGGACGCTCTTCATTCAAACATCTCGCTCGTGCACAGATTGCAGGTAAAGACATCGGCAGTTTGAAAATCCTCTTCCATCGCGAAACCAAAGAGATTCTTGGTATTCACTGCTTTGGTGAGCGCGCTGCAGAAATCATCCACATCGGTCAGGCCATCATGGAACAAAAAGGTGAAGCCAATACGATTGAATACTTCGTCAATACCACCTTTAACTACCCGACGATGGCAGAAGCCTATCGCGTAGCGGCACTGAACGGTTTGAACCGATTATTCTAATTCAATTGGGTTGCCATGATCCAAAAGCTAAAACAGCAGGTCTCGACCTGCTGTTTTTTTATGTGTAACTAGACAACAAAGCGTCCCTTGCGCCATTGATAGAAAAAGATAGCGCCGAGTCCAACCCCTCGCATTGCCATGAAACTGGTCATCGCAAACCATAGCGCATGGTTTTGCCAGCCAGAGAACAAAAAGAATATCGCGAAGAAACAGCAAGTCGCCACAAACATACTGTTTCGCATGTCTTTACCTTTGGTGGCACCAACAAAAATGCCATCAAACAGGAAGCACCACATCGATGCCAATGGCATGACCACCAGCCATGGTAAATATATCGACGCTTGCTGCTGCACCGCGTCAATCGAAGTGATCATGGCGATCAATTGCGATCCCGCCAAACCAAATACCGCAGTCAAACCTAAACAGATGATCAGACTCCAGAAGAACGTACCAATCAACGAAGCACTGAGTTGCGCTCGGTCTTTCGCGCCAATCGCTTTGCCAACCATGGCCTCCATGGCGTAGGCAAATCCGTCCATGCCATAGGAAATCATCATCAAGAAACTCATCAATACCGCATTAGCGGCAACCACATCATCACCAAAGCTCGCACCTTGGAAAGTCATAAAGCTAAACGTAGCTTGTAAACATAGCGAACGTAAGAAGATATCGCGATTGAGTTTTACGAAACGCCCTAGCCCATGTTGAGTATCGGTTAGCAGGCTCTTAGGAGATGGTAACTGACGTGCACGCCATGTTTTCCACACACACATCAAGCCAAACGCCATACCTGAGTAATCAGCAATCACCGACGCCAGCGCTGCGCCTTCTACTTTCCAGCCCAAGCCAATCACAAACAGTAAATCGAGCGCGATGTTGGTCACGTTGGTGATGATCACCATCCACATTGGTGCTTTGGAATTTTGTGTTCCAAGCAGCCAACCCAACAAAACAAAGTTCATCAGTGCAGCAGGTGCACTCCATACGCGGATAGAGAAATATTGCATGCCGTAGTGCTTCACTTCAGCACTGGCATCACTCCAACCAAAGATCAGGTCCGCGATTGGGTTATGAGCAATAAGAAAGACCAACGCAAACAGCAATGCCATTAGTGAGCCTTGCATAAGCACCAAAGCGAGTTGTTTTCGGTCTTCACCGCCATAAGACTGCGCCGCCAACCCTGTAGTCGACATACGTAAGAAACCAAGCAACCAAAACGTCACGCTGATCATGGTGCTACCAAGCGCAACACCGCCGAGATACCAAGCGTGTTCAAGGTGACCGATCACCGCAGCGTCAACCAAGCCCAATAGTGGAACAGTAATATTCGAAAGCACCATAGGGATAGCGAGCGCTAACACTTGGCGATGTACTTGAGGATTCGATAAAGGAGAGAAGATAGAGTTTGTCACAGGCACCTCGTTGTTTAGATCAGCGAGTGTACCTGAGTGTTCAATGCCTATTCAATTACCACTTGATGTGAACGAGGACTGGCGTGAGGCGATGCTTCAACATTGGGATCTTATTCAGCCAACGTTGCCATGCCTTCCAGCGTGAGCAGAATCGGTCGAATGGCGAGAAGGCTTTCACCCATTGCGCCCATGGCAGCCAATGCAGTACTTGTTGTGCTGGTGCTTCAAAACCATGTGCATACGTATCTGAACCGAGCTTTTGACCCCATTTACTTTCGGTTAGGTCACCCGCTAGCACCATACACACTTCTGCCGAAACGAAATGACGACCCAATGTCTGAATAAAGGTCGCAACGCGCGATTCATCGCAATCGAGTAAAGCCATCTCACACAGGATCAGTACTGGTGCTTTTTCAGGAATGCGCACCTCGTCTAACCAGCTCATGTCTTCTACGCTGCCGCAACGATGCTCGTAACGTTCGTTTTTGTGGAACAATCGCTGACGCCAAACCAGATTCTCGGTGACATCCAGTTCAATCCAATGACAACGACCATTATCCAAACGGTAGAAGCGCGTATCTAAGCCCGCACCTACGTTGATGATCCAAGCGTCTGAGTGTTGTTGAAGAAAGTGACTGACCTGCTGATCGCACAACTGAGTTAAAGTCACGTGCAGCAGCTGCTTCTGATCGACGTCGCCACTGATGCAATCTGGTGCCATTTTGCAGCTCAAGCACGCTTTTGCAGCGATCGGATCGTACACCAAGCCGTTATCGACCAAGCTTTCGCGGCTACGCAAAAATAACGGTTTCAACAGATGATTAGGTACGTGATGTTGAGGCTTGGACATGGGCATTTCCTTGCGCCGAAAAGAAAATGGTTAAATGGAACTAGATGATAATAAATCTCAATATCACTTGCAAGTTTTAACGCAACAGCCAAACGCTCTGAATCAGTGCGAGCGTAACTATGCTTGGAAGAAAAGAAATATGCTTTGAAGAAAATCAAAATGGGAAAGAAAGCGCAGAAAACATAAAGCCCAGCAGAGAGCTGGGCTTTATTAGAATGCTTGAGGTAAGAAACCTACATCCAGTCAGTGTTACGGATGATACCCACTGCTAGACCTTCGATCGTCAAGTGTTGCGATGTTAGATCAACTTGGATTGGTGAAAACTCTTCGTTCTCTGCGTGCAGAAGTACTGTAGAGCCTTTACGCTCTAGACGCTTCACTGTCACATCATCATCAACACGCGCAACCACAACTTGACCGTCGCGTACGTCTTGAGTTTTATGCACAGCCAGCAAATCGCCGTCCATGATACCGATGTCTCTCATACTTTCGCCGTTTACGCGAAGTAAGAAGTCTGCTTTTGGTTTGAACATAGCAGGATCCACTTGGTAGTGAGACTCCACATGCTCTTGAGCCAAAATCGGCTCACCAGCAGCAACTTGACCAATCAAAGGCAGACCTTGATCGTCGTTTGCAGCATCTTCAAGTAGGATTCGGATCCCGCGAGATGCGCCTGGGATAATTTCAATCGCTTGTTTACGAGCAAGCGCTTTTAGGTGTTCTTCCGCGGCATTCGCAGAACGGAAGCCAAGCTCACGCGCAATCTCTGCACGAGTTGGTGGCATTCCGGTGTCTTCGATTTTGCTTTTAATCAAATCGAAGACTTGTTGTTGGCGTGGCGTTAACGGCTTCATATGTCACCTGTCTTTTTATACAGTTAACTGTGAGTATATCCAGTAAATGAACAAATGAAAACCCAATTGGTTGTTTTTTAATTTATTTCCGACGCTTTATGAACGCCACCACAAACCTCAAGTTAACTAGCGTTTTAAACAGCAAAGATTTCCTTAGTCTAAAGAAAGCAACAACCTATGGGTTCGACTAATTTCCACTCAATAAAATTAAAAGGTTTGACCAGTTTCTGTTATCCTTGCAGCGCTTAAAATTTATCGCCTAGGCTTATTTCTATAGCCGTACCTATTTCTTTTCCTGTTGATGAAAAGGAAGCGGACACTGAAATAAGGTTAGGCTTGTTTGAATACCTATTGAGGCTGTGAACTTTATGTCTTCTGGACAATCATTTTCACGTTCATTACTAAAACTACCTTTATCGGTAATGGTAAAGGGCACCACAATTCCATCGAACCCGATTGATGATCTCAACATCGATCTAACGAAGCCAATTGTTTATGCCTTACCATTTCGTTCGAACGTGGATTTGCTGACATTACAAAAACAAGCGATGAGTCTTGGTCTACCTGACCCACTCAGTCCGCTAGAAATTAATGGCAAAACCCTTACTCGCTACGTATTTATTGCTTCACGTCCAACAGTGATGAGCAATGATAATGATGTACCGAGCGAATCAGTCTCTCTATTTACTGAACTACTTGAGCTGCACCAGCTCGATAGTGAATTAGACGTACAAATGATCCCTGCCACCGTACTTTGGGGTCGTAAGCCTGGTAAAGAAGAAAACCACAAACCGTACCTTCAACCAATGAATGGGCCACAAAAAGCGAAAGCGGTAATGGGTGCTGGTCGTGACTGTTTGGTGCGTTTTAGCCCCGTAGTATCACTGCGCTACATGGCGGACTCTCACGGTACAGACAGCGCCATTGCGCATAAGCTGGCGCGCGTGGCTCGTATTCACTTCTCTCGTCAAAAGCTTGCCGCCTCGGGGCCGAACTTGCCACAACGCCAAGTGTTGTTCGCACGTCTAATGAAATCCCCTGCGATTGAAAAAGCGATTGAAGACGAAGCACAAAGCAAAGACATCTCGATTGAAAAAGCGCGCAAAGAAGCGCACAGCATCATGGATGAAATTGCAGCGGACTTCTCGTACGGTTTGGTGAAAAACGGCGATCGTATTCTTGGCTGGTTGTGGACGAAGCTGTACCAAGGTCTGCACATCAACAACGCTTCGACCGTTCGTCGCCTAGCGCAAGATGGCCATGAGATCGTGTATGTACCATGTCACCGCAGTCACATGGACTACCTGCTGCTTTCTTACGTTTTGTACCATGAAGGTATGGTGCCGCCGCACATTGCTGCTGGTATTAATCTGAACTTCTTCCCAGCGGGTCCAATCTTCCGTCGTGGTGGTGCGTTCTTTATTCGTCGTAGCTTTAAAGGCAACAAGCTGTACTCAACGATTTTCCGTGAGTACCTATCAGAGCTGTTTGCTAAAGGTTACTCGGTTGAGTACTTCAGTGAAGGTGGTCGTTCACGTACTGGTCGTTTGCTGCAAGCAAAAACCGGTATGTTGGCAATGACGATTCAAGCCATGCTACGCGGTCTAAACCGTCCAGTAACGTTAGTGCCTGTGTACATCGGTTACGAACACGTAATGGAAGTGGGTACTTACGCCAAAGAACTGCGTGGTTCGCGTAAAGAGAAAGAGAACGCAGGTCTTGTGTTGCGTACTCTGCGTAAGCTGCGCAACTTTGGTCTTGGTTACGTGAACTTCGGTGAGCCGATTCAGCTAAACCAATACCTGAATGAACACGCTCCTGAGTGGACGAAAGACATCGATCGCATGGGCGGCAGTAAACCACAATGGATGAACCCAGTGGTGAACGGTCTGGCAAACAAGATGATGACGCACATTAACGATGCGGCTGCGACTAACGCTCTAACTCTATGTGCGACCGCGCTGTTGGCTTCTCGTCAGCGTGCATTATCTCGTGACTCTCTGATCAACCAGATTGAATGCTACCTGAAGTTACTTAAGAACAACCCATATTCAAACACTTCAACAATTCCAACAGAAACGGCTGAAGAGTTGGTGGATCACGCTATCTCACTTGATAAGTTTGTGATTGAAACCGACACCATGGGTGACATCATTTCGCTGGATCGTAGCCAGTCGATTCTGATGACTTACTACCGTAACAACATCATTCACTTGTTCGCTCTACCTTCATTGATTGCTCAGATGATCATTCGTCAGCGCAACGTGACCGTAGAAAAGATTCAAGAGAACGTTGCTCAAATCTACCCGTTCCTGAAGAAAGAGCTGTTCTTAAGCTATAAAGAAGAGGATTTGAATGAGCTTGTGGTTAAGACGTTGAACGAGTTCATTGAGCAGAAAATGGTTTGCCAAGACGGCGATAAGCTGGAAATCAACCAGTCAAACAACCAATCCTTGGTATTGTTGGGCCGTACTATCACTGAAACACTGCAACGCTACTCAATTGCAATGAACCTGCTCGTTGCAGACCAAGAACTTGGTAAATCTGACCTTGAACAGAAGAGCCAAGACATTGCACAGCGTTTGGGTCGTTTACACGGTATTAACGCGCCAGAGTTCTTCGACAAAGGTGTTTTCACTGCAATGTTCAATACATTGAAAGAACAGCAATACTTAGATTGTGATGGTAACTGTGACCTAGAAAAGACGCAGCAATTTGCCAAACTGTTGTTTGTTCTACTTTATCCGGAAGTGAAGCTCACCATCGAAGAGAGCATCCACCAACTTCATGCATAAATAGCAGAACCTCGATACAAACAGAAAAGGCATCCAATTGGATGCCTTTTTCATACCAGGACTGATCACAGAGCGTTTTCTGAGCGCTTACCAAAATGCCATAAACAACCCAAGAGCAACCACCATCCCAACATAGTTATTGTTGAGGAAAGCTTTAAAGCATAAATCGCGATCGCGATGACGAATCAAATGCTGTTGGTAAACAAACAACGAAGCGGCCACCAAAATCATCCAATAGTAACTTTGACCAAGTTCATAGTGTTGGCCTAACAACACCAACATTGCCAGCGTAATGAGCTGTAAGATCCCAACCACCAACTTATCGTGACGACCAAACAAAATCGCCGTTGATTTGATGCCAATCTTCAAATCGTCATCGCGGTCAACCATCGCATATTGGGTATCATAAGCAATAGTCCACAGTGCGTTAATCGCAAAGACAAACCATACAATCCAAGGCAGTTCACCAGTTTGTGCTGCCCATGCCATCGGGATTGCCCAGCTAAATGCTAAGCCTAAAAATAGTTGTGGTAAGTGGGTATAACGCTTCATGAATGGGTAGATGAAGGCTAAGAAGATGCCCGCAAACGAAAGTTGAATCGTTAGTGGGTTCATGGTGAGGACGAGTAAGAAAGAACTCACACCTAATACTAAAAACAGGCCAATGGCCTCTTTTGATGTCACCTTACCTGAGGGTAATGGGCGTTGCTTGGTGCGCTTTACATGACCGTCAACCTTACGGTCAGCAAAATCATTAATCACGCATCCTGCACTGCGCATCAGAAATACGCCCAACACAAAAACAATCAGAACGTTCCAACTAGGCATGCCTTGAGCGGCGATGACAAGCGCCCAGACTGTTGGCCACAAGAGCAATAGTGAGCCAATTGGACGATCCATTCGCATCAGTTGCCAATATGCTTTGGCTTTTTCTGCGGACATTTACACCTTCTCCTTAGCGTAAACTGGTGAATTAGGTAAGAAAACCTCGGCAACCAACATCGGCTTGTGATTCATCCACAATCGTGAGCGACGCGCCAAAAAACGGCCATGAGGTAGATTTACCCAGCCCATTTGTAATGCGTCACGCTCGACATTGTCAGCGCTAAATACTGTTAAGCCCAGCGGGATATCACCTTGCTGAGCCAAGTCATATTGCTGATCGACCAAAGTTGTACGTGGGATAAGCGTGCGTCCAATGACCCAATCCGTATTGTCTCCACATAAAATCACCTCTCTCAATAGGCAATCTTGCTCAGACAATAGCTGGCTCTCATCCTGTTTTAACGTCTTAGCAGTGACGATCTGATTATGCAGCAATTCCACCGTTAAACGTTGGCAGTGCTGACCTAAACGACGTGACAAAGAGCCCTGTTCTTCAAGCCAATGCTTGGCGAATTCGTTAGGGAATTCAAATTCTTCGGGGTTTTGCCACTCTACTTCCAATAAAGAAGTAAGATAGAGTGATATCGGCTGATTCATACTAGTATTCAATTGGTGGCTTTATGCGTACAATAAAGCAACAACTTACCGTCTTATTGAAACTGTAAGTTCCGTTATTTGTTTTAGACGGTCTATTGTACCAAGACTGAAGCGATTCGAATATCGCGATCCAGAGAAAGAAAAGTTATAAATATGTACAAACGTTATGTAGCCCAAATTATTGTCGCACTAAGCTTGCTTATTTCATCCCCTACATGGGCCGAAAAAGAAGAAACTGGACCACAGCTCGCGTACTTCACCTTAGAACCAGACTTAACCACCAACTTTTACACAAAAGGGAATAAACTGGGCTACGTGCAGGTACGTATCGATATTATGGTCATGAGCCAGCAAGACCTTGCTGTGGTAGAGCATCATCAGCCATTAATCCGCGATGCAGTAATTGAACTGCTCGGTAAGCAAACCGAAGATACAATTAAGTCGTTGTCTGGTCGTGAGGACCTACGAAAAACGTTGGTCCAAGAACTCAACGAGACCTTGCTACCAGAAACAGGCAAAACCATCATTGCTGACTTACTGTTTACCAAATACCTTTACCAATAAGTCCGCTTTTCAAAATGCAAAAGACCGCCAATCGGCGGTCTTTTTTATTGTCAGCAAAGCATCTCTATGTCAGTAACCTTAGAATGCTTTTACATACCTAAGCTTGTTGGTATTTCTGCTTACCGGAATCGAATACCGCGATGGCCATTCCAGAAATTAACCCCACTAAATGTGCCGTATTGGCAATGGCCATAAATGGTTGTACAAAACCTAATACCAGCCATACCAACATAAAACCAATAATCGGTTTTGGTAACGTTAATCCAAGGTGAGGTAAGCGGTAACCAAGAATCCATAAGTACCCCAACAAAGCGTACACCACGCCAGATAAGCCACCAAAGTTTGCACCTTCGACATAAAACTGGCCTGCGCCAGATAGTGCAGCTGAGATAACAAAGAGCTGTAAGAGCTTACCGGAACCTAAGCGACGTTCAATATCCCCACCAAATTGCCACCACCAAAGCAGGTTAAAAACAATGTGTGTTATCGAAAAGTGCAACAGTGCATGACTTATCCAACGCCACAATTGCCATTGCTGTCCTTCGAATGCAGGAAAGTGCAGCCAATCAAATACACCTCGTCCAAAACCGAGTAGTTGAAGCAAATAAATAGCAGCACAAGTGATCATTATCGCGAGCGTAACCGGACCTGCTTTCGCTTTGATCATGCCCATGATGCTTGGACTAGCATAATGAAACTTACTTTTTCGCGTATCGGCAACGTTCCACGAAGCGGCACTGTACTTAGGATCAGAAGGGTTGGCTAAGAACTGTTTGAGTTCTGCTTCAACTTCAACTTCGTGCTGCGCATCCGTCAACCAAAGCGCAAACTGCCCTTCACCTTCCGGCATGATTTGGATATCAACCTGGCGTGATGCCATGTAATCGATGAAGGCTTGCGCCATACGTGGGTTATTTAACGTTACCAATCTTTTCATTAACTTCTCACTATCGGTAGTTCTGCTCGTTGCCAGGCTTCAAAGCCACCATCAACACTGTACACCTGTTCGAAGCCTTGGTTAACCAAATATTGTGCTGCACCTTGGCTACTAATGCCGTGATAGCACATTACTAGAATAGGCTGTTCAAACTCGACTTCGTCCATAAACGACACGATCGAATCGTTAGTAAGGTGAAATGCCGATTCTGCATGAGCGACTGCGAAGGATTGAGGATCGCGGATATCAACAAGCCGAGCTTCACTTTGCTCAAGTAATGTTTGCGCGCCTTGTACATCGATATGTTGAAACTGGTCCATTTGCTTTCTCATTGTCTTATTAATATACCCAAGCAACCTCATGGCACTGAAATTTAGGCGCTTAAAGTCACTTGCGTATAGTGACGCCATTGTAACCTATCCAAAGCCAAACTTAGACACAGAGATAGTCCGGTCATTCTAAACTGTTCACATTCCAACCATTTGTGGATAAAGCTGTGAATTGCGTTGATAAAGTATATTCTGAACTTTTGATCCACAAGATGTAGTGATGATCTTGATCTAACTGTGTGTATATTTAGAACTATCCCCAGCAGTAAAACCACGACAAAGCCTTATTTTGTCCGGCTTTCGAACAGTTGATGAATAATTACTTCACAGAGTTATGCACAGGTAGCACAGATAAAATAGATCGCAAACGCTATCGATTTTGGATCGGAAATAAAAAAGCCGAGATCACATGATCTCGGCTTTCTATGAAAATCTTACTTTATATTAGAAGCAGAAGTTAGAACTCACCAACAGCAAGTTTCAGTTTCTTCATTGCGTTCTTTTCTAGCTGGCGAATACGCTCAGCAGAAACACCAAACTCATCAGCAAGGTCTTGCAGTGTTGCTTTCTCATCGTCTAACCAACGAGAACGAACAATACGTTGACTGCGCTCATCCAGACTTGCAAGCGCATGGCCTAGACGGTTATTGGTGTGTGTTTCCCAGTTTGCTGCTTCAATGTTATCGGCAACATCAGATGATTTGTCTTCTAGGTACACCATTGGTGCTGTGTACGAATTTGAACTGTCGTCATCATCCATTGGCATATCGAACGTTGAGTCCACTGCCGCTAGACGGGATTCCATTTCTCGTACTTCTGAAGGCTCAACACCTAGCTCACGTGCTACTGTTTCTACTTCACCGTTGTTAAACCAGCCTAAGCGCTTCTTAGACTTACGTAGGTTGAAGAACAGTTTACGCTGCGCTTTGGTTGTCGCAATCTTCACGATACGCCAGTTACGTAGCACGTATTCATGGATTTCTGCTTTAATCCAGTGAACAGCGAAAGACACCAAACGCACACCCACTTCTGGGTTGAAACGCTTGACCGCTTTCATAAGACCGATGTTGCCCTCTTGAACTAGGTCTGCCATTGGCAAGCCGTAGCCTGAGTAGCCACGAGCAACGTGAACAACGAATCGTAGGTGTGACAAAATCAGGCCTTTCGCCGCATCTATCTCACCGTTGTAGTGTAATCGTTCTGCCAGCCCACGCTCTTCGTCTGGTGTCAGCATTGGGTAGCTGTTTACAGAACGAATATAGCTATCAAGGCTATCTTGCGTGACTAGAGCCATCGGATACGCTTCTTTTGTCATTCAATTCCTCATCAATCTCTGATCTGGAGCATTACATTGCAATTTAGCTTGGCCATCTTGAACTCAAAATGAACAAGTTTCAAGAAGGGCGAGTAATTATCCATAAACAAATGGTCTATACAAGGGGTAAAAATTAGCTTGTGCTAATAAATTCCAAGTATAAGACCCTTATCACCTAAACTGGTTCAATTTCTTTCAAGTGACGCTGCGCTGAAAAGCGCGCGGCGATACAACCTAGCAAGCTACCAGTGATGATCAACAGTAGAGATTCATCCCAATTCAAGCCAATCAAACGAAATTGGCTATCATATAACGATGCCAATTGCTCAACTGCGTTATTCATGACAACCGTAATCAATGCCGTCACTAACCATGCAATGGTCGCCCCAAGCACACCAAACCACATGCCAGTGTATAAGTAAGGACGAAGAATGAAACTGTCGGTCGCACCAATCAGCTTCATTGTCTGAATCTCTTCTTTGTTTGCCAACACATTAAAGCGCAATGTATTGCCGACGATTAAAAATACAGCACCCAACATCAGCACTGTCAGGGTAATGACAATAATGCCAGCAAGGGTTTTTATCGCATCAAGCCGTGCCAACCAATCTTCATCTAGTCGAACATCTGTCACGTCTTGTTGCTCACGAACTTGTTTAGCAAGCGACTGAATTGCGCTTTTTTGTTCGGAATCAGGCGTAATCACCAACACGCCAGGCAAGGCATAACCACTTAATAGGCTTAGCGCTTGGTCAAACCCTGCGTACTGGCTTAAATCAGATAGACCTTGTTGCGGAGAAATATATTCCACCTCTTTTACAGAAGGCCATGTTTCAATCTGATCTTTGAGCACCATAACGCGCGCGTCAGGCATCCCTTCGACTAAGTAGGCACTCACTTGCGATGGTGATGCAACATCTTGTGCTGCACCAGCCACATTCTTACCTAACAAATACAAGCAAGCTGGCATTGCTAACGCCATGGAGATAACAGCCAAGGTCAGAATGTTACCTAAAGGACGACGCCATAATGCGCCGAAAGAAGATTTAGCTTGTTTGATATGAACAGAGAAAAAACCATCGGTATTAGCACGCTTGGCACTGCGACCTTTCCCTTTCTTTTGGGTGCGCTTGTTACCTACCATAGTCTTCTACCTCACTTAGGAAGCCTTGGTTCAATTCGAAATGACGATATTGTGGGCGAGTGTTTACTAACCCGATATCGTGCGTCGCTAGGAGAATTGTCACGCCAGCACGATTAAATTCTTCGAACAATCGCAACACACGGTTGGACAGTTCTGGATCAAGGTTACCGGTTGGTTCATCCGCCACTAGCAGCGTTGGTCGATTAACGACAGCGCGTGCAATACCTACACGTTGTTGCTCACCACCTGATAGTTGACTTGGCAAGCAACGGGCTTTATCGAGCAAGCCCGTTTTATCTAGCGCCGCAGAAACACGACGTTTGATTTCATTTTCAGAAATCGATTCAATCCGCATCGGCAGCGCGACATTATCGAAC
Source organism: Vibrio sp. MOR3 (assembly GCF_001557775.1). NCBI lineage: Bacteria > Pseudomonadati > Pseudomonadota > Gammaproteobacteria > Vibrionales > Vibrionaceae > Vibrio > Vibrio sp. MOR3. The sequence continues at coordinate 34,139 of NZ_LNRD01000022.1, read as the reverse complement.
ACGCTGCGATCCATCAATAAGCGATGATCTTGGAAAACAATCCCGATATTGCGGCGCAAAAACGGAATGTCTTTGTTAGAAATACGTGTGATGTCATGACCATTAAAATGGATTTTGCCATCAGTAGGACGTTCTATCGCACATATCAGTTTCAGCAAGGTACTTTTACCTGCACCGGAATGCCCGCCTAAAAAAGCCATTTCTCCGCGTCGAAGGTGAAAGTCGACTTTTTGTAATGCCTGTCGCCCACCTCGGTAAGCTTTACTTACCTGCTGAAATTTGATCACCGTTGATTTCCTCTAACTCTAATTACTCTTCACGACTAAACAGAGCGTCAATGAACTCTTGAGTTTCAAATGGACGCAAGTCTTCGATACCTTCACCAACACCAATGTAGCGAATTGGAATTTCGAACTGATCAGCAAGAGCGAAGATAACGCCACCTTTCGCTGTTCCATCCAGCTTAGTCAATGTAATCCCGGTTAGAGGGGCAACATCACTGAAAAGTTTCGCTTGGCTAATGGCATTTTGCCCAGTGCCTGCGTCTAGCGTCAGCATGATCTCATGTGGTGCAGAGTCATCAATCTTCTTCATGACACGAACAATCTTACGCAGCTCTTCCATCAGGTTAGCTTTATTTTGTAGACGACCTGCGGTATCGGCAATCACCACATCGACGCCACGCGCTTTTGCCGCTTCAATCGCATCATAGATAACCGAAGCACTGTCTGCGCCAGTGTGCTGAGCAATCACAGGAACGTTGTTACGCTCGCCCCATACTTGTAGCTGTTCAACCGCTGCAGCACGGAAGGTGTCACCCGCCGCCAGCATGACTTTCTTACCTTGGCTTTGGAACTGCTTCGCCAGCTTACCGATTGTGGTTGTTTTACCGACGCCGTTAACGCCAACCATCAAGATAACGTAAGGGGTTTTGCTGCTATCAATTTCAAGTGGCTGTTCTACTTTCGCTAGAATTTCTGCCATCTCTTCTTTTAACAGGCCGTAGAGTGCTTCGCCGTCCTTCAAATCACCGCGTGACGCTTTTTCGGTCAAGTTATTGATAATTTTCGTCGTGGTGTTCATACCCACGTCAGCGATAAGCAGCTGTTCTTCTAATTCTTCGAAAAGGTCTTCATCGATTTTTTTACCGCTGAACAAACCGAAGAAACCCGCACCAATGTTTGCCTTCGTGCGACTTAGGCTGCGCTTAAGGCGAGCAAAGAAGCTTTCGGTTGGCTTTTCTTGTTCTTGGACACGAGGCGCAACCGGTACTTGTGGCTCTTCTGCTTCTGCTTCTGCTTCTGCTTCTGCTTCTGCTTCTGCTTCTGCTTCTGCTTCTGCTTCTGCTTCTGCTTCTGCTTCTGCTTCTGCTTCTGCTTCTGCTTCTGCTTCTGCTTCTGCTTCTGCTAGGACAGGTTCACCCTTCTCCGGCTCTTCTTCAAGTGTGGTTTTCTCTTCTGCTTGTTCGGCAGCCTCTTCCACCGGCAGTTGCTCACCAGCTGGCGCTTCTACTGCTTCTGCTTCTTCTTTTACTGATTCATCTGTTGTCGGTTTTTGGGTCTGTTCTTCATCACCAAAACCTAGCCACGAAAGTAATCCGCGCTTCTTTTTTTCCGTCATCTGGGGCTATCCTAGATTGTGCTCTTATCTATTAATGACTCTTTTCTGACAAGATTATTATCTTTACAGAAAAGGCTAATGACAAAGTTGTGAAAACTTTCCAATTAGGTGAATCTAATCTTATTAGTGTTACACTCTGTCATCTTGAATATTCTGGGCTATATCCAAGCTCAAAGCTTGGGCGATTGGATATAGTATCACTTTATTAGCGGTCAAAAAATCTATGGTAAGACGTCGCCAGCAAAACTCATCACAAAAAAAGCCAACAACGGGCTTTGTTCGCATTATTAGTGGTTTATGGAGAGGTCGAAAACTCCCTGTTCATGATGCAGAAGGATTACGCCCAACCACGGATCGTGTGAAAGAAACCCTATTTAACTGGTTAGCTCAAGATGTGCCGCAAGCGAAATGTCTCGACCTATTCGCAGGTTCTGGTGGTTTAGGCTTTGAGTCAGCTTCTCGCCAAGCAAACCAAGTGACGATGGTGGAACTGAACCCACAAGCGTTTCAGCAATTGCAGAAAAATGTTGCCTCGTTGAATACTAACAACATTAAAGTCGTCAACACCGACGCACTGAGCTTTTTAAAGCAACCAGGTACACCGCATCACGTAGTATTCATTGATCCGCCGTTTCGCAAAGGCTTATTAGATGAAACCGTGACCTTGCTAGAGCAAAACGGCTGGCTTGCAGAAGATGCGATGATTTATATTGAAACTGAAAAAGAGCTAAGTATTGCTGGGCTTCCTGACAACTGGCGACTGCACCGAGAGAAAACCGCAGGCCAGGTCAGTTACCGTCTGTATGAACGCACATCAGCTTAAAGCCCCAATTTAAAAGGATAGTTAAATGAAAGCATTATTGATACTGGCTAAAGCAGCCATCGCCTTCGTCTGGTTCATATTGATCCTCAACTTCTTTATGCCCTTCCCTGGCAAAGCGGCCATTGCGTTGTACATCATGACGGCTTTTCTGTTCATCATGCATGGATTGCAAATGGCAATCTTCATTGGCGCATTTGGCGACAAGATTAAGATGAGCAGTTGGGAAAAGTACTCCATTTTGATATTCGGCATCTTTGCTCTTCTCGATATTCGTCGGAAGCACATGATGTAAAAAGACAAATAAACGAAAGCCGCTCACATGAGCGGCTTTTTTTGTATTCATCAAATTGACGGAGGTTTAGCCCATGTAGCTCTTCACGCCATCGAGGAACATCTGGGTTGAGATCATCACCAACAGTAAACCCATCAAACGCTCAATAGCTTTCAGACCGCGCTCACCAAGAATACGATGGAAGAAACTGTAGAACATCAAAATGAAGAAAGTTGCACCCCAAGCGATCAACACAGCAGCAGACAGCTCCATGATTTTGTCTGGATGCTTAGAAGACAATAAAAGCAACGCTGCGATCACTGAAGGGCCAGCAATCATAGGAATCGCCATCGGCACAATAAACGGCTCTTCACCTGCAGCAAGGCCAGTAATGCTACCTGCGCTTGGAAAAATCATCTTAATCGCGATGATGAAAAGAATGATCCCGCCAGAAATACTCAGCGTTTCCGGTTGAACATGGAGGAAACTCAAAATGCTTTGTCCCGCAAAAAGGAACAGCATCAGAATCATCAAGGCAAACAGTAATTCACGGATCAGCACCTTACGGCGGCGTTTTGCATCAAGGTGTTTGAGAATGGATAACACAATCGGAAGATTTCCGAGTGGGTCCATAATAAGAAACAGCATGGTCGCTGCTGAAAGAATATCCATGTTCTGGCCTCGACTGAAAATTTGGCGGCCAGTATAACAAAGTGATTCAGTGAAGATATGATAGAAGACGAAATGAATGCTTCGCCTCCATCAACAATTTTTAGCCGCAGCTTAGTGGTTACAAACGCGTGCCATATTCACGACAAACTTACCTTCCAGTTCGCGTACTTTTTCGCGCTTTAGCAAGAATTCTAGCAATGCATCTAAGTCTAGATCATTCAGCTTACAGGTATGGAAACGCACATCTGTACCAAAGTGAGCTGCCAGCTCATCACGATCCATTGGCGTTTCTCGAAGTAGGTTAAGTAAGTTGTGAGCATGAATCTCGGTCATCATCGACTCCAGTTATTAAGTTGAATCCGTCTAGTTTACGCAAAACCTGACCGCTTACTTTGACCTAAATTAGTAAATGATAGATGCAACGATTAGTGCATGAGCCAAGAAATAACTGCCACTCACCCAAACATAGGCATGTTTCATCGGTTTACGATAACCATGTATCGCATACGCCAAGGCTGAATAGATCATAACTAAGGTGCCACTAAACCCAAGCGCATTAGCAAAACTTGGTACTTGCAACCAAACTTCCCCCGCCGCCCAAGCAAGCTGAACCAACATGATGCCCATGATCACAACAGGAAAAACCATGGAATCGAGCTGTGGTAGCAATAAGAAGAACGCCACAACACTAGCAGCAAGCAGCAATGCGAGTAACCACCAAACAATTTCCCCATTGAGCTGAACCCAAAATGATTTGCTATAAAGGATTTGAGCGAGTAAGTAGCCCGCAAAGTAGAGTGGCTTGCGAGATTTAAAGGAATGCAGTGTATCGGCAAATACAGAGACCAACAGTCCACCAGCGATCCAGTAGGTAGGTACTGCAGATGCGCCTTCAGTCAACGCTAAGATCAAAAGCAACAACAGAGTAAAGATTTTAAATGCCAGAGACTGCGTTGGATTGGCTTGTCTCGCCCCCAACACGGAATATAACCCTGATAGCCCTATCGCTAACCAACTCCACATGCCGTATACACCTTTCACGTAATCTCGCCGCTAGTCTAGGTAGACCAATCTTGATGTAAAGGCATTATCAGCGAAAGTTGGATCTCGCTAGCGAATCACAACATTTTGTAAACGTAACTGGCTCAATTACTGATTATCGTTTTTCTCACAATCATTGAACTGAGCTATCTGAATCTGTTTGTTATCGATAATTTCATCAGAACTCTAACCTTCAGAAATTGAAAAACAAACCATCAATTTGTTCGCTATACAACCGTTACGGGCAAATAACCAACACAAAAGTCAGATCCACCACCTCTGACCACTCAGAAAGGCAAAAATGCCTCCTCCCAACAATACAAACCGTGATTAGCCCAATAATCTGAGAGTATAAAAGTTCAATCAAAAACACATAAGTAACTGATATAAATAAGCATAGATAAGAAAAACCATCAAAACCCAACCTTAACTAGCATGGATTATAGCTACCCCCTTATCGCATTGAGATTTTCTCATCAGATAGGAAAAGTTGAGCACAATAGACGTCTACAAGAGTGACTCTCGTTAACACAAAACATAATTTTCTCAACTTTTGAGAAATTCAGCAAAAATAGCCAACCAACATCCACACTGATACAAGAAACACTATTTCATCATAACATTACTCATATTTAACACAATAAAATCAGCAACTTAAAGACAAAAAGAAGACAAAAACAACAAGTCGAACATTTAAAGAGCAGCACAAAAAACACAGTTTTATTAGTCAATTTAGGGTAAAAACACCCTAGTTAAGTGCGATTTTTGAAAACTTTTCCGCTTTTAAGTTGATCAAAGCTCAAAAACAGTGCTATATTATTTACATCGAGTTCATCAATGATTTTAGGGGTAGTGTTATGATTTCTTCTTCTCAAAAACAAGGGCTGGTAATGATTGCAGTGGTTGTTGGTTTAATGACACTGCCAATGATGTACTAAGTTACTGTTTCCAATAAAAAAGGGACGCTTTCGCGTCCCTTTTTTATTATTCAAATTTTGCCGTCTACAGATGCTTAACTAGTATGTCCCAATGCATGTAGTAAAAACCGAGTGCAGCAAGCGTAATCAAGGCCATTAACAAAATCGCAGCTCGCCAAATAAAGCGTGAACTTCTCGGTGTGAGTTCCTTTTCACACGCATCGCATGCAGCAAGAAAACCCTTTCTGTCATCCAGTTTATAATCCTCTTCGTGGACAACTTTGTTACGGACCGTCGCAATAAAGCGCAGTTTTGCAACGACATCATGCGGTAAGCGTTCTTCACAACTGGTAATCAGTTGATGCAACCCTTTCCCTTCCGCGTGGTATTGAGTACGCAGAAGTTTTTCGATCGTTCGGGTACGCATGACTACTTTCTCAATATCTGACATCGTAACCCTCCTTACTTGACCCTTCCTGTGTCTGTCATTTCATTCTTCTACAAATTCAGAGTTTTTTCGAGTCGTTAAGTGCAAATTTCCTTTTAAATTGTGCTCTTGCACGCATATAAAATGTGAAGTGTGCCGAATAAAACCTACATCCCTTTTACTAGATCACGAATAATTTATCTCAACTCATAGTTTAATCAGGGAGTTCTGTAAAATAGATGCCAATGAAACATTGGAGGTTATCATGCCAATCTCACTTATTTTGGCTCTATTCACCCTGATTGCTCTCGGAGCTTGGGTATTCTTTCGCTTCTACAGCAAGCACTACTTTGGCGAAGACGCGCCTGAACAAAGCGCTCAAGTCACCATACTCGATAAACAAGCGATAGAAGTACCAGAAGCAGAACCTGGACAAGACGATCAGGAATATTGGATTTACGTTCAGCGCGGCTCGATTGGCCCGAAACGCGAGTTTCAAATCGGTGTGCACTATTACCACGCCTTAAACCCTGGTGATAAAGGCACACTGACTTACTGTGGCGATAAATTCCTTCACTTCGCCTTAAAACGCTAATCTAAGGTAATAGCCAACGGGTCTTGGCTGATTTAGAGAACAAGTAACTCATCGCCAAGGCCCCAGCTCCACTCAAAACGATCCAAACTGGTATTACCCAGGCTGGGTGTCCCTGATACCAACCAAACGCTTTCATTGGCCACAAGAAGATTGGGTGCAACAAATAAATTCCTAAGCTGTGCTGACTAATAAAGCTCACCACTTTTTGCACTTTAGGTGTTAGACCTTCACCAAAGTAGCGGCACAGCATAAAGATCATAGACGCTGCGAGAATCACATTCAGTGTTTTGTATGAAAACCAACGACCTACGGTATATTTATCAGCTTCTAAACTGTTGGCCACCACCATGGTAAACGTCACCGCCAACGCCACGAGCCCAAGCCCAGTAAAAATGCTGACAGTGGTGCGATTAAGAGGCACTTTCTGAAACAGCACATAGCCGAGCGGCAAATATCCCATGTAAAGCCAGTATTGATTGCTCCAAAGGCCATCAATCTTAAATAAGAACAAAGTGCTGGTCAGCAGCCAAACAGCAAGATATGCATAGAGAACGTTATCATCGCAGTTACGCACCACCCATTGGAATAACGGAATAACAAAATAGAGCGGAATAAAGTAATAGAAGAATCCGAGGTGATAGTAAGTCGCGTGATGTGGACTGTTACTCACCACTTCTTTAACCGTTTCAAAATCGAAGCCTTGTGCTGTCCAACCCGACAAGTAGGCATAAAACATCGACCAAATAAGAAAAGGTACTAATACTTTGCCTAAACGCCGTTTAACGTAGTACTTGGCATCAAAAGGTCGTGTATCACTGAGCATTAGAGCACCAGTAATCAAAATGAATACAGGTACTGCCCAGCGAGTCACGCTGTTTACCCCGACAGCCGTCAACCATTGGTCAAACGGAATCACTCCCAACTCATTACGATATGGCGCTAGCACATGAATCGCGATCACTGCGATGGCAGCGACACAACGTAATAAGTCGAAAAATAGAACCCTTTCTCTCATACCCTTACCTACTTTGAGTGACTTCACGTTTATAGCATAGGGTAATTTTCATCCAGTTAAATAGTTAACAATCTGTTTTTGCTTATTTTTAACTCAGCGATGACGCGCCAATATCATTGATTTGCAAAATAGGTAGTCACAAATCTCATTGTACAAATGAGATCAGCAGCCCTAAGCTTTCTCGGATATGAAACAGATTTAACCGATTTATTCCATTAGGATGCTGAACAGATTATTAAGAGAGGTCTTTATGAAGAAAACATTATTAGCATCACTGGTTTGTGTAGTGGCTTTAGCTGGATGTAATCAAAAGGAAGAGACCGTGGCACCAACACAATCGCAATCGGAAGCGAACCCTATCTGCAGCGCTGAAAACCTTGCTGGCGGCTGGTCACAAGGTGAAGTAACACCTGAAGCTCAGCAAGCACTCGACTTTGTACTTGGTCAGATGAACACCGCAGCTAAGCTAAAAGAGATCTTAAGCGTACGAACTCAAGTGGTGAATGGTCTTAACTACGCCATTGAATTCGAAATGGACAATGGTGAGGTATGGAACACCATCGTTTACCGCTCACTGAAAGGTGATATGGAAATGACGCAACCTGCACAACAAGGTCGTCTTTGCCCATAAACATAACTTGCTGATTTGCGATACTGAATCGTAAAAACAAAAATGGCTCCCAATATGGAGCCATTTTTTATTTCTAAGTCGTAAGCCGATTTAAGCCGTAACCACTTTGGCCTTTGGTAGCTTGATAGAAATTAGAGTTGTTAGCGCTAAGAAAGCAAATGACACCCACAAACATGCCGCTAGACCCGCTTCTTGGTAAATCCAACCGGATAGAACCGTACCAATCAAACGTCCCATCGCATTCGCCATATAGTAGAAGCCGACATCCAATGAAACACCATCGCCTTTCGCATAACTAACGATCAGGTAAGAGTGCAGAGATGAGTTCACCGCAAACACAGCACCGAAAATCATCAAGCCCACCACAATAACAAGCTCTGGTTGCCAACCGATTTGCACGCCATAAGCAATCGCACCAGTGATGACGGCAAGGATTCCTGCCCAAATCAGAGCCGCGCTGCCATCTGGCACTCGACCTTGCGCTTTGCCAGTAATACGAGGCGCAAAACCTTGAACGAATCCGTAAGCAATCACCCAAGCCGCAAGGAAGCCGCCTACCATCAGGTGCTCCCAACCAAACACGCTGCCAAGATAAATCGGGAGTGCAACAACAAACCACACATCACGAGCACCAAATAGGAACATACGTGCAGCGGAAAGAATGTTCACCGATTCTGACTTAGAGAAAATTTGACGGAACTTAGGTTTGCTCTTCGCCTTACCCATATCCGATTCTAGCCAGATCAAGCTGCATACAAACACAACAGCCAGCACACTTGCCATGATGACCATCGAAGTTTGGAAACCAAACGCCGACAACAACAAACCACCAACAAAGAAACCCGCACCTTTCAGCGCATTCTTTGAGCCCGTTAAGATCGCAACCCACTTATAAAGTGCACCTTGCTGCTCGTCTGGCACCAAAGTTTTGATCGCGCTCTTGGCACTCATCTTGTTTAAATCTTTGGCAATACCTGAAATTGCCTGCGCCGCCATTACCCAAGGAATGGTCAACCAAGCATTGGGCACAGCCAACATCAGCAAGGCAAAAATCTGCATCCCTAAGCCGACGTTCATGGTTTTGTTCAAACCAAGTCGAGCACCTAGCCAGCCACCAACCAAGTTGGTCACTACGCCAAAAAATTCATAGAAAAGGAACAGCGAAGCAATGGCTAAGCTTGAGTAGCCTAAGTCATGGAAGTAAAGCACCACCAACATACGGAGTGCACCATCCGTCACGGTGAAGTTCCAATAGTTGAACGTCACCAGCATATACTGACGGATACTTTTGCTTAGTTTTGAAATCATAACGACCTCAGATGTACAGTGTTTAGAGCATTTAGATCATGATGTACCAAATGCTCTATGACCTGAACACCAGCATTGAGTCATCTCAATGCTGGCGCTAAATTGTGAAACAATAACTGATGAGAAATCTAAATTTTATTTATTAATAAACAATGACTTAAACACAGAATCAGTAAACAAGAATCACATAAATTGGTAAGCCATTACGGCATAAAGAGAGCTTTTAGAACATGATGTTCCAAAAGCTATATAAGCTGATCAAGCGTTTTGAACCACACGCTCGATGTACTCAACTTGTACTGGCTTTGTGAAAGCACCAGGACGCAGCGCTTGCACTTCACGCACGATGTCTTCTAGCACCCAATTTTTCTCTAGCAGTAGGTGCGCAGCGAACAAACCTGTGCGACCAGAGCCACCCATACAATGCATGGCAACCTTGCCACCTTGAGCAAGAATCGCGTGCAGCTCAGGACTCGCTTGTGACCATTTTGCAGCGAACTCTTCGTCCGGAGCACAATCATCTTCAATCTCAATTTGGAACCATTTCATGCCCAACTGTTGGGTTAATTCGCCCAACGCAGACACGTCTTTTGCTGCTAATTCAGCATTATCAAGGGCAGTAACAATCACTTCTACGCCTTGCGCTTTTAGCTGCTCTAGCGAAGCTTGCAGTTCTACACCTTTGGTACCAGGACATGGAGTCAGTACCAAAGCGCCCGTTTCTAAATCTAATTGCCATGTAGGATGAGACATCTTAAAACTCCTTATGCCATACCAACGTTACGAACCAATTCTGCAGTACGCGTCGCATAACCCATTTCGTTATCGTACCAAGCGTAAATCTTCACCATACGAGAACCCACAACCATGGTTGATTGCGCATCAACGACCGTTGAACGTTGGTCGCCTTTGTAATCGATAGAGACCAATGGGCGCTCTTCAAAACCAAGGATGCCTTTTAGCTCGCCTTCAGAAGCTTCTTTCAGCAGTGCATTAACCTCTTCTGCCGTGGTATCACGTTTCACATCAAAAATGATGTCAGTAAGTGAGGCGTTTGCTAGAGGAACACGAACCGCGTGACCGTTAATCTTGTCTTTCAACTCTGGGAAGATTTCAACAATCGCTTTTGCACTGCCCGTAGTGGTTGGGATCAGACTCATGCCACATGCACGTGCACGACGTAGGTCTTTGTGCGGCGCATCCAGAATCGTTTGTGTGTTAGTTAAATCGTGAATCGTTGTGAATGACGATTGCTCAATGCCCAGTTTCTCGTGAATCACTTTCACGACTGGTGCAATACAGTTAGTTGTACAAGACGCTGCGGTTACAATGCGGTGCTGCGCAGGATCGAAGATGTGGTCGTTCACACCCACTACGATGTTAGCTACACCGTCTTCTTTTACTGGTGCGCTAACAACAACACGTTTTACGCCTTGTTCTAGGTATTTGTTTAGGAATGAGGTTTTGCGATGAACGCCCGTTGCTTCAATCACAACATCACATTGACCCCAGTTCACAGCATCGATATCACGCTCTTGTGAAGTCGTGATGCGCTTACCATTAATCACCATGTCTGTGCCTTCAACTTGCACTGCATGATTCCAACGACCTTGAACTGAATCGAACTCAAGTAAGTGACCAAGAGTTGCTGCATCACCCGCTACATCGTTGATGTGCACGAACTCTAGCTCTGGCCAATCAAACGCTGCGCGTAATGCCAAACGACCAATTCGACCGAAACCGTTAATACCTACTTTAATCGTCATAATCTTCTACCTTTAAGCTTTCGCTGGTTAACAGCACGCTGCACGAGCTTTGTCTTGCAAACGTGAAATATCTTCTTGGTACTCTTGCTTCAAGCAATTCGAGGCTACCAAGTCATCAATCAATTTTTGCATCCATCCCGGTAATTGATCTGACAGCTCGTAGTACACCCATTGCCCCTGGCGTTTATCAACTAAAATACCATTTGATCTTAGCTGAGCCAGATGGCGAGAAATCTTTGGTTGGCTTTGTTGTAGCGCATGAGCTAAATCACCAACACAAGTTTCCCCTTCACGAACCACCAGCATTAAGCAACGCACACGAGTCTCGTCGGAAAGAAGTTTGAAGAACTGATGTGGAAGCATACTTACATACCTATATATGGATATGCGTATATAGTTATTTAAAAAGAGGATGCCGTCAAGCGATCGTGCTCGACTGTAATAAAAGTTTAATATTTGATCAGATTAGGCGCCAGAAAAGGTCTGACTCCAGCGCACAGCTTCGCCAAGTTCAGACTTCACATCATCAACAGAAAGACCAAGTTGCTGGGAGAATTGCTCCACGCCAGCCCAGTCTGCACGCTCGTAGCACTCTTCAATTGCCAGTAACGCGCCGTATTCACCTTGGCGATGCAACAAAGCTTGCTGCACGGAAGGACTTAACGGCAACTGCCCAACTAAAGATTCGACAGACAAATCGAGCATGGCATCGAGAATCGACAACAAGCCAACCATAAAGCCCTGCTCGTTGAGATGCGAAAGAGGTCGATAACGTGACATGGCCTCGCAGAATTGTGCTCTTTGTAGAGACAAGTTATATAACTCGCGCGGTTTCGTGCTGGAGATATAAGACGCTACCACTAACGAGACAAACATTTTGAGTTTCTCTTGCCCCAAATAAATCAACGCTTGACGGAATGAAGTGATGGTCACTTCTAACGTGGTCGATTGCGTATTCACAAAACGCAGTAGCTTGTACGACAGCGTGACATCTTGGGTAATGATGTTTTCAATCCGGTCGAAGTCAGGATCGGGAACACACACTTCTCTAAATAACTTAAGCGCCAGAACTTGCTCGGGGCTCACGTATTTAGTCTGCATCACTTCTGGCTTACTGAAGAAGTAGCCTTGGAAGAATTTAAAGCCTGCCTCTTTGGTCGCTTCAAACTCAGCTTCGGTTTCTACTCGCTCAGCTAAGAAATGGTATTTGGTGCGCTTTTTAGTGTGCTTCTTAACTAAGTCGCATGCCTTTTTTAGCCCCATCGCCATGATATCGAGTTTCACGATATGGACATACGGTAAGAAACGACGCCATTCGTCAGTCAACGTGAAGTCATCAAGCGCAATCAAATAGCCTTCACGATAAAGTTCACGAATGGCTTCAAGCAGTTCATCGGTTGGTTGGCAGGTTTCGAGTACCTCAACCACGATTTTGTTTTTCGGCAAGCTTCTAGGCAACCGACGCAGCAAACTTTGGTGAGGAAAATTGATGAAGCATCGTGAAGATGCAATCAGAGGATTGGTTCCGACAGAGAGAAAGTTCTCTACTATCAATCGGTATGTCGCCCTGTTTGAATCGATGTGTGCAGGATAGGCATTACTTTCACCATCACGGAACAACAACTCATATCCCAGCGTCTGTCTTTTTCGATTAAAGATAGGCTGGCGGGCGACATACGCATTTTTCATTCGAAATTATTGTGCTTTTTATAACTTATTACTTAGCTGCCGCTAATAATGCACCACATCCCATGAACATTGAACCGAATACTTTATTAATTTTGCCCATGATCTTATCTGAGCGAATAAAACGCCCCATTTGTGCGGCTAAACTGGTGTAACCCAGCATCACAAAAGCATCAATGGTCACTGTGGTCACACCCAAAACCAACAGCTGAGTCAGTTGGTCTTTCGCTGGGTCAATAAATTGTGGAAACAGTGCCACCAAGAATACGATCGATTTCGGGTTAGTCAGGTTGATAAGAATGGCTTTGTACAACAGAGAAGTACCTGACATGGTTTGGTGACTTTCGGTCGCAACCAAGCCGGATGTATCACGCCACTTTTGAATGCCAAGCCACACAAGGTAAGCCGCTCCCACCCACTTGATCACGGTAAATGCCGTTGCCGATTGAGCGACCAACGCACCGATACCAGCACCAACCAGAGCAATATGAATCGCCAAACCGATTTGTAAACCAACGATAGCACCCAATGACTTACGCGTGCCGTAACTCAGACCATTACTGATCGAGTTGACGGTACCAGATCCCGGAGCCAGACTAAAAACAATTGCTGTTACCACATAGGCTAACCAAACATGGGTATCCATTGCATTTCCTCAATAATTCTTCGATGATACGTCGCGGTAACAACGTATCTTTAGGTAATCGACTAATGGCTATTAACCATTCACCTTTGACTTATACTCAAGAGACTTTATTTGAGCAAGCAATAGGTGGTCCAATCGCAGCACTTTGGCAAGAACGCCAAGAAGGCTTTGTAAAAGGGACAGAGAAAAAGAAAATCTACTGGTGCAAACTCACCAATCCTGAGCACACAAAAGCCGTGCTGATCGTTAACGGTCGCATTGAAGCTTCCTGGAAATACCAAGAACTGTTCTACGACCTGTACCGACAGGGTTATGACGTGTATTCGTTTGACCACCGAGGACAAGGTTTATCAGATCGCTTAATTCCAGACTCAGACATGGGTCACGTCTATGACTTTAATGATTACATTGAAGATATGGAATTGGTGCTGCAGCAGCTTGATTTAAGCGGATACCAACAGCGTTTTATCATTGCCCACTCAATGGGCGGTGCGATCGCCACGCGCTATCTGCAAACGCATCCAGAACACAACTTTGATGGTTTGATTCTGAGTTCCCCAATGTTTGGTATCAACCTACCTTGGTATCTCAGCCCTATCGCGATTCCGGTCAGCCAAATCTTAGCGGCAGTTTCGACAAAGCCTAGCTATGCTCCGGGACATAAAGCGTATTACACAAAACCGTTTGAAGATAACCCCCTTAGCCAAAGCTACGATCGCTATCATTGGTTCCGTGGTTTATACAACGACAAGCCCGAACTGCAAGTCGGGGGGCCAAGCACACGTTGGGTATGGCAAGGGTTAATGGCTGCTAAGCAATGTATTTTGCTGACACGCCAAATTAAAGTTCCGGTTTTATTGGTTCAGTCAGGTAACGATCGCATCGTGAGTAACGCAGCGCAGCAACGCTTTATCGACAAACTAAGTAAGACCAACCCCAATGCCAGCCTAGTTTCGATTGCTGGTGCAGAGCACGAAATTTTGTTCGAAAAAGACCAGTATCGTAACCAAGCTCTGGACGCTGTCTTTTCCTTTATGCGTGCTCAAAGCGCATAAAATGAATTAAAGAGGAAATACGAGGTCCGCGATTTACCCTCTTTTTCCTCCTTATTTTGGCGTAAACTTCATCATGTTCCCCGCACTCGGAGCAGTACGACCTAGTCAATCTACTGCGCTCCGTGTGCAATCAACCTGTTCTACTCTATCCGAACCGTTTACGAGGGCTTCATGAGCACATCGCTACCTTGCAAAGAGATCACTAAAATCGTTGCCTCAGATCTGGATGGCACTTTACTCGCACCAAACCACCAGCTAAGCGCTTACTCGAAAGAGACGCTCAAAGCGCTGCATGAACAAGGCTACACATTTGTCTTTGCAACGGGTCGCCACCACGTAGACGTCGCAAGCATTCGTCGCACGGTAGGTATTCCGGCTTATATGATCACTTCAAACGGCGCTCGTGTGCACGACCAGAATGATCAAGAGATGTACAGCCAGAACGTACCAGAAGATTTGGTGCAGTCGGTGATCGACACGATCAAAACGGATCCTGAAATACTTATCCACATGTATCAAAATGACGACTGGTTGCTGAACAAAGACGACGAACAACTGCGTGATTTCCACGAAGAGTTCACTTACAAGTTGTACGACCAAGACAATGCGCCAACAGACGGCATTGCAAAAGTGTTCTTCACCCACCCAGCGCAAGACCATGAACACCTTGTTACCTTCGAAACGAAGCTGCGTGAACAGTTTGGCGATCGACTAAACATCGCATTCTCAACACCTTGGTGTCTGGAAGTAATGAGTGCGGGTGTTTCTAAAGGTGACGCTCTAAAAGCAGTGGCAGAATCAATTGGTTTGACACTAGAAAACACCATTGCGTTTGGTGACGGCATGAACGACGTAGAAATGCTATCGATGGCGGGTAAAGGTTTGGTGATGGGCACCTCTCACGAGAAAGTGATGAAAGCACTACCAAACAATGAAGTGATCGGCAGCAACGCCGACGATGCGGTTGCACACTACCTGCAAGATCATCTGCTATAACCTGTATTGGCTACCAACAGCAGGTTATCGGCAAAATCACAAAGGGCTGCACTATGCAGCCCTTTTCTTTTATCGCTGACTCGGCAACTTCTCTTTACCGAGGATTGCTTGCCACTCTTCTTCGCTCACCGGCATGATCGATAAGCGATTGCCGCGTTTCACTAATGGCATGTTTTCTAGCTCTGGCATCGCCTTCATGACCGACAACGGAATCAAGCGTTCAGTCTTACGCACAAACTCAATATCCACCATTATCCAACGCGGATTTTCTGGGTCGGATTTTGGATCGTAATAATCGCTCTCAAGGTCAAACTGGAAATGATCGGGATACGCTTCACGAGTCACTTTGGCAATACCTGCCACACCCACGTTCTTACAAGAGGAATGGTAAATCAGCACCAAGTCGTCCAATTTAACTTGGTCACGCATCATATTACGCGCCTGATAATTACGAACTCCCTCCCAACATGAAACCTTTTGGGTTCGAAGCGTGTCAATAGAAAAGGTATCTGGTTCTGTTTTAAATAACCAATATGCCATAATGCCATCCGATGCAGATTGAGTAATGAGGAAGATATAACATGAAGGCTTTGAAAAACCCAGTGGCATTAGCCACACTGCTGGTCCTGCAAGCATGTAGCATGCAACCACAGCAGTCCGATGCAGACACACCAACCACTCCGCCTGCGTCCTTAGATAAGCCAGAAACCATCTTACCTCAAACCTTTATGCTGCGTGGTGAAGTCGTGATTGGGCATGAAAGCCAGTACATCACACCTTGTGGCAGCGACAAACAATACTGGCTGCAACTGTCACCACAACAAATCCAACGTGCAGTGGCCATCACCAACGAACCTTATCAAACCATGTATGGTGAAGTGATTGGTCACCTCAATCCACCAGGCGTCGACGGTTTTTCTGCAGATTTCGATGCTAACTTTGTGGTTGAGCAGGTGAACTTCCTCACCACAGAAAATCCGCATCGCTGCAAACAGACCAGCAAACCTACTCGCGTATTTGGTAATGAACCGTCTTGGGCTGCCAGCTTTGAAGGCAACACACTCAAGTTCCAGCAAATGGGCAAGTCGACACAAACGCTAAAAATCGACAGCAGTAAATTGCAACCTCGTCAGCGTACTTACCAACTGGATGACGGCGAACTACGCATGACCGAGAACTTGTGTTCAGACACCATGAACAACTCTCTCTACGGCTGGAAAGCGACACTAGCGCATGACGATAAAACCTACCAAGGCTGCGGTATGGCGGCCAACGTAGATTCAACACTCGAGTGGGTAAACACTTACGTAGCAACGTCAACCCAGTCGCAAGGGTTTGAAGTACAAATGACACTTAACAGCGACCACAGTGCGACAACCAAATACAACTATTCAGACGGGCAACCCCCATTGATTGAACGCGGCTACTGGCAACAACTGAGCCCATCGCAAGTCCAAGTATTGATGACTCACCACCAGCAACAACGCTTAATGACCGAGCGCCTATTTACTCGCGAAGGCAACCAGCTGAAAGCAGTCAAAGAGAAAGTGGGCAATTTGGTTTACCCCATTGCCGATGGCGGTTTAGTGCTATATCCAGCAACAGTGCGTCACTCAGGCACAGAACAACCAGCAGCCGAGCGCAACAACGATCCAATTGGTGCAGCTGACGTGCCATCCAGTGCCGAATTTAATTCAAAAGTGGATGCGGCGGTACGTAACTACTTTTTCATTAATCAAACCAACCCAAGCAATAACCAATACCGTTGGCTGACCTACGATCTGAATGGCGATGGTGATGAAGAATTACTGGTGCAACTTGATTGGTGTGGCTCTGGCGGTTGTACTCTACTCGTCTTCGAAAACTACGAGAAAGAGTGGCGCTTCAACAGCCGTATGACGCTAGTGCAAAGCCCAATTATGCTTGGTCAACAAACCTCGCACGGCTGGCGTGACCTGATTTTCAATGTCAGCGGAGGCGGTGCAACACCGGGGCAATACGTGATGCAATACACAGGCGTAAGCTACCCAATCAACCCAAGCTTGGCGCCAAAAGCGAGCAAAGAACAAGTCAGCGGAGTGCGTCTGTTCTCAGATGGCATCAGCCCTGTTCGTGATGGAGTGCGCTTGTAATGGCGCAGCCTTGTCCACATTGTGGCTTCCAGTTCAACTGCATCTGTTCACTGCTGCCTAAGTTAAGCAGTGAACACTCGCTGATGCTGTTAATGCACCCTAATGAACTGACGCGCGATACCAACACTGGCAAACTGCTCGCCCAGTGCCAACTGAATGTCACTCAAGTCGTTTGGGACCGAAAAACACCACCAGCGGAGTTATTAGAAACGCTAGCGAATCCAAGCCTACTGCCAGTACTGCTATTCCCAAGTGAAGAGAGCCTGACACTTGAACAAGTGCAGCAACAAACTAACGAGCAAAGCAGACGACCGCTGTACATCATTCTTGATGCGACTTGGCAAGAGGCGCGCAAGATGATCAATAAAAGCCGTTGGCTAGAGGGCGTCGCTATGATGGGCTTAGCCACTCAAGCCGATTCCCAATATCAACTGCGTCGCAACCAGCAAGAAGGTAATCTATGTACCTTTGAAGTGGCTGCCCAATTGCTCGGGCAACTCGGTGAAGAGCAAAACCAGAAACAGATGCTGAACTTCTTCGAGCAATACCTTCCTCGTTTCCAAGCCGAGAAAAGTGGTCACGAGTTCAAAGCCTAACATTCTTAAGAATCAAAAAAACGCAGCTCTAACGCTGCGTTTTTTATTGGATGCTGTTTCACGTGAAACAAAACTTTAGAGCTCTTAAGCTCAATTAGAGCAAAGCTACATTAAAACAAACGTGTCGGTTCACCCAAATAATAACCTTGCAGATAGTCCACCCCCATGTCCTGCGCAATGTCGCACACCTCTTTGTTGTGCACGAACTCAGCGACAGTCTTAGCGTTAAACACCTGACACAAACGCACCAACTGCGAGGCAATCTTGCGCTGCTTTTGGTCTTTGTCGATGTAGCGAATCAAACTGCCATCGAGCTTAATTACTTCTGGCTCTAATTTGAGGATCTCATCAATATTGGAATACCCCGAACCAAAGTCGTCAACAATGATGCGTGCGCCTAGGCTTCTAAAGTGGCTGCACACCTCAATCATTCGTCCATAATCTTTGATTTGCTCTGATTCCAACACTTCTAAACCAATCCGTCTTGGGTCGTTAAGTTGGGTAATAGCATGTTCAAGCAACATCAAGGTTTTATCGCTGAGTAGATCCTGAGGCGACAAGTTAATTGAGAAGTCACCATGCTGGTCTTGCATGTAGTTGAGAGTTGAACGAATCATGTGACGGCTCAAACGCGTGTACAAATGCGTATCAGAAATGATGGGTAAGAAACGCCCCGGCGCAATGATGCTGCCATCCTCTTCCATGATGCGTACCAAACACTCTTGGCTCGCAGGACGATGGTTATAAGCGTGCACAATTGGCTGACTGTAGGTGATGATGTTCTGCTTGAGGATGGCGCGGCTCACACAGCTTAGCCAACCCAACTGCTCTTTTCGCACATCTTCATTGACCTCAATATCTTTGGCATTACAGATGTGAGTATTACTGCGCACCCCTGCTCTTCGTGCTTCAATGCCTTTGAGGAGCAATTCATCCTGCGATGCCGTTGGGAAATCACGACGGCTAACCAAGCCACCGCACAATGAAATCGAAAGGTAATCAATGTCTCGTAAGCCACTTGGTTCAAAGTTGGTTTGCTCGACCGCGTCAGCAAAGCGAGTAAAGTGTTGCTTGATCGCTTCACTACTGGTGTCAGCTTTAAATAAGAACGCCCACTCACCAACACCAATGCTATAAAGTTGTAGCGCAGCCGGTTTACCAAGGCGTTTACGTAGGCGATTGCTGAAGTGCATCGACAAGTCTTTCAACAGTTGGTCGCCAACGCGATAACCGTACTTTTCGTTGATATGGCTAAAGTTAAGCAGTTTAAGTGTCAGTAAATGCTCATCGGTATCAATGCTGATCAAACGCTCTTGCAACGCAACGCGATTTTGTAATCCTGTGCGGCTATCTCGGCGAAAGCTCTGTTCTAGCTTTTTCGCTTGACGATCGAGTTGATAGCCCATGTGAGCATTCATGTTGTTTAGATCGCCAATCGCATTGCGAATCAGACTAAACAAGGGAGAAATAGAAGTGCTCACTTCTTGCTGTGGCATGTTAAGCGCGGTAACTTCATCCCCTTCACGCATCGCCAAGTAAGTCAGGCTATGGTGCAGAATTTCTTGTTGGTGATTCTCGCCGTACAACTCGCCCATGCAGTAACTGCCCGACGTGTGGGAAATGTCCGTGAAGGCGCGAACTTCATCGCTGCTATCAATAAAATCAAGTCGCGATGCGCAGTTATAAATCATCACTGCTTCAGGCTGATGCATGGAAAGCTCCACCACCCCATGGCGAACTTGCTCAAGCGTTAACGAAGGATGGTTGTAACAAAACTGCACTTCATCACCCAAACACCAAGGGCGATCAAAGCTCATGCTGCCGTCGGGATGGATTTCCGTCACGGCACACACCTCTTTGCGCCCAATGGATTCTCGATAAAGTGGGAAATTCAGCAGTTGATTAAGCGTCAGGTCGTGCCCATCAGCAAGGTAATGTTTGTACACTTCCAGCGCTTTACGCTCCCCCAAACGATACAAACGCGTCCCTTTGGCGTGAGTAACCTTGTGCGGCATGCCAATCGGGTTCCACTCAGAATACGCGCTCGTCCATGTTTTCAAGGTATCGCTGTGCAAGGCAACCGCGACAACCGCTTCGTCATAAACTTGGTCTTGATGCAGAACCCAACAGCCGTCATCGATGGTTTGAGCCAAGCCGCCAGAAACCTTCGGACCGTCGG
The DNA here is from genome assembly GCF_001557775.1 of Vibrio sp. MOR3. Classification (NCBI taxonomy): domain Bacteria; kingdom Pseudomonadati; phylum Pseudomonadota; class Gammaproteobacteria; order Vibrionales; family Vibrionaceae; genus Vibrio; species Vibrio sp. MOR3. The sequence goes on along the minus strand of NZ_LNRD01000022.1, from coordinate 13,763 downwards.
CATCAAATACGCGATACATCGGATAATCACGGCGTTCGATTTGGACAGAAAAGCTAATAATGGCTTTGGAGTTATCTTGTAGCTGTAAAGCTTGCTTGAGATCGTAGCCATCGATATCTGGCGAGAAGGAATAATGCTGAACCGCAGACGTGAGCGTGGTTTGCTCAAACTCCATCACACACACTAAGCAGCCATGGTTAATGATTTCACCTTCCAAGATAACGTGACGAGTGCTGTGACCTATGATGTGCGTGTTGGGTAATCTTTCGAGTATTGCCCGTGCGAGCGAGACGGCGGAGTCGCGTGATTGGGTGGATAAGAGTTGCACCAGATAACGTTTATCTGCACAACACTGAGAAGTGACTAAAAAGTCATTAAGCTGATCCACATTTTGAACCAGTTGAGAGAATGCTCGCATTTACCCTACCACTGCCGTCATCAAGCCACACCACATGAAAGTAGTTTTATTATTTTACTTTGATGAGAGTAATTTACGTGGCTTTAGGCGGCTTTTCTAGGGTCAGAATTAAGATTGAATGGATTAATGCGAAAGCGATTACAAAAGCGCGAGTAACGACTGCAAGTTATTGATTTCAATGTCAGGTAACGTTCGCGTTTTTGCCTGAGTAATGACATTTTTATTCATATCATTAAACCAGCATGCGGCAAAACCCGCGAGTTTCGCGCCTTGAACATCTGTTACTAAGTGGTCACCGACATGAAGAATATGTTCACTTGGCAAATCCAGAAACTGCTGTGCTTTACTGAACATATCCGGCGCCGGCTTCGCACGACCATCCGGCCCTGCTTTCAGTACTTGTTGGAAATAAGGCGTTAGACCAATTCGATCTAAATCCACATTGCCGTTGGTGATTGCTACCAGCGGGATTTCTTGCCCCAGTTCAGCAAGTACATCGAGGCTTTGCTGTGGTACTTCAAAACGGTTACGCCAATCTAAAGCAACCTCTACTGCGGCTTGCGCTGCGGCATGGGACGCTTCGTTATCGTAACCCACTTGGGAGAAGGCTTGCTTGAGCTGCATTAAACGCCACAAAGTGACGTCACTCTTCAGCCCAGGTTGTAGCTGCACGACACGTTGCTTGAGTGCAAACCAATCGGCTTTATCCATATGAGCGACCGCCGGATGATAGTGTTGTAGCCAAGATAATAACTCACGCTCCATACGAACTATCACTGGGTAGTTGTCATAGAGAGTGTCATCAAGGTCAAACGTCATCGCCTTTACAGGCGTAATACGGCGGTAGAATTTCATGGGATTCCTTGGTTAATCCGACTTGTCGTCGCTTCTCTTACGCGCTCTTGGATGCGCCTGATCATAAGCTTGCGCTAAATGTTGGAAATCCAAGTGGGTATAGATTTGGGTGGTGGAGATGTTTTCGTGCCCCAATAACTCTTGCACCGCACGTAAGTTATTGCTCGATTCCAACATGTGGGTCGCAAACGAGTGACGCAGCTTGTGCGGGCTGATGTGGCTCGCGACAGATTGCTTCTGCCCCCACTCCGCCATGCGCTTTTGCACGCTGCGATGTGAGATTCGCGTACCCAGCTTAGACACAAACAACGCTGGCTCACTCGGCGCAGCTAAATCACCACGCACACGCAACCACTTACCGACCCATTCTGTTGCCATACCAGAGAACGGGACTTTACGTTCTTTGTCGCCTTTACCAATCACACGCAACTCTCCACTGCGCAATTGAACATGACGAACATCAATGCTGACCAACTCGGCCAAACGCAGACCAGCGCCGTACATTAGCTCCATCATGGCGCGATCGCGCACCGCTAACGGATCGTCCTCGTTAACTTCAAGCAATTGGTTTACTTCATCTACATCGAGGTTCTTTGGTAGTGGACGTTTCTTACGTGGCGCCGAAACCCCTTTGGCTGGGTTCGCTGACATTTCTCCACGCAGGATCAGGAAATCGAAAAAGCTGCGTAGAGAAGATAAGCGCGTCGCTAAGCTGCTGGCTTTCATACCTTCACGCATGCCTTTACCTGCCAATTGACGCACCCAACCCGCATCGACTTGCGACCAATCTTTCAACCCCATCTCAGCCAAGTGGTGAGCCATGGTTTCCAATTGTTGTTTGTAGTTGCGTTGGGTGTGCAGGCTAAGCCCCTTTTCGCTTCGCAAGAATTCGTAGAAGCGTTCAAGAGGCTTTTGAAGACTATTTGGCAGAGGAGTGTTGGGAGTTGTCGTCATGGTGACTTTGCCATACCAATGTTTGAGCGAGATGTGCCACTACTAAGGATAGGTGACGCAAAAACAAGGTGTCCATATCTGGTTGGAAGTGACCGCCATCCTCGCTAGAAAATGCCAGTACACCAAGCGTCTGCTTTTTCACGAGTGGCAACACCACATAGGAACCCATTTCTGGAACATCCATATTCCCAAACAACGCCTCGCGATCCACTTTACGTAAACGGCCTAAGTAAGCGTCTTTTCCGTTTAAGTGATTGGTAGCAAAACGTTGGTAGCTTTCCTTACTCAATTGAGTCGCAGCATCACACTGGCTCAATAGGCACACATACGCCTTCAAACCAAGATCTTTGGCTTTGAGTTCAATGGCGTTGATGACCTGCTTGAAGTCACCGCACTTGAGGATTTGCCCTTGCAAATCCATGAATTCGTAGAAGGTGCGATCGTTATTTGCCGCCAACGACATCAGTGTCGTGATCTCTTCTTCCAGTTCTTCAATACGCTGACGCTGGCGGTTCATTTGAATATGAACCAAAGAAACTGTGCCCAAATCAACATGCGGCATCGATAAACGGTCGATCAGTTCAGGACGCTGAACAAAGAAATCTGGATGGTCTTTTAAGTACTGCGCAACGACTTCCGCCGTCAGAGCATCCGCTTCAACTTCTGAGACTTGACTCTCTTGCTCTTCAACTAGCACGACAATTGACCATCAAATACGTGCGTTGCAGGACCGGTCATAAATAATGGTTTGCCTGGGCCTTGCCAAGAGATGCGTAGGTCACCGCCCGGAAGGGAAACTTTCACGTTCTCGTCCAGAAGACCTTGCAAAATGCCAACCGCAACGGCACCACAAGCCCCACTACCACAAGCTTGGGTTTCACCCGCACCACGTTCATACACACGCAAACGGATGTTGTTGCGATCCACTACCTGCATAAAGCCTGCATTCACACGCTCAGGGAAGCGTTCATGTGACTCAAGCAATGGACCAAGCGCTTCCACCTCAGCCGTATCAACATCATCAACCACCGTCACAACATGAGGGTTGCCCATGCTTACGGCACCGCAGAACAAGGTTTTTTCACCTGCTCGCATGATGTAGGTTTTCTCTTTTTGCTTCGCTTTGAAAGGGATCTTGCTTGGTTCAAATTCAGGCACGCCCATATTTACCGTTACATCACCATCGTCTTCAACATCAAGAATCATCTTACCTTTCTTGGTACTAACACTAATGCTGTATCGATTGGTCAGTCCTTTCAAACGCACAAAACGCGCAAAACAACGAGCGCCATTACCACACTGCTCAACTTCACTACCATCGGCATTAAAAATGCGGTAGTGGAAGTCGGTTTCTGGATCATACGGCGCTTCAACCACGAGCAGTTGGTCAAAGCCAACGCCCGTGTGACGATCCGCCAAACGACGGATCAAGTCTTGGGAGAAAAACACGTTTTGGGTAATGCAGTCGACGACCATAAAGTCGTTGCCCAAACCGTGCATTTTGGAAAAGTGGAAATGCATTTGTTGTGTGTTACTCCGGTAGAATCTGTTCCAGCTGCCACAAACTGGTCAGCTCCTCACGCTGGCGAACAAGATGGCTTTGGTTACCATCCACCATTACTTCCGCCGCTCGGGTACGCGTATTGTAGTTCGAAGACATCACAAAACCATAGGCGCCTGCAGAGCGAACCGCGAGTAGATCACCTTCTTGCAGTGCTAGCGCTCGATCTTTGCCCAAGAAATCGCCAGTTTCACAGATAGGCCCCACCAAATCGTAAGTTTGTGCTTCACCTGCTCGTGGTGAGACTGGCACGATATCTTGCCATGCTTGGTAAAGTGCTGGACGCATCAAGTCGTTCATTGCCGCATCAATAATGGCAAAGTTTTTGTGCTCAGTGTGTTTTAGGAATTCCACGCGCGTTAACAAAATACCCGCATTCGCTGCAATCGCACGACCTGGTTCGAAGATCAGCTCTAGCTCTTGGTGGTTCTCTAATCGGCTTAGCAACGCTTTCGCGTAATCCGAAGGCTGTGGTGGCAATTCATCACGATATACCACGCCTAGACCACCACCAACGTCCAGATGACGGATGTTGATGCCTTGTGCTTTCAGATCATCAATCAACGCTAATAGACGATCTGTAGCGTCAATGAAAGGTTCAATCTCAGTCAGCTGAGAACCAATGTGGCAGTCGATACCTTGCACATTGAGATTTGGTAAGCTCTGAGCAAATTTATATACTGCCGGAGCACGGTCAAAAGCGATGCCAAACTTGTTGTCACGCAGACCAGTCGAAATATAAGGGTGCGTTTTTGCATCTACGTCAGGGTTAATTCGTAGAGAAATCGGTGCAACCACACCTAGCTCGCCCGCGACTTTGTTCAAGCGCTCTAGCTCAGGTTCTGATTCCACGTTGAAGCATTTAATACCCAACTCCAGTGCGCGTTTCATTTCTGCCGGCGTTTTACCAACGCCTGAGAACACAACCTTCTTCGCATCACCGCCAGCCGCGATAACACGCTCAAGCTCACCACCCGATACAATATCAAAGCCTGAGCCTAAACGAGCCAGTGCATTCAATACGCCAAGGTTGGAGTTTGCTTTTACTGCATAACAAACAAGATGAGGATGCTGACCCACAGCGCTATCAAACGCATTCCAGTGACGCTCTAGCGTTGCACGTGAGTAAACATAAAGAGGAGTGCCATGCTGCTCGGCAAGATCGTGGAGTGAGACGTCTTCGGCCCAAAGCTGGCCATCATCCTGATAGTTGAAGTAATCCAAAATTCGCTTCCCTTAATTAATTCGACTGCTAAACCCTGTTTTCACCCTAAGGTGTGGCTGATTATTGTGACTGCTCGTTTTGTTGAGCGTCATCTGGGATGTAAAGTGAGCCTGATTGGCCGCAACCGGCCAGTGTCGCTGCAACCATCACAAACAACACAGTAAGTAATTTTTTCATTTTGCATATCGTGATTATTAAACCAATGCCCCCTATAATCGCACCACACTCAGGAAAAGCAATAGGATAGACGGATGAACGATACTGAATTTCATCAACTAGTGGACGCACAGATGCAAATCATCGAAGAATCCATCGATGAATCAGGCGCAGACATTGATTACGAAGTCACTGGCAACGTAATGACATTAGAATTTGAAGACCGCAGCCAAATCATCATTAACCGCCAAGAGCCAATGCATGAGATTTGGTTAGCGTCGAAATCTGGTGGCTTCCATTTCAAGCTACTCGAGAACAAATGGACTTGCTCAAAAACAGGCATGGAACTGTTTGAAATGGTGAAAGAAGAGTGTGAAAAGCACGCTGGCGAAACCATTGATTGGCCATAAGCAAAATGAGTATTTGTGACGACCAGTCACCTAAACGAAAAAAGAGCACCGAGGTGCTCTTTTTTATTATTCGTTTTACGCATTTACCGCTTTAGTTGGACGAGTTGGCGTACAGCCATCATTACGGTAAGGGATAATGTAGGTATTCCCTTCTTCCGGATGAATGATTTGGTAGTACTGCGGCAAATTAAAGTTAATGAACTTTGACGATACACGACTGTCATCTTTCACCGAGGTGTAGAAGCTGTTCACTGACGCAATCATTTCATCTTTCGAACCACTGAATTGGTGGTAAACCTCAACTTGGTTTGACTCATCTAATACGTAGATGTTGAAACCATCGTCAGTGTCTTCAAAGAAGAACTGCACTAAACCTTCACTCGCAAAGCCATCTACGACTTCTGGTAGCTGGTACTCTTGCTCACGATCCAGCATCAACAGCGGCGAACCTTTCAGCTTGTTGGTTGAAATGCTGCGGTAGAAATCAACTGAGTTCTCGAGTTTCTGAACCGATACGCCACGACGCTCAAAGAACAAACCATAAGTTTGGTTGGCAAGACGTATGGCTTTAAAGCGACGGCGTTTCTCTTGCTCAACAGGCTTCAAACGTAAGTCGATACACTCAGCTAATAGTTGGTAAACCATATTACGCATCACGCCACGCATGTTCTTCGCGTAACAGAATACATCCACCGACTCTGGCGGAATCGCGTCTTGGTGCATTTTGCCAAGAATGGTCTTCAATGCATCCAACATCGCGGTTTCACCTTTGAAGTGCAGTGTACGCACTTCGTGCCATGAGTTGCGATAAACTAAATCAACACTGCCGACCAAGTTAATTTGTTCAGGACCAAAGCTGAAGATATCGGTGTTCTTCACATCCACTTTGAGTGAGCGGCCAGACAGCTCTGCCGTTGGGTCATTTTCAAAGTTGATGAACATCGCCATCTGACTAATTTCACACGGACTACCCAACGCTTGCATGGTTGGGCGACGCTTGCGTAACGAGAAGGTGTTACGTAGGTCACTCACCATTTGGTAGAACTTATCGATGTCTAACTGCGCCTCACGCACCACCGCGTGCAAACGCGTTGACTCGGTAATCAAACCGTTGAAGAACGCCCAAGAAACCAACTTACTCAAATACTCATGGTGCTCAAGGCAAGGCTGACCAAGAATACGGTGTGCAATCAAAGGCTGCTTGTATAAGTACCAACCTGACTTGTTCACTCCACCTTCTTTTACTTCGATGAAACTCAAATCTGGCTCATGAAGATCTGGAGAGATCTGCGGGTTAAGTAAGGTAACTTTGCCCGGCAGGACTTCAAATGCCGCGTACAGCTTACGCGCAAGAATGCTGATATCTTGCGGGCTGATCGCAGAGGTAATATCGTTTCGACGCGCAAACTGAATCAAGTTACGGTAGCTTTGCATCAAAGCATCCAGTAGCGAATGGTGCACTACTTTCACTTGTTCAACTTTCCAGTTACGGCGATCGTCGAGTTCTGCCAGTACCGATTCATCCCAATGCCATTTCGCAATCATGTCGCTTAAGGCTTCACGGCGCCACGCTACAGAACCTACATCAGGTTCACGGGACAGCTTTTCATGGGTTTTAAGGTAGAAACAGCGGCGAACTAAATCCAAACGTGTGTCGTCTTGGATTCGCTCTAGGTAACGCGTTACTTTCTCTAGCATCAAGTAATATGCATCCATGCCGTACAAGTCAGGCTCATGGGCAAAGAAGCGACGTTTAGTGTCGATGCTAAGAAGCTGTGTGTGCGGGTATTCCCACGAGTAAGCTTCAAGCAAGATCGCTTTCAACACGGATTTGTAAGGAGAATCGATACTCTTATACAGCTGCCACAAGTTCGAGCCAAAGTACTCTTCAGCAGGAATGCGGTTAAGCTGACCAAAGTTGATCCACTCATCACAATTGATATAGCCATCTTTACAAAGCTGTGCAACGTACTCGTCGTAACACTCTTCCATTTCTGGTGGCACGATTTGCCACAACAAACGCTGTCCAGCCAGACGTACTGCAGAACGGTAGAATTCATCCAGCAATAATAAATGCTGAGAAGAACCACAGTTATCGCCAGTCATCTCTTCAGAATGGTTGCTACGAAAACGCTCTTCATCCATTAAGAAGAAGTTCGCTTCCACACCTTGGCTTTGAGCCCAGTCGGTGATCAGCAAGCATTTGTTGGTCAGCAGCTCGCGTTGGTCGTTATCCATCTCCGGTGAGATACACACCCAAATATCCAAATCACTTGAAGTACTTTGACCAATAGAAGAGGTACTGCCCATAGTGTACAAACCTAAGATCGCAGGTAGCTCTGCTGTCTTGAGCGCTTGCCCAATCGTCAGTTGAGTATCATCAAGGAATCGTTGTTGGAGTTCGTTCAGCTCTAGACCAAACACACCATAAGGTACGTCAGCATCGTAGTAGCCAGGAATAACAGGATGGTTGTAGTTCAACAAGGCAGGAATCAAGTGGAAGACTTGCTGGCTTTGCGAATCCATAAGCGCCAGCGCACGGTCGATCCGTTGCTGGTTCAGGTTATCTAGTCGCTGAATAAGTTTTTGGGTGTAAGCCTGCAAGGGAAGTTCCTTGGTTGAACAATCACGAAAATCTGCTGATGTTTTAAACCAAAAAGGTCTAAAAACGTGATCAATTTAACACTTTCATCAGAGTTGGTAAAGATTTCCACCCGCAAATAGTTGCGGTTTCAAAACCCCACACTAGTCGCAAAATTGATAGCGCAGTAGTGTCGCTCGTATTCGCCTCTAACTAATAATAGTCCTTAGTCTAAATGAGAATCCAGTCACACTATTTCCATAATGCAATGTAATTCCATTCATGACACCAAGAGAAGCCTAACTAACATTAAGATTTTCAGGCGTTGAGTGTTACGATTAAGCAAAACTTAAACAGCATTGAGAAGACCATGACACAATCCACGCCAATTCGCATTGCAACTCGAAAAAGCCCTCTTGCTCTATGGCAAGCACACTTTGTAAAAGACGCACTTCAAGCCGCTCATCCAGGTCTTGAGGTAGAACTCGTCACTATGGTGACCAAAGGCGACATCATTTTGGATACGCCGCTAGCAAAAGTTGGTGGTAAAGGCTTGTTCGTTAAAGAGTTAGAAGTGGCGATGCTTGAAGGTCGTGCGGACCTTGCGGTGCACTCAATGAAAGATGTACCAGTAGACTTCCCTGAAGGTCTTGGTTTGGTGACGATTTGTGAACGTGAAGACCCACGTGATGCATTCGTTTCTAACACTTACAATAACATTGATGAGCTGCCACAAGGCGCAGTTGTAGGTACTTGTAGCCTGCGTCGTCAGTGTCAGCTAAAAGAATACCGCCCAGACCTAGTTATCAAAGAATTACGTGGCAACGTAGGCACTCGCCTAGGTAAGCTAGATGCAGGGGAATACGACGCCATCATTCTTGCCGCAGCAGGTCTGAAGCGCCTTGAGCTAGAAGAGCGCATTCGTAGCTTTATCGAGCCAGAGCAATCGCTGCCGGCGGTAGGCCAAGGTGCTGTAGGTATTGAGTGTCGTGTGGATGACGAACGTCTACTTAAACTACTTGAGCCACTAAACCACCAAGATACGGCAGATCGCGTACGTTGTGAGCGTGCGATGAACCTGACCCTTGAAGGCGGTTGTCAGGTGCCAATCGGCAGTTACTCACTGCTTGACGGTGACAACATTTGGCTACGCGCACTGGTTGGCGAGCCTGATGGTAGCTTAATTGTACGTGGTGAAATTCGTGGTCACCGCAATGATGCCGAAGCACTAGGCGTTCAATTGGCTAACGAGCTACTTGAAGGCGGAGCACGCGACATACTAACCAAGCTGTACGCAGACCACGAATAATCATGGCAGTGTTGGTCACTCGGCCGGGAGAGCAAGGCATCACGCTTTGCTCTCTGCTCGAAAGGCACGGCATTACTGCAATCCATCATCCATTGATCGACATCGTTGCCGATCTCAGCGATACGCACCTCTCCAAATACATCGAAAATGCGCAAATTATTATTGCAGTCAGCCAACATGCGGTGCGATGCGCAGAGAAAATCTTAGAGAACAACGCTAAATCATGGCCCAAGCAGGCTATATACCTTGCCGTTGGTCAAAAAACAGCACACTATTTGAGCAAATGCACTCAACAGAAAGTACACTATCCACAAGTCAGTGATAGTGAGCACTTGTTGCAGCTTCCCGAACTAAACAATGTAGAAAAACAAACAGTTCTAATCCTTCGTGGCAACGGAGGAAGGGAACTGATTAAAGATGCATTGGTGAGACGCGGAGCAAAAGTTAACTATAGTGAGACTTATAAGAGAGAATTTATCCCATTCGATCCAGTAAGCTGTGTCTCATTATGGAAAAACCAACAAATCGACCAGATAATCGTCACCAGTGGTGAACAACTGGATTATTTGTGCAACCAATTGACGTCAGAACAATTGGTTTGGCTTAATCAACAAGAGTTGTATATCCCCAGTCAGCGCATCGCTGACATCGCAATTCAAAGGGGCTTCTCTCAGGTCAGATGTACAGGAAGTGCATCCAACCAAGAATTACTGGCTGCTCTCCAGCCCTAGCTACACAGGATATAGGCATGACAAGTAAAAATAACGACCAAAAAAATAACGATAAAAACCTTTCCGAACAAACTGCATCGGCACCGCTAGCTGAAAAAGACACACCGCAACAAGAATCTGAGCCTAAAAAGGTAGACTCAAAGCCTGCTGAACCAACCAAACCAGCAGAACCAAACAAAGTTGAATTTGAAGAGAAGCAAGGCAAACGCGGCGTGAAGCTGGGTACTGTGGCTATCGTCTTATCACTTATTTTTGGTGGTGGTTTGACATACAAAATGCTCGAACAGCAATCAGAATACCAAACTCAGATCGCTCAGCTTCAGAGCCAACTAGAGCAGGCTCAATCAGCAATGAAACAAGAGCTAAACCAAGTAAAAGAAGAAACTATTGAAAAAGCGACGACAGCAACGCACAAAGCTGAAGTGGTTCTTGGTCAGCAACGAAAAAGTATTGAAAGCCTACAATTGGCAGTGGCCGATGTGAAAGGCCGTCGCCCAAACGATTGGCTGTTAGCAGAAGCTGACTATCTAGTAAAACTGGCTGGTCGTAAGCTGTTTTTAGAGCATGATGTAGAAAGTGCTACTCAATTGATGGAAAGCGCAGACCAGCGTATCGCAGCGCTAAACGATCCCAGCCTTGTAGGTTTGCGTAAAGCAATGGCAAACGACATCACTAAACTACGTGTTGTGCCACTAGTTGACCGTGATGGCCTAGTATTGCGTTTAACGGCACTACAACAGCAAGTAGACAAACTGCCTCTCGCAAATGCATTACTACCTGAAGCTGCAGCGGTTGAGAAGCAACAAGTATCAGAAGATATTGCAAACTGGCAAGATAACCTGATGACCTCACTAAAAGACTTCTCAGAGAACTTCATTACCTTCCGTACACGTGATGGCAATGTGATTCCGTTGCTCTCACCACAACAACACTTCTACTTGAAAGAGAACATCAAAGCCAAGATCGAAACAGCGATTAAATCGGTTTACCAAGAACAAGGGGAAATATACACCACCTCTTTGGAAACCGCGGACAAATGGGCAATGGCATTCTTCAACCAAGATGATAATTCCGTTAAAGAGTTCAACAAATCATTGAGCCAGTTGAGTAAACAAGACATCGAAGTTGAATACCCAGCGAAACTAGAAAGTCAAAACCAGCTATCAGATGTCATTCGCGAGCGCTTACGTCGTGAAGTAACTACAATGACAGGTACGGAGGATAAGTAATGGTTCGTCTTATTTTCCTATTTGTTGTTCTTGGTGCCGGTCTATTCGTTGGCACTCAATTCTCAGGCCAACAAGGCTATGTCCTGATCTCAATTGCCAATAAAACCATTGAGATGAGTGTCACTACCCTAGTGATTTTTGTGATTGCCGCACTGGCTGCATTGTTCCTATTGGAATATGTCGTCAAGAAACTGGTTTACGCAAGCTCAAGCACTTGGAACTACTTTAGCGTCCGTAAAATGCGTCGTTCTCGTCGTTACACCAACGAGGGCATCATCAAGCTACTTGAAGGGGACTGGAAAGGTGCCGAGAAGAAAGTGACACGCTGGGCAAACCATCACGACATGCCGTTGCTTTGCTACCTAGTAGCGTCAGAAGCTGCGCAGGGTCAAGGTGACAAAACAAAGCGTGACCAGTACCTAGAGCTAGCAAGCCAACAAGAAAATGCGCACTTAGCAGTAGAGTTGACTCGCGCGAAACAGTTCATTCGTGATAACGAGTTCGAGTCTGCATTCGATACGTTACAAGCACTAAAAGGCCAGTACGCGAATAACTCGATTGTTCTTAACCTGCAAAAAACTACTTACATGCAGCTTAAGCTATGGCAACCACTAATCGATCTAATGCCTCAACTAAGTAAAGCCAAACTGATCACAGAAGAAGAGCAAGCAGAGCTAATTCAGAAAGCTCAATGTGGTTTGCTACACGAAGTGGCTCAGCAACAAGGTAGCGAAGGTCTTATCTCACACTGGAACAGTCTGCCACGTAAGGTAAAACAAGACGCTCACCTGATCGGTTGTTTTGCTCACGAGCTCATCTCACGCAAAGCAGATGCCGAAGCCTTCACTGTGATCAAAGAAGCACTGAAGAAGAGCCCAACACCTGAACTATACCAATTACTGCCAGAGCTAAACCTACCAGATAGCCACCCAGTGATTGTTTTCCTTGAAGGTGTCTTGAAACGTGAACCAGAAAATGCAGCAGCACAAAGTGCATTGGCACACTTCTTCTTCCGCCAAGAGAAATGGCAAGAAGCACAAGAACATTTCGAAGTTGCGCTAAAGCTTCGCTCAGACGTTTCTGACTATGCTTACCTAGCAGACACACTAGAGAAGCAAAACCTAACTAAAGCGGCTCACGAAGTCTCTCGTAAAGCTCTAACGCTAGTTCAAAACAACTAAGCGGCTCAGAAAGTAGAAAGCCGACAGTTTACTGTCGGCTTTTCTATTACCTGCAATTTATCAAAACCCTTCATAGTTTCAGCGCGAACGTTCCTCTACCACCTAAAAGCAACGAGACTCCATCACCGATGGCTTTTGTCACTCATACCCACGAGACTTCCTTATCTCATTGATAACCAAGTGAAGCTACTTCAATCATTTTCTGCAAAGCAGATTTGTTGAACCTTAATATCTAGGAAGACAGTTCGACACTCGCAGAACATAACTATATTGGATAGATATAGAAAATATACGAGTACATGAGCTATCTGACGTTATGTACTCAGCTCGATGGAGGAAAGTTCCATACAACGCTTAAATAACGTTTATTGTAAAAGCTAAAGCAAAGTAGTCATATTAATCAGCAGTAAGTCAGAGGCCGCTTAAAAGCGCTGACTCACATTGAAGACAGTAGCGAATAGAAACGTACTTCTGTTAACAAAAGCCCTGTATCAATAGGGGTACGACAAGCAGGCTTAACAAACTTTTATAGATATTCAGAGAGTGGTTAGATGTTCTAGAAGGGTTTATTCGCAATTGAATAATAAAAGAGTGATTAACTGTTATCGTTGTTATCGGTGCTAATGTTTGGCTAAGAGGTTAATTCAAATACTTTAAGTTATTTCCAAGCATCAGAAATGAAAAAAGCCTCGCTATTTCTAGCGAGGCTTCTTAATAGTGGCGGAGAGATAGGGATTTGAACCCTAGGTACGCTATTAACGTACGCCGGTTTTCAAGACCGGTGCTTTCAACCACTCAGCCATCTCTCCACAAATTGTTACTAAAACTTAGTCTTACTTAAATAATGCTAAATCTCAGTTTTGCCTTTAGATTTTTTAAAATCTAAAAACAGTAAGCAAGCCTGGCGATGTCCTACTCTCACATGGGGAAACCCCACACTACCATCGGCGCTAATTCGTTTCACTTCTGAGTTCGGAATGGAAGTCAGGTGGGTCCAAATCGCTATGGTCGCCAAGCAAATTCTTTAATCTGGAAAACTGATTTTAAGTTCTACTACACATTCAATCGTTCTTGCATTGAGTCCATCAAAACCCCTTGGGTGTTGTATGGTTAAGCCTCACGGGCAATTAGTACAGGTTAGCTCAACGCCTCA
>NZ_LNRD01000021.1:0-62360 GCF_001557775.1 Vibrio sp. MOR3 | reverse complement strand
TGAGGCGTTGAGCTAACCTGTACTAATTGCCCGTGAGGCTTAACCATACAACACCCAAGGGGTTTTGATGGACTCAATGCAAGAACATTGAATGTGTATAAATAGAATTTAAAAACAGCTTTCCAGATTAAAGAATTTGCTTGGCGACCATAGCGATTTGGACCCACCTGACTTCCATTCCGAACTCAGAAGTGAAACGAATTAGCGCCGATGGTAGTGTGGGGTTTCCCCATGTGAGAGTAGGACATCGCCAGGCTTTAAATTTGAAGAAGCCCACTCGAAAGAGTGGGCTTTTTTGCATTTGGAGCAAAGTAAATTTGAGAACTCCTCTATAAAGGCACATCACTTTCTAAAGTCTGTATATCTTTCCTGTTTACTATATTGATCATTAGATAGTGCTAACGCACTACCTAGTCTCTCACAATGTCACCACCTTCCACGCCTCTAGAACAGCCTTAAGCTCGTTGTTAAAACATATTGGGCATGCCTAGCCTCATACTAGATGTAGGTATAAGAGCTAAGTGTGAGCGTTTTAAGGGAGAAGTGGGACGTTGGGTAGTATGGATGATGTTGGGTAGTATGGATGATGTTGGGTAGTATGGATGATAAGGGTTAAGAAACTTTTTGGATTCTTAAGTTGGTAGAGTGCTGAAGTTTGACGTCAGGAATATTGCCATGATACAGAGTGACTTGATTACGTCCGGAGTGTTTTGAGTAATACATGGCTTTATCTGCGTTAACCATTAACTCTTTTGCGCTCAATACTTGCCCGTCATACTCCGCGATACCAATGCTAACCGTTGTACTGATTTCGATACCATCTATTTTGCATGGCGCGTTTTGGATCGCTTGTCTGATCCTTTCTGCTATCTCATAGGCTTGTATTGCGCTGGTGTTGGTTAGGATCATGGCAAATTCTTCCCCTCCTAAACGACCAATAAAGTCAGTGCCACGGATTGCACGTTGGCAAATCTTGGCCACATGATTGATCACTTGATCGCCGGAGAAGTGCCCAACCTGATCGTTGATCTCTTTGAAGTGATCAATATCAATCATAACGCAAGTTAGGGTTTGAGATGGATGCGAATGCGAGCTCAGAGACCTATCTAGGCTGGTTAAGAATGCTCGGCGATTCAACACACCTGTTAATTCATCTGTCTCTGAGAGCTCTTTGAGGCGCCTTTCTAGCAGATGCGTTTTGGTGACATCACGCACGGACCAAATCACCAAGTTTTCATCACCTTGAATGCTTTCTACGGGTTGAATGATCGCTTCAAACCACGTTTCTTCTGGGTTCTCTAATGCTTCTAGTTCTTCTATTGGCATTAAAAGGTGGTCTTGCAGAGCCATACTGTATTTGACGACCTTAGGCTCGTTAGAGCGAAGCACATCGTTAATATAACCGATTAACTCAGCGGCTTTACTCGGCGATAAAACATCGTTTAACGTGAGGTTGGTGTAGCTTTGTGCATTGAAGTGTTTTGAATGGTAAGTACCACCGAAACTTTCGATATAGCGGCCTTGCTCATTGAGGATAAAGACATGATCAGGGAGGGTATTCAAAATGGCATGAAGCCAATCGTCCCTTTCTTTGTAAATCATGAGGTTAGTTCCTTTATCCAATGTAAGTTGTTGATTATATCTGTTTGTATTGAGTTCACAATCAATACTGATCACAGTTCAAAGCATCAGACTTGACTAATGTTTGTACAGGGTGAGGGAGAAGCGTTTGGAAGAGCTGAAGTGCCAGGAGCTTGAAGCTAATAAAAAAGGCTTAGCCATTGCTGACTAAGCCTTTTTTACAAAATTACTGTATGAACTGATATTAGTTCATGCCGTACTTTTTAAGTTTTTTGCGAAGAGTACCGCGGTTGATGCCCATCATAGTTGCTGCGCGAGTTTGGTTACCGCGAGTGTACTGCATGATGGTATCTAATAGTGGCTGTTCAACTTCAGCTAGAACTAATTCGTATAGTTCAGTTACTTCCTGGCCGTTTAGTTGAGCTAGGTAGTTTTTAAGAGACGCTTTAACAGAGTCACGTAAAGGCTTCTGAGTAATCTGGTCTTGTGACGTTACTGTAGTTACTGTTAATGCTTCTGAAGTCAGATTTTGTTCGAACATATTCGGTCTAGCTCTTCTCTTAATTATGATGCAACGTTATCAAAATAACCCTCTAATGCCTCAAGCTGCAGCTCAGCTGCATCGATAGCATTGAAGGTACGGCGAAACTCACTCGCTTGTTCATGCTCTTTTAGGTACCAACCAACGTGCTTACGCGCGATACGTGGACCTAAGAACTCTCCATAGAAATCATGCAGAGCGTTAACATGACCAAGCATAATGGTTTTCACTTCCTCACTTGGAAGCTCATCCATTGTGGTGCCGTTTTCCAAATAGTGATGGATTTCCTGGAAAATCCAAGGACGACCTTGGGCAGGGCGTCCAATCATTAAAGCGTCTGCACCGGTGTACTCCAGTACAAACTTCGCTTTCTCCGGGCTATCGATATCACCGTTTGCGATAACCGGAATGGATATAGCGTGTTTAACCGCTTTAATGCTGTCGTATTCGGCCTCACCTTTGTACATACACGCTTTTGTTCTGCCATGCAGTGCAAGAGCCTGTATGCCGCAGTCTTCGGCTAATTTAGCGATGTGAACACAGTTTTTATTTTCTGTGTTCCAGCCAGTACGGGTCTTTAACGTTACAGGAACGTCTACCGCGTCCACTACCGCAGTCAAAATCTCTTTGATGATGTCTGGGTACTGAAGCAGTGCAGAACCCGCCAGCTTCTTATTCACTTTCTTTGCTGGGCAGCCCATGTTGATGTCGATGATTTGCGCACCGTTTTCAACACTGAATTGAGCCGCGTCGGCCATAAGCTGTGGATCGGAACCGGCAATCTGTACAGAGCGAATGCCCGATTCGCCTTCATGCACCATGCGTTGTTTCGACTTTGACGTTCCCCATAGTTTCGGGTTAGCAGACATCATTTCACTGACGGCCATTCCCGCACCATAGCGAAGACACAACTCGCGAAACGGTCTATCCGTTACACCAGCCATAGGGGCTACGATTAGATTGTTCTTAAGTTGATAGTTTCCGATTTTCAAAACGTCATCACAGTTCTGTACCAGCAAGGGCGCGCATTTTACGCATTTTTTTACTGCGTGAAAAGACTAATATTTGAGCATTTACAAATTGTTTTTGTAATTTGTATGAAATTCAAACAATTAGCCCTGAAAACCTTGTCTAGCCTTGCTTACGACCGGAGATACGACACCATTCGCTTTGCTCCGCGATTGGATCAATGTGAAGCTCATCACGGTAATAGTTCGCTACGTCTTCTGCTTGAGTGTCTAAAACACCCGACATCGCCAGGTCACCATTTGGTTTAACCAAACCTTTAATGATAGGTGCAAGTTCACGTAATGGACCAGCAAGAATGTTAGCAACAACCACATCAGCGATCAGGCCTTCAGGTTGGTTTTGAGGAAGGTACACTTCTAATTGGTCAGCAACACCGTTGCGCTCTGCGTTATCGCGAGAAGCTTGAAGAGCTTGAGGATCAATATCGATCCCGATAACTTTACCTGCGCCAAGTTTGATCGCAGCGATCGCAAGGATGCCTGAGCCACAACCAAAGTCGATAACCGTTTTACCAGATAGGTCTAAACTCTCTAGCCATTCTAGGCAGAGTGCAGTCGTAGGGTGGGTGCCTGTACCGAAAGCCAGACCAGGGTCAAGCATAACATTAACCGCGTCTGGTTCAGGAACATCACGCCAACTTGGACAAATCCATAGACGTTCGCCGAACTTCATTGGGTGGAAGTTTTCCATCCATTCGCGTTCCCAGTCTTTGTCTTCTAGTTGTTCTACTTTGTAAGCAAAATCGTCTGCTAGCATACTGCTTGCTTTGATTTGAGTGATGATGAAGTTTGTATCTGCTTCTGCATCGTACAGTGCCAGAATGTCAGTATCGCCCCATAAGCGAGTCTCGCCAGGTAGAGGTTCGAATACGGGCGTATCCTGCGCGTCTAGGAATGTTACAGACAGCGCACCAGTCTCTTCCATTAGCATGTCGCCGATTTGCTCAGCGTTTTCATTGGTCGCGTTGAGTTTGATTTGAATCCAAGGCATTTGTTTTTGCTCTTAAAGTGAATGAAGTGGCGCAGAGTTTACCAGAACTCTACGATTTGTTTGAGTATAGACTTTATACAAAACAAAAATGCCCACAGATGTGGGCATTTATTATGAGGTTAGCGAAGGCTTATTGTAGGCCTAGCTTCTTCTCTAGGTAGTGAATGTTTGCACCACCGTGCTGGAAGTTCTCATCATTCATGATTGACTCTTGTAGAGTAACGTTAGTCTTGATGCCTTCAATGATCATCTCGCCTAGTGCGTTCTTCATACGTGCAATCGCTACATCACGGTTCTCACCGTAAGTGATCAGTTTACCAATCATTGAATCGTAATGAGGTGGTACTGTGTAGCCTGTGTAAATGTGGGATTCCCAACGAACACCCATGCCGCCTGGCGCGTGGAAGCGTTCAATCTTACCTGGTGAAGGTAGGAAGCGCTCTGGGTCTTCTGCGTTGATACGACACTCAATCGCATGGCCGCGGATCTTGATGTCATCCTGAGTGAATGACAGTGGCTGACCTGCTGCAACGCGTAGCTGCTCTTTGATTAGGTCTACACCGGTAACCATTTCTGTTACTGGGTGCTCAACCTGAATACGAGTGTTCATTTCGATGAAGTAGAACTCACCGTTCTCGTATAGGAATTCGAACGTACCTGCGCCGCGGTAACCGATTTCTAGACATGCACGTGTACAACGTTCACCGATGTACTTACGCATCTCTTCAGTGATACCTGGTGCTGGAGCTTCTTCAACAACCTTCTGGTGACGACGCTGCATAGAACAGTCACGTTCACCTAGGTGGATCGCGCCACCTTGGCCATCAGCAATTACCTGAACTTCAACGTGACGAGGGTTCTCTAGGAATTTCTCCATGTAAACCATGTCGTTGTTGAACGCCGCTTTTGCTTCTGCACGGGTCATTGCGATAGCTTCAATAAGATCGCCTTCTGAGCGAACAACGCGCATACCACGGCCACCGCCACCACCAGAAGCTTTGATGATTACCGGGTAGCCGATACGCTTAGCGTGGGCTTTATTTTTGTCTTCGTCGTTATCTAGTGGACCGTCAGAACCTGGTACACAAGGAACGCCTGCTTTTTTCATTGCGTTGATTGCTGACACTTTGTCACCCATTATGCGGATGGTGTCTGCTTTAGGACCAACGAAGATGAAACCGCTGCGCTCTACTTGTTCAGCAAAGTCTGCGTTCTCAGATAGGAAACCGTAACCTGGGTGAATCGCAATCGCACCGGTCACTTCTGCTGCAGAAATGATGCGAGGGATGTTCAGGTAGCTGTCGATACCACGAGCTGGACCGATACATACTGTTTCGTCTGCGAGTAGTACGTGCTTAAGATCGCGGTCAGCAGTCGAGTGTACTGCCACAGTCTTAATGCCTAATTCTTTACAAGCGCGAAGGATACGAAGTGCAATTTCACCTCGGTTCGCGATGACTACTTTATCTAGCATAAGGCAAGCCCCGCTTATTCGATTACAACTAGTGGTTGGTCGAATTCAACTGGCTGGCCGTCTTCAACTAGGATTGCAGTTACAACACCTGATTTGTCCGCTTCAATTTGGTTCATCATTTTCATCGCTTCAACGATACATAGTGTATCGCCAGCATTTACGCTCTGACCAACTTCAACGAATGACTTTGAATCTGGACTTGGAGAACGGTAGAAAGTACCAACCATTGGAGAAAGAACTTGGTGACCTGCAGGAACTGTTGCTGGTGCCTCTGCTGCCATCGCTGGAGCGTCAGCTACCGGTGCTGCCACTGGAGCAGGTGCTGCTACTGGAGCTGCTGCGTAATGAATTGGTGCTGGAGCAGCGGGTGCGCCGTGACGACTGATTCGTACCGACTCTTCACCTTCAGAAATCTCTAGTTCAGCAATGCCTGACTCTTCAACTAACTCAATTAGCTTTTTGATTTTACGAATATCCATCTTTTCTTTCTCTTTTATCTTGTGATTAAGACAACCCTAACGGGCTGCAGAGTGTTTGGTCTACTTTGCCTGCAATTTCGCAATTGCTGCAGACAGAGCAAATTCATAACCTTGCGCACCTAAACCGCAAATTACCCCTTCCGCTTTATCAGAGAGGTAAGAATGGTGACGGAACGGCTCACGGGCATGAACGTTCGATAGGTGCACCTCGATAAATGGGATGGCTACGCCAAGTAGTGCATCTCGCAGCGCAACACTGGTATGAGTGAAGGCTGCTGGATTGATAATGATGAAGTCCACCTTGCCGTACGCGGCATGAATCGCTTCAATCAGCTCGTACTCACGATTAGATTGCAGGTGTTCAAGTTCCACCCCAGACTTGTGAGCCTGTTCCGCTAAAGCGTCAACAATCTGTGCTAGGGTGTTGTTACCATAGTGTGTCGGTTCACGCAGGCCTAATAGATTAAGATTTGGCCCATTTAGAACAAGAATCCGTGACTTTGCAGACATTGTGTTGCTATCTTCCTTTATCGTGAGCAGAACGTTTATATTCCCAAATATACGATAAATCAGCACGATTTTTTTGTTAAAACCGCGCAAATTTTAAAAAATCGACCAAGATTATAGCTAATTCACAGCAATTAGCAGCAATTTACTGGTCTAATCTCCCAATAGCCCCCGCCATTTCTGTAACCCAGTTAACAAAAACAACATAATTGCCACGTTTCTTTTGTGGTTTATTTTGCATCCACACACAAAAAAGCCGCCATATGCAATGGCGGCTTTTAGGGCTAGCGTTTAAAACAGGGCTGGGTGTTATGCCAGTTCTGCTTTTTCTGCGATCAGCTTGTCTACTACGCTTGGATCAGCCAGTGTAGAAGTGTCTCCTAAGTTACTGGTATCACCCGTTGCAATCTTACGCAAGATACGACGCATGATCTTACCGGAGCGAGTTTTCGGTAGCGAGTCTGTCCAGTGCAGCACGTCTGGTGTTGCGATTGGACCAATCTCTTTGCGTACCCAATTTTTTACTTCTTTATGTAATTCTGCTGATGGGAACTCACCATCATTAAGCGTGACATAAGCGTAAATTGCCTGACCTTTGATGTCATGAGGAATACCGACAATCGCCGCTTCTGCAATCTTATCGTGTGCAACCAGTGCTGATTCAATCTCTGCGGTACCCATGCGGTGACCCGACACATTCAATACGTCATCTACACGACCAGTGATCCAGTAGTAACCGTCTTCGTCACGACGAGCCCCATCACTGGTGAAGTACATGCCTTTGAAGGTAGAGAAGTAGGTTTGCTCAAAGCGCTCATGGTCGCCGTAAACGGTACGCATCTGACCTGGCCATGAATCAAGGATCACCAAGTTACCTTCTGCAGCGGTTTCTTCGATGATGTTACCTATGTTGTCCACTAACGCAGGTTGTACACCGAAGAATGGGCGAGTTGCAGAGCCTGGTTTCAGGTCTGTTGCCCCTGGTAGTGGCGCAATCAAGATACCGCCCGTCTCTGTTTGCCACCAAGTATCAACGATCGGTGAGTTTTCATTACCAATGGTCTTGTAGTACCACTCCCATGCTTCTGGGTTGATAGGTTCACCTACTGAGCCCATTACACGCAAGCTTGAACGAGATGTTCCGGCTACCGCTTCGTTACCTTTTGCCATTAGTGCACGAATCGCTGTTGGTGCAGTGTAGAGAATGTTTACTTGATGCTTATCAACCACTTCACTCATGCGAGCCGTGCTTGGGTAGTTTGGTACACCTTCGAAAAGAATGGTCTTCGCACCGTTCGCCAGTGGACCGTAAATTAAGTAAGTGTGACCTGTAATCCAACCCACATCCGCCGTACACCAGAACGTTTCACCTTCTTGGTAATCGAACACGTATTTGAAGGTCATGGTTGCGTATACTAGGTAACCACCTGTGGTGTGCAGCACGCCTTTTGGTTTACCTGTTGAGCCTGAAGTGTAAAGAATGAATAGAGGGTCTTCCGCTTTCATCTCTTCTGGTGGGCACACATCAGAAACGACAGCCGTTGCTTCGTGCCACCAAACGTCACGGTGCTCGTGCCAATCAATGTCGCCGCCCGTGCGTTTTAGAACGACAACTTTGTCGATGGTTTTTACTTCTGGGTTCGTCAGTGCTTCATCAACGTTTTTCTTCAGTGGTACTGCGCGACCACCACGAACGCCTTCGTCAGCAGTGATCACGATTTTCGCATCTGAGTCGATGATACGACCGGACAGGGCTTCTGGTGAGAAACCACCAAATACCACGGTATGAACTGCACCAATACGCGTACATGCCAGCATTGCGATAGCCGCTTCTGGCACCATTGGCATGTAAAGACAAACCACGTCGCCTTTGTGCACGCCTTGCTCTTTTAGTGCGTTAGAGAACTTACACACTTCTTTGTGTAGTTCATTGAATGTGAGGGTTTTGTCGTCAGCAGGATCATCGCCTTCCCAGATGATCGCGACTTCATCGCCACGCTCGGCAAGGTGGCGGTCAATACAGTTTGCAGATACGTTCAGCGTGCCGTCTTCGAACCAACGAATGTCGACGTGACCAGTATCGAAAGAGGTGTTTTTAACTTGAGTGAATGGCTTAATCCAATCGACAACTTTACCGTGTTCGCTCCAGAAGCCTTCAGGGTCGCTTACCGACTGCTGATACATGGCTAGGTAAGTGTCATTATCCGCATGCGTATGGTTTTTAATATTTTCTTTTACCGGATAAACGTGGGCTTCGCTCATGGCTTCTCTCCTTGTGCCTTTAATTCTCGACCTTCGTCTTTTGTAGGGCTGTTTCCGTTCTTTAGTCTGTGATTCATCAAGAACGTTGCTGTGCATATAACTGTCAGTCACAGCGCGTATTTCCACAATTAGACTTTAGGATGAGAGTGAGGAATGCGCCGCGATATTGCTGAAATAAAAGCGAATGTGGGAGGTGGATCGAAAGCTGAGTATTGAACCTATTGGGTATAAGGCACACTCAGGTTTGGTAAATCGCCTTTGGTTAGACGCACATACACCAAAGCCGCGGATTTTGCGTCTTGCAGGGCATCGTGTTTGTCTTGAATCGGTAGCTCGAGGTGCTTACAAATTGCATCAAGACTTAAGTCGAAGTAGGCGTTAGGCAAATGACGTTCGAGCTTGTCGTGATAAATCTGGCTCACTTCGATAAGCGGGTTAGGGAGTGGGAAGCCTAAATGCCTCAGACAAGCGAGGTCGAGGATCTTTTTGTCATAGCGAATGTGGTAGCCAACCAAAGGGCGATTACCGATAAAGTCGAGTAACTTGATGAGCGCTTCTTTTTCGCTGATACCATCCACCAAATCTTGGTGGCGGATATGGTGAATCTTTACCGAGCCTGAATCGAGTGATTGTGGGGCGCGCAGTCGAACTTCGAACGGTTTGCTGGTGATGATGCGATTGTCGATGATTTTTGTCGCAGCGATGGTGACCAGCTCGGCACGGTTGGGATCCAAGCTGGTGGTTTCGCAATCGAGAGAGACAAACTCGCCTTTTTGCGGCGAACAAAACAGTGGCTGATAAGGTGATCCTTTCAGCTTGTAATGCCAGTATTTCCTTTGTAGCCAATTCATCCCTGTTACCTCTCGTCTTATTTGCCTAAAAGACTCTAATCACGGATTTGATAATGGAAGCCTAAGAACTGCTTAAACTTTTTCACCACGTGTAAGCTGTGGCGTAGCAGGTCTCGTTCTGTCCTGTCTAACTGTTTGATGTCGATGTTGTTGAGTGCTTCCTGCTTACTCAATTGCTGGTTCAAACGGATCTTGAAGAACAGCTTCAGCGCCTCATTGAGGTTATCGGCGGTTTCTGGTTCTAAGATGCGTTTGTTTCTCAGTGCTTCGATACGCTCGAAGGTGTTCTTCTCTTCAATCGCGTATTCCAATGCCAAAGTGCGAATACCATGCACAATTGGGAAGATGCCGCCGCGCTTAATATCCAGCCCGTCCTTGGCACTTTTTACGTTGCCAAATAGAGTAAGAGGCACGGAAAACTGCAGAGCGGGGCGAGTGAAATCGGACAGAATCAACATGCGATCTTCCATGCTGTCTCTGAGGTGCTCGGCGATAGGTGTGAGCAACTCTCGATTGCCTGCGACCGCATGAGCGTCGCTGAAGATGGCTAAATCCATGATTTGTTCTGGCTGTGCTTTAGCAATCCAACCATCGAGCGTTTTAATCCAGTCTTGCTGCGTTCGGACCCACTTCGGATTGTTAACCATGACTTTGCCAGGGCAGAGTGGATAACCCAGTTGTTGCAAGGTATGGGTGAGGGTTTGCATCACTTCGGCGCAATGTTCCCATTCCAGCCCATCTTGGATGATCAATGCATTATCTTGATCCGTTTTAAGGATTTGCTCTCCACGACCTTCCGAGCCAAGCACAATCAGACAGCAGTGATCGTGCAGTGCTGGTGGCACCACAAGCTCAAACGCTTTTTCGATGATTTGTTCGTTTACGGCAGATATCAGCTCCATGATAAAGCGAGTACGGATGCCATTGGTTAGCAAGCTGTCCACCAACTGACGCTGTCGATTAGAAGCAAGGGCTAACTCTCCCACGCTGCTGGCTCGTGCAATACTGAGTGTCAGTACGTGTGAGTGAGTGGAAAACGCACTGAGGATTTGCGTCATGTCCAACATACCGACCGCTTGACTGCCTTCGCACACCATTAGACGCTTCATGCGATTGCGCGTCATGGTGATCATGGCGTTAAACAAGAAGTCACCATCATCCACGTGATAAACCGGGAAGGTGGCTATCTCACTTACTGGCGTATCGAGTGAGTGGTCGTCAAGCATTACGGCATGGAGCATATTGGTTCGCGTCACTATCGCGTAGGGATGCGCCGATGGATATTGCTCTAAGCGCGGGTCATCTTGGTTAAGCTGAACCAAAGCGGCATCAATGCCATTGTCTTTAAGTGTTTTGGTGACTTGATTAATTGGCATATCAGGTGCCAATAGCATCGGTGGATGATAGATGCTGCTATCGACTTTAGTCAGAATGAATTCCGCTAGGTTTTGCTGTTGTTGAGCGGCTTCAATGAGGGCTTGGCGTTTGGATAAGTTGTTATCGAAGTAGGCAGCGAACTGTCCGTTCTCGTTATACAGCTCAAGAAACACTTCTTTGGGCAGCAAGTACGAGAGGGTATCTTCCAGTGCCACATACTGATGGCGCACGCTTTCTTCAAACAAAGAGCGTACATCAAACATGTCGTCGTTAGCGTAGTGAGCAAACACTTCGTCTTGATCTTTTGAGCGCTCTTCTACAGCGCCTTTAATCAGCACGTGCAGGTGAGGGTTGTCTTGCCCACAAGCTAAGATGACATCTCGCGTTCGGTAGTACGCCACATCAAGAGACGAGCGCAGTCGATTTTGCTGTGCGTCAGTCAGGCGGTCGAACGGTGGAGATTGCATATTAAATTTGTCAGGCATTAGAGCACCTAAATTTGGTGGGAACACATTCTAAGTCTGACAAATTTCCCTGTCGAAGCCAGACGACTTTGGTCTAAATCGTCACAATCTAATTTTGCATTTCGAGACCCTGTGCCATTGAGGAAACGGTAAGTTGCCGATTCTTCCCTTTTTCTATTACGCATTGCGATCCATAATTCCGCGTCCCAAACGTTTACGTGGCGGAAGTCGTTAGTTTTTGTCGTTTTTTAGGATGTCAGTGATGTTGAAACCCTCTCCGTATGGCTGGATTTCCCAGTACTTTCTCGGATTCTTTTTTGCGTATGGCGTGTATCTGCCATTTTGGTCGTTGTGGTTTAAAGAGCAGGGCGTTTCTCCAACAGATATTGGTCTGTTAGTTGGTCTAGGTTTGGCGACGCGCTGTGTGGCGAACATGGTACTCACCCCACGTCTACATAAAGTCGAACACATCATGCCTGCCCTACGTTGGTTGAGCTTTGCTGCCCTCATTTTTGTTGGTTTTCACTTTTTCACTGGTGGCAACTTTTGGTTAATGGCACTCGCTACCATCTTGTTTAACTTGTGCTGTGGCCCGGTGGTACCTTTGTCGGATGCGATGGCGAACTACTACGCGCGTTTGAAAATGCTCGATTACGGTCGTACCCGTTTGTGGGGCTCGGTTGCCTTTATTGCAGGCTCGACTGTGGTGGGTTACTTGGTGGCAGAGTTTGGCTCTGACATGATTTTGTACACGGCGATGGTCGGCGTCTTTATCTCGCTCTTATTTGCAATGCGTAACACCAATCCAATGCCAGTGACACGCGAAGGTCAACATTCTGAGCGTCCAAAACTTTCTGCATTGCTTACGGATAAGCCGGTCGTGAAGTTCCTTGTGTTGATGGCGTTAATCCAAGGTAGCCACGCGGCGTACTACGGTTTTAGTGCGATTCACTGGAAAGCGGCTGGTCACTCAGAAGATGTGATTGGCTACTTATGGAGCTTGGGCGTGGCAGCTGAAGTTGCTGTGTTTGCTCTGAGTAAGCGTCTATTCGCTGGCTGGTCTTTACGCACTCTGTTTGTGGTTGCGGCTGGTGGTGTGATGCTACGTTGGGGCATGACTGCGTCTACGACCTCTATTTTGGCGTTGGTGGTAGTGCAAATGCTTCACGGCGTGACGTTTGCAATGGCGCACATTGCCGCGATTCAATACATCCAGAACTCAGCTGAGAACAAGATGGTGGCATTGCAGGCACTGTATAACGCAATCCCACTTGGTGCGTTTATCGCGTTGATGACGGTGATCAGTGGTTGGGGCTATGAGCACTGGGGGGCGAATATCTTCTGGTTGATGGCGGCGATGGGCTTTATTGCACTGTTTATCAAAGTTGAGCCTCAAAATGATGAAAGTAATGTGGTTGATCTCTCAGCTAATGCTCCCGAAGCACAGAATTAAGCTTCTGTGACAGAGATTAAAAACTAACCTTTGTCTCTGTTGTGAAAGCAGTGTTAAATGAAACCTCTCCCTTATGGAGAGGTTTTTTATTCCTTGCTTTAAAAACAGCAAGAAAGGCAAGAAAAGTAAGAAAGGATATCGGATGCAAGGATGGCTAGTGATTCCCGTTTCTTTGGCGTATTTGGGAATCCTGTTTTTAATCGCTTGGTACGGTGACAAACAAAAGAGATGGTTAGCGCGTTGGCGACCATGGATCTACAGTTTGTCGATTGCGGTGTACTGTACGTCGTGGACCTTCTATGGCACGGTCGGACAGGCGAGCAACAACCCTTGGTCCTTCCTACCCATCTATATTGCGCCGATCATCGTGTTTACCATCGGCTGGCGCGTCCTCGCTCGGCTGATCTTGATTGCTAAACGCGAGCACATCACCTCCATTGCCGATTTCATTGCCGCCCGCTATGGCAAATCACAAGGCTTGGCGGTGGTTGTCACCTTAATCGCGGTGGCAGGCATCCTTCCATATATCGCTTTGCAATTGCGTGGCATCACCATGGGGTTGGAGATCATCGCGCCAGATTTAGCATCTGATCTCAGTTATCAAAACTACAGCGTATCTTGGTTTGTGGTCGGGGCGATGGCGATCTTCACCATGCTGTTTGGTACGCGTCATATCGATAACACCGAGCATCACCGCGGCATGATGATGGCGATTGCGTTTGAATCAGTGCTTAAGTTGGTGGCGTTTTTAGTGGTGGGCGTATTTATTGTTTGGCTCGCGATGGATACCGAGAGCTTCCTCCTCGCTGATATCGCCGCTGAAACCTATGAGTCCCCTAACATTCCGACCTTGCTGATTCATACCATTCTGACCATGCTGGCGATTGTCTGTTTGCCACGTCAATTCCATACCATGGTGGTCGAGAATGAACGCGCGCAAGACTTGCACGTTGCGCGTTGGTTGTTCCCGTTGTATCTGATTCTGATGGGCATTTTCGTTCTGCCAATCGCATGGGTAGGGCAAAGTCTACTGAGTGGCAGCCCTGCCGATACGTACGTGATCAGCGTGCCGATGGCGGTGGGCGCGAATGACATCGCCTTACTGGCATTTTTGGGCGGTACTTCCGCGGCAAGTGGCATGGTCATCGTCTCGACCATTGCCTTAGCGATCATGGTATCTAACGATTTGGTGATGCCGCTGATTCTGCGCCGAATGAAGTTATCAAAGCGTAATCATCACCATTTTTCTACGCTGTTATTACGCATACGTCGTGGGCTGATTCTGCTTCTTTTGATTGGTGCATGGGGCTTTTATCAGGCTTTAGATAGTATCCACTCACTCTCTGCGATAGGTTTTCTCTCGTTTGCTGCGATTACCCAATTTGCTCCGTCTCTGCTTGGCGGTATGTACTGGCGTCAGGGCAACAAGAAAGGCGTGTATGTCGGTCTGCTGGTGGGGTTCACCATTTGGTTGATTACTTTAATGAGCCAAACCGACATGCTGGCGGGCGATGCAAGTAACAACTTGCTGATTTGGTTGATCACTCCGCCTGATTTATTGGCAGGTTTTGGTATTGCTGTTTCTGACTGGGGCATGATCCTCAGCGTGGTGGCGAATACCGCGTGTTTTGTCGCGGTATCACTAGCTACGCGCCCAAGCATAAGTGAACGCTTACAATCGGCGTCATTCGTTGGTACGCCGTTGCCTGAAAGTGAAAACATCAGCTTGTATCAGAGCCGTGTGACGGTCAGTGAACTGGAGATGTTAGCCTCTCGATTTGTGGGGCGCACGCGAGTGAAATCCGCCTTCCAAACCTATTGGAGTCAGCAACGCGAAGAGCTGCTTCCCAATCAACAAGCTCCTTCTACCTTGATTAGACACACCGAGCGCGTACTTGCCGGTGTGTTTGGTGCTTCTTCGGCTAAGTTAGTACTTACTTCTGCTTTGCAAGGCAGGAACATGCAGCTTGAGGAAGTCGCGACCATCGTTGATGAAGCCTCAGAGCTGTACGATTTCAGCCGTGGCTTGCTGCAAGGTGCGATTGAACACATTGGGCAAGGTATCGCCGTAGTCGACAAGCAATTAAGGCTGGTGGCGTGGAACCAACGTTATCTGGAGTTATTTGTCTTCCCGCCGGGGTTGATTCAGGTTGGGCGTCCGATTGCGGATGTGATTCGTCATAATGCTGAGCAAGGTTTATGTGGTCCGGGAGATCCTGAAGACCACGTTCGTCGTCGCGTTTATCACCTTGAGCAAGGCACGCGACATACCTCTTCCCGTGTGCGTCCTGATGGTCGCGTAATTGAAGTGCAAGGTAACCCAATGCCAGGTGGCGGCTTCGTGATGAGCTTTACCGATATCACTGTATTCCGCGATGCGGAGCAAGCTTTGAAAGATGCCAATGAGACACTAGAGGAACGCGTTCGTGCTCGTACTCGTGAGTTGGAACAACTGAACAAACAGCTGGTGGCAGCGACGCAACGTTCTGAGCATGAGTCGCAGTCCAAGTCGCGCTTCTTAGCGGCGGTAAGCCATGACTTGATGCAACCGCTGAATGCCGCTCGCCTGTTTGCTTCTTCGTTGTCGGAAGTTGCTAAAGACAGTGAAACCCAAAAGCTGTCGACTCACATCGAGAGTGCATTAGGCGCAGCGGAAGATTTGATTGGTGATTTGCTGGATATCTCACGTTTGGAATCGGGCAAGTTGGACGTTAATGTGCATGGTTTTGCGGTCAATGATGTATTAGCTAACTTGAATGCGGAATTCAGTGCACTGGCGAAACAACAAGGCATTGAGTTCACCATGATCCCATCATCTTTGATGGTGAAATCCGATCCGAAATTGCTGCGCCGCGTGGTACAGAACTTCCTTACCAATGCGTTCCGTTATAGCCCGAATGGCAAAGTGGCACTCGGTGTACGCCGCGTACAAGGGCGAGTGCGTATCGATGTGTGGGATAACGGAATGGGTATCGAAGAAGAGAAACAACAAGAGATCTTCGAAGAGTTTAATCGTGGTACTCAAGTCCGTTCCGACCAAGGTTTAGGGTTGGGTTTGGCTATTTCGAAAGGTATTGCTCAAGTGCTAGGGCATGAAATCTCGATGCGTTCTT
Organism: Vibrio sp. MOR3; assembly: GCF_001557775.1. NCBI lineage: Bacteria > Pseudomonadati > Pseudomonadota > Gammaproteobacteria > Vibrionales > Vibrionaceae > Vibrio > Vibrio sp. MOR3. The sequence goes on along the minus strand of NZ_LNRD01000021.1, from coordinate 46,239 downwards.
GGTTTGGTCAAGGCAGCGTGTTCTCGATTACCTTAGATAAGGCAGAGAAGGTGCACATTCCGGCAGTCAAAGCAGTGAAGAGTGCACAATCTGACTTGAGCCATATTCGTGTGCTGTGTGTCGATAATGAGTCAGATATTCTGGTCGGAATGGAAAATTTACTCTCACGCTGGGGGTGTGATATTCGCATTGCGACCGACATCGTTGAGAGTCTGAAAGCGATCGAAGACGATTGGCTGCCGGATGTGATTTTCTCCGATTATCGTTTAGACAATGGTCGAACAGGATTAGAAGTGTTGCAGCAATGCCGCTTGCGTCTGGGTAATCGCTTTGAAGGGGTGATCATCAGTGCCGATCGAACCGATGACATGATGGAAGGCATTAAAGCCAATGGGTTCAGTTTTATCGCCAAACCGGTGAAACCTTTGAAATTACGTTCGGTACTCAATCGAGTCGCCTAGAAAAAAAAGACCTCCGATTGGAGGTCTTTTGCTTTAAGGGGGTGATCGGTCGGTGGCTTATTCTGCAACGCCGCCTTGAGTCAGTTTGGCTGGATTGAGCAATCTTTCTAATGTGGCACGATCTAAGTCCGTTTCTTCTTCCGCTACATCAATGATAGCGCGACCTTGTTTGTAGGCTTTCTTCGCCACTTCCGCTGCTTTTAGGTAGCCAATCACAGGGTTAAGTGCGGTGACCAGAATCGGGTTCTTCGCCAGTGCAACATCAAGGTTGTCTTGGCGCACTTCAAACGTCGCAATGGCTTTGTTTGCCAAAGCAGCGGCGCTGTTCGACAGCAGTTCAATGCTTTCTAATACATTGTGAGCTATCACTGGTAGCATCACGTTAAGTTGGAAGTTACCCGATTGACCTGCAACGGTAATGGTTGCGTCGTTACCAATCACTTGTGCTGAGGCCATGGCTGCTGCTTCTGGAATCACAGGGTTCACTTTGCCTGGCATGATAGAAGAGCCCGGTTGTAAGCCTTGCAGTTCGATTTCGCCTAAGCCAGCTAATGGGCCTGAGTTCATCCAGCGAAGATCGTTTGCGATCTTCATGATCGCAACTGCTGCTGTTTTGAGCTGTCCTGATAGGGCAACGATCGCATCCTGACTGCTGAGATTGAAGAAGAAGTTTTTGCTTGAAGCAAACTCGATGCGCGTTGATTGCGTTAGGTTATCGGCAAAAAGATCGGCGAAGCGTGGATCGGCGTTGATCCCTGTCCCTACCGCTGTTCCGCCTTGGGCTAACGCTTTCACTGCTGGTAGTGTTTGTTCGATGGCTTGTTTGGCGTGATCGATTTGGAACTGCCAACCACCAAGCTCTTGGGCGAAGGTAATTGGCATCGCATCCATGAGGTGCGTGCGACCTGTTTTCACCACGTCTTTTAGGGCTTGTTGCTTAGTCTCTAGTGTCTCACTTAGATGAGACAGTGCAGGCAGTAGCTGTTTTTCAATCGCAATTGCGGAGCTAACTTGAATCGCAGTAGGCACTACGTCGTTACTGCTTTGACCCATGTTGACGTGATCATTTGGATTGACCGTTCCGCCTAGGTGATCAGACGCCAATGTTGCAATCACTTCGTTGGCATTCATGTTTGAGCTGGTGCCTGAGCCGGTTTGGAATACATCGATAGGGAATTGGTCGAGGTGTTTACCATCAATGATGGCTTGCGCAGCATCGGCGATGGCATTGGCAATATCACCTTCTAGCAAGCCAAGTTGGGCATTGGTGAGCGCAGCGGTTTGTTTGATGTGGGCGAGTGCTTGGATAAAGCCAGTCGGCATGGTGTGTGTGCTGAAAGCGAAGTTATCGACAGCGCGTTGAGTTTGGGCTTGATACAAAGCGTTGGCTGGGACTTTGACTTCGCCCATGCTGTCCGCTTCGATACGGAATTCCGTGGTCATGGTAGGTTCCTTTTGTTTAATCGAGTGGCGTCTGTATCAGACGTAATTGTTGTTGTAATGAGAGAAATTTCACATCGCCATCCTCAAACTGGTAGTAGTAGCGTTTGAGACAAAGTAGCGGAGTGTGAATGGAATCGAGGCAGACTCGGCGGAAGATGCGGCTGCGCGCAGGGTCCTGAATAGCATCAAGTAGATGGAAGTAGACTTGGCGTAAATACAGCTCGCACAGCAACAGGTTTTCGTGCTCTGTATCGTGATCGTAGATGGATGACAGCACCATTCCCCAATGGACGTAATCATGAATCACATCGGGTTCGAAACCGCTTGGCGCATACACGTGTAGGAATCGGTCTTGCGCTTTAAAAAATGCATTGTAGATGGCTTGGCTGCTGTCCATAGTTACCTCGATATTTAAGATAATGATAATTATTATCAATTAATTGTCGATTAGCAACCACAGCTTTTTTGAGGAAATAACACAACAAAAAAAGCCGATACTCGGACTCAGTATCGGCTGAAGTGGGTGAGCTCAATTCCTACAATTAAGCTCGGTATTCTTTCGCGAGATAAGGTTGGCTAAAATGCGTCTTAAAGCCTTATGGAGCAGGTAAGTTATTTGTCCGTAAACAGGGTTTCGTATTTCACAAATGCCGTTTGCGTTTCACCGTAGTAGAGCGTGCCTTCAGATTGAATCGCAACACGTAACCAACTCTCTGCCGATGCAGGCTTAGGCAAAGTGATGGTCCAGTTTTGCCCGACTTGATCCGTAGGCGTCATATCGATTGGCTGTGCGTTTTGCTCTTGGCTATCCACCACTGAAAGCTTCACCCCTTCCAGTGGATAAGCAGCATGTAAAGACAACTCTAAGCTATCTGGCGTCAGCTTTTCTGAGCGAAACTTCACTTTAAAGTCGCCATTCTCCATATCACACAAGCCACTGGTGTAACGGCAATTCGACTTGCTGGCCAGCTTGTAGCTTTCCCCTTCTTTAGCTGCATGAGGTTTCTCACTCAGAGCCATGTCTGTACCGAAATAAGCGATTAAAGACAAAATTGGGGCGATCAACAGGGCGATAATAAAGTGCTTGTTTTTGAACATAAAATACTAATCCCATCAATTATCTGTTCATTTTTACTGGCTAAAATCGCTAATAACTTCGTTAAAGATTTTGAAGTTAGAGCAACTAGCTTGCTGCAATCTCTGCCTTGTTCTAAGCGATTTTTCCGCGTAACCCCTGAACATATAATCAATGGCATTGGTATGCTTCCTTGCTACGGTTCAGGGAATATCTAATTATTAGAATAAGTTAAGTGAATAAAAAAGCCCCAAGCGGGGCTTTTGTGGTTTGCGTTATATTTTAGTGGTCTACCGCACCGCCAGCGCCTGCTGGTACACGTACGTGCTCGACTAGGTCTTTTACTTCTTGTGGTGTTTCTGCTGTCACTCTTGATACAGCGAACGCCACAATAAAGTTAAATACCGCACCGATTGCACCAAATGCGTTTGGCTCAATACCTAGGAACCAGTTCTGCCCCCAACTTTGTAGGTACGTCCAGTCAGCAACAAATAGAATGCCTTTATGCTGGAATACGTAGAATAGCGTGATACTGATACCTGCAATCATACCTGCGATTGCGCCTTCTTTGTTGATGCTCTTACTGAAGATACCCATCATCAACGCAGGGAAGATGGAGGATGCCGCCAGACCGAAGGCGAGGGCTACCGTTCCGGCTGCAAATCCTGGCGGATTCAAGCCCAAGTAGCCGGCGACTGCGATGGCAACAGCCATAGAGATTCGACTCGCAAGCAGCTCTTTCTTCTCGGATATATTTGGATTGATCACGCCTTTGATTAAGTCATGTGATATCGCGGACGAGATAGCCAATAGTAGACCCGCTGCCGTCGATAGTGCCGCTGCGAGACCACCTGCTGCAACCAACGCGATGACCCAGTTTGGTAGCTTAGCAATCTCTGGGTTTGCTAGTACCATTATGTCACGGTCAACTTTTAGCTCGTTAGTCGCTGGGCTTGATGTGTACTCAATCAGGCCATCGCCATTCTTATCATCAAAGCCTAGAAGACCTGTTTTCTCCCAGTTCTTGAACCAGTCAGGGCGCTCGTCATAAGCAAGATGCTGACCAGGAGCTGGGTTAACAGTATCCATTAGGTTTAGACGTGCCATTGCAGATACTGCCGGCGCTGTTGTGTAAAGGATCGCAATGAAAAGTAATGCCCAACCTGCTGATGTACGCGCATCACGCACCTTAGGTACAGTAAAGAAACGAATGATGACGTGTGGCAGACCCGCAGTACCGATCATTAGTGACATGGTGTAAACGAACATGTTTAGCGTATCGCCACGAACTTGAGTGGTGTATTCACTAAAGCCGAGTTCGGTCACCACCTGGTCGAGCCGATCGAGCAGATAGACATCGGTGCCTTGGATGGTACTACCCAGACCGATCTGTGGTAGTGGGTGACCTGTTAGTTGCAGAGAGATAAAGATTGCAGGAATAGTGTAAGCCAAAATGAGTACGCAATACTGAGCAATCTGCGTGTAGGTAATGCCCTTCATACCGCCCATTACGGCGTACATGAATACGATACACATACCAATCAATAGACCGGTTGAGTAATCCACCTCAAGGAAGCGACCGAACGCCACGCCGACACCTTTCATCTGACCGATAACGTAAGTCACCGATGCGATGATAAGACATACAACCGCTACGATACGCGCTGCGTTAGAGTAGAAACGCTCACCTACGAATTCTGGCACGGTAAACTTACCGAACTTACGTAGGTATGGTGCAAGCAGAAGTGCAAGCAGTACGTAACCGCCTGTCCAGCCCATTAGGAATACCGAACCGCCGTAACCCATGAAGGCTATCAAGCCTGCCATTGAGATGAACGATGCTGCTGACATCCAGTCTGCTGCGGTTGCCATGCCATTAGCGATAGGGTTTACACCGCCGCCTGCTACATAGAATTCTTTGGTTGAGCCCGCACGTGCCCAAATCGCAATACCGATGTAGAGGACGAATGTCGCGCCAACTACAAGATAGGTAATAGTTTTCAAATCCATCTGAGTTACTCCTTACTCATCCACGCCGAATTCACGGTCGATTTGGCGCATCTTCCACGCGTAGTAGAAAATAATACCGAGGAAGGCATAGATGGAGCCTTGCTGAGCAAACCAGAAGCCTAGTTTGTATCCACCTAATTGAAATTGATTAAGTACGTCGACAAATAAGATGCCGCAGCCGAAAGACACTACGAACCAAATGACCATTAGGGTAATCATGAGTTTCACGTTCTTGTCCCAGTAGGCTTTGGCTCTTTCTTCGCTTTCAAATGCCATTGCCGTCTCCTTACGATTGGTATTGTTGTTAAAAAAATGTTTCAACATGTACATTAGCAAGGCACTGGCAAGAACTCTTTTCAACTTTAGTCGGGACGCTAAAAAGCAAAAACGCCCATTTTTAGGGCGTTTGAGAAGAAGTAGGAATAAAAGTGTGATGTTAATTTGATGTTAAATTAGCCAAAGGTCTAAGAGTTTTATCAATTAACATAGAAATCTTTTATACCAAGCAGCAAATTATTCAGTGCAACAGCGGCAAGGATAAGCCCCATTACGCGGCTGATGATGGCTGCACCTACGTTACCAATCACTTTTTGAATTGTGTTTGCGCCCAGTAACAAGAAGAGGGTAACCAGAAGTACCGCAATCATGACGCCTGCGGTCATTGCTTGGTCGACGAAAGAGTAACGATTGTTATCGGTGAGCATCACGATGGCCATCATTGCCCCCGGCGACGCAATCGAAGGAATCGCAAGAGGGTAAACGGCTAAGTCAGCGAGATCCGAGTGGCTGACTTCTTCGCCCAGTTTTTGCTCTTGTTCTGGCTTGCTTTCACCAAAGATCATCGACAATGCAAACAGTAATAGCACTAAACCACCAGCGGCTTGGAAGGCGGGTAATGGAATTTGCATTGCTTCCAGTAACAACTGACCGGCAATAAGAAAGAACAGCAACACACCCATTGAAATGGCAATGGCTTTTAATGCGACGAGACGACGCTGTTTTGCCGTAAGGTGCTGAGTCTGTGATAGATAAACGGGTACTGAACCAATCGGGTCGATGACGGCCCAGAGTACGACGAATTGAGTGACGAGAATACTTAACAAAGTATGACCTCCCAGAGTTAGCGGTTTAACAGAGGGATGAAGAGGCTGTGTGTGACAGTCTATGCCGATCGTAGCCAGTAATTGCTTATTCTAGCTTGTGAAAACGCTCGATAACGGCATTAAAAATTTCGATTGTAGGAGAACTACTTATCGAAAATTTTCGCCTTGTTCTCAAGCCTTTTTCCTACGCTATTTATAAGCTCTGACTCACTGTGATTGGCATTATCATTTTAACGTCTATTGTTCTTTTTGCGTCATATAAATGTGAATTGGTTATATTTATTAACACATTACTGCTCTGATTCCATTTGTTGCAGCAAAATAACGGCTTGAGTGCGATTCTTGACGCCTAATTTTCGGAATATGGCGGTCATGTGTGCTTTGATGGTTGCTTCTGAGACATTGAGCTCGTAAGCGATTTGCTTGTTGAGTAAGCCATCCGATAGCATGCCGAGCACCTTGTATTGTTGAGGTGTCAACGCAGCAATCTTTTCTGCTAAGTCATTACATGCTGCGTTATTGGTGATCAAGCCTTCAGGGAAGAATGGGTCGCCGTTCAGCACTTGGTTAAGGGCACTGACAAGTTCACGCATGTCGCTTGATTTAGGAATAAAGCCAAATGCGCCGTGGCTTTTTACTTGGCTAACCACTGCGGGTTCTTCGCTGGCAGAAACCACGACGATTGGTAGGTCTGGGTATTCTGCACGTAAGTGAATCAGACCGGACATGCCGTTTGCACCTGGCATTTTGAGATCCAGCAGCACTAGGTCGGGCTCTTCTTCTTTTTTAAGGAGTGTCAGGAGAGCATCTAAAGAGTCAGCTTCGAGGAGGTTAGCACCACTCACCGCCATATGTACCGATTGGAACAAGGCGTTGCGGAACAATGGGTGATCATCAGCGATGATAATGGTGTAGGTCGAATCCATGACGTTAAACACTTTTGACTATTTCGTTAATGGAATTATTGTCCACCTTTAAGAGGGGGGACAATGTTTATGCGCTAAAAGTCTGAACCAAATCGACTTTTATTAGAAAAATTGCATATAAACGCAAGTTTCGAGATTTTATTGAGACAATAAAAAACGCCAGCGAGGTATCACTGGCGTTTGAATGATTCACAATTAAAATTGGTTGATGTGTGCCAAGAAAGGCTCGGCCTGCATAAAACCGGTCAAACGAGCGTTTGAAACATGTTGGCCATTCGCATCCCAAAATTCAATCGTCGGTAAACCTAATACATTCATATGCTTAAGAAGTTCGATGTCTTGTACTTGGTTCTTGGTTACATCGGCCTGTAGCAGTACAAAATCTTGCAGTTTTACTTCGACACTTGGGTCATGGAAGGTGTACTTTTCAAACTCTTTACATGCGACACACCAATCAGCATAGAAGTCGAGCATCACGGGTTTACCGGCTTGCTTAGCCAATGCCAATTGTTGTTCGAGCTCTGTTACATTGGAGACGCGCGTAAAGCTTACTGTCACTTGTTGAGTTTGCGTTGTTGTGTGGCCACCAAACCAGTAATTAAGTGCTGGTTGAGCTGACGCAAACAAACCAAGCACGGCGATAATGCCTACTGCACTTTGTTTCCAACCACCAAACTCAAGGCTGTTCTTGATGTGGTATAGCCAACCAAATGCAGCGATACCTAGTGCTGACCACAATGCCGTCGCCCATATTTCTGGCATGATGCGCTCAAGTAGGAAGATAGGCGCTGCCAGCAGAATGAAGCCGAATAGGGTCTTAACGCGATCCATCCAACCCCCTGCTTTTGGCAGAAGTTTGTTGCCGAATACAGCAACAAGAATGAGTGGAATACCCATACCCATCGCCAGTGCGTAAAGCGCGATACCACCAGTCAGCAAGTCACCGCTTTGTGCAACGTAAAGTAGCGCACCAGACAGTGGCGCCGTGGTACATGGTGAGCACACTAGACCTGAAATCGCGCCCATGGCGAATACGCCTGCGCTGCTTCCGCCTTGTTGTTTGTTGCTTAGGTTGTTTAACCACGTTTGCACGCCACTTGGCAGTTGCAGGTTATAAACGCCAAACATCGACAGTGCGAGTGTCACGAACAGCACACTCAAACCAATCAACACATAAGGGTGTTGCATCGCAGCTTGGAACTGCATGCCCGCAGATGCCACCACAAGGCCAAGTAGGGTGTAAGTCAGCGCCATGCCTTGCACGTAGACAAACGACAAGCCTAGCGCACGGCGTTGGCTTAGTTTGCCACTGCCAAGCACGATGCTGGTCAGAATTGGGTACATCGGCAGTACACATGGTGTAAACGCCAAACCCACACCAAGCGCTAAGAACAGAAGTGGTGTCCACCAGTTATCAGCAAGGTTGGCGGCAAGGCTATCTTGCTGTGTTACTGGAGCCGATGGTGTGTCGGTAGAAGTAGATGATTGCACCGCTGGTGGCGTTGCTGTTGGTACTTGTTCTGCTTTTGGTGCAGTCGTCGCCGCTGTTGAATCTGAGTTCGATGAAGTAAACGCGCTGATAGGAATTACGCGAGTTTCTGGCGGGTAACAGAAGCCAGCTTTGGCACAGCCTTGGTATTGCACCACCACGCGTGCACCGTCTTGCCAGTCATGCATTGGCACGTTAACAAACAGTGGCTGGGTGTAGATATGCACGTCACCAAAGAATTCATCTTTATGCGGCGTGCCGTCTTCCATTTGCAGTTCGCCTAGCGACACATTTTCGCCCGCAACGGACAAGCGCTCTTGATACAGGTAGTAACCATCACGTACCTGCCAGTCCAGCATGAGCTTACCGTCCTGCTGGTAATAGTTGAATTGGAAAGCCTGATCGACAGGCACAAACGTATCGTTGCTGCTGCCAAAAGTGTTGCTTTGGCTGTTCCCTAACTGATCATTGCCAAACAGAGCAAAAGAAGGCGCAGAAAAGGTAATAAGCCCTAAGAGTAAGACGGAGAGTAATGCACGCATAAAAGGTTCAATTCATCTTAGATAATTGCCGTTAGTGTAACTCAATCAGACCTGCTGGCTAGCCAATAAGTTTCATGGAAGTGAAGATTTGTTAACCGTTGTCCAATACAACAGGCAATAAAAAAGGGAGCCGAAGCTCCCCCGAGTAAGACTCTGTTTCTGCTAGATCAGTAGCCCACCGAACGCGAATCCAAGTGCAACTGCTGAAGCGATAGTTGCTACGCCTGGTACGAAGAATGGGTGGTTGAATACGTACTTACCGATACGAGTTGAACCCGTGTCGTCCATCTCAACCGCAGCCAGTAGCGTTGGGTAAGTTGGTAGTACGAATAGCGCACTTACTGCTGCGAAAGACGCAACTGCGGTAAGTGGTGCCACACCGATTGCTAGTGCTGCTGGCATCAGCGCAACGGTAGTTGCACCCTGCGAGTAAAGCAGCATTGAAGCGAAGAATAGAACAAGTGCTAGCATCCATGGGTAGTCTGCTAGTAGTGCACCCGCAACTTCTTTGATGCCATCAACGTGCGCGTTAACGAACGTAGAACCTAGCCATGCCACACCAAGTACACACACACACGCTGTCATACCAGAGCGGAATGTTGCAGCAGCTGGGATTTTGCCTGCGTCGATTTTACAGCTCAATACGATTGCTGCGGCTGCCGCTAGCATGACTGCCATGATCGCTTCGTTACGACCAAGTGCTGGGTTTTCGATAAGACCAATTGAACCAGAGATCGCTGCTGCGTAGCAGACTACGAATGCGATAGCGCCTAGGAAGATGAAGGTTGCTTTCTTCGCTGTTGGCAAGATTTCGCGTTTCGATTCTGTGTTTAGCTTGATAAGGCCTTTTGCTAGACGGTCTTGGTATTCAGGATCATCTTTAAGCTCGCTGCCCATGAAGTTCGCAACAAATGCACCGATCATACAAGCGATGAAGGTGGTTGGGATACAAACCGCTAGTAGCGTTAGGTAATCAACGCCAAATGGGTGAAGCATTGCAGCAAATGCCACAACTGCCGCTGAGATAGGGGATGCTGTGATAGCGATTTGCGATGCTACTACCGCGATAGACAGTGGACGAGAAGGACGAACACCTTGGCCTTTCGCTACTTCTGCAATAACTGGCAAAGTAGAGAATGCTGTGTGACCTGTACCTGCTAGTAGTGTCATCAAAAATGTCACGATAGGTGCGTAAAAGGTGATGCGTTCGGGATGTTTACGCAAAAAGTCTTCCGCAACCTGAACCATCCAATCTAAACCACCCGCTACCTGCATTGCAGCGATAGCAGTAATAACAGACATGATGATCAGGATTACATCGACAGGGATGAAAGACTGGCTTGTCGGGACGCCTAGGATTAAAGACAATGCAATTACCCCAGCACCACCGGCAAAGCCAATGCCGATACCACCGATTCTTGCCCCCAAATAAATGAAGAGCAGAACCACGAAGAGTTCGACCATTACCATATTGATACCTCTTTTAGTTTTTAATGATTCTGATTTTTTGAACACTCAGGAACAGGTGTAAATGCTCAGAAAATCAGAACCCGAGCGGCTTACGGCAATAAAAAGCGCATAAAAATTGTGGTTAACCGTATCAGAGCCTAAAAAAGGGCCCCGTTTGGGACCCCTTTCACCAGCGATTACTCGTAGCGTTTCGCTTTATAAGTCGGATGCATGAAGTTTTCAACCGATAAGATGTCATCTAGCTCTTCTGCGGTTAATAAACCACGTTCTAGAACCACATCACGTACGCTCTTACCTGTTTCAGCACAGATCTTACCAACAATGTCGCCCTCGTGGTGGCCGATGTATGGGTTTAGATAAGTCACGATACCGATAGAGTTGTAAACGTAGTTTTCACAAACTTCTTTGTTCACCGTGATGCCATCGATACATTTGTCACGTAGGTTCACACATGCGTTGTGTAGTAGAGAAATAGACTCAAACACGCTTTGTGCGATTACTGGCTCCATTACGTTTAGCTGTAACTGACCGCCTTCTGCTGCGAAAGATACCGTGTTGTCGTTACCTAGAACCTTGAAGCAAACTTGGTTTACAACTTCTGGGATAACTGGGTTTACTTTAGCTGGCATGATAGAAGAGCCCGCTTGCATTTCTGGTAGGTTCAACTCGTTTAGACCAGAGCGAGGGCCTGAAGAAAGTAGGCGAAGGTCGTTACAGATCTTCGACAGTTTCACTGCTAGACGTTTGAGCGCGCCGTGTGTCATTACGTAAGCACCACAGTCAGATGTTGCTTCGATTAGATCTTCTGCTGCAACCACCTCTACACCCGTAACTTCTGCTAGGTGTTTTACGGCTAGTGCTTGGTAGCCTGTTGGTGCGTTTAGACCAGTACCAATTGCTGTTGCACCTAGGTTGATTTCTAGTAGTAGCTTAGACGTGTAGTCTAGGGCGCGAATCTCTTCGTTTAGTGTCACTGCCCATGCGTGGAACTCTTGACCTACAGTCATAGGAACCGCGTCTTGAAGCTGAGTACGACCCATCTTCAAGATGTCTTTGAATTCTTGTGCTTTAAGTTCGAATGCACCTTTTAGGTATTCGATCGCTTCCATCAACTGATGAACACTGTTGTAAACCGCGATTCGGAAACCGGTAGGGTACGCACAGTTTGTTGATTGGCTCTTGTTTACGTGATCGTTCGGGTTGATGAACTCATATTGGCCTTTTTCTTTGCCCATCAGTTCAAGCGCAACGTTCGCAATAACTTCGTTAGTGTTCATGTTCACTGACGTGCCTGCACCGCCTTGGAACACGTCTGAAGGGAACTGATCCATGCACTTACCTGTTTCAAGGATCAAATCACACGCTTCTAGAATGTAGTTAGCAACGTCTTTTGGAATTGCACCTAGCTCTTTGTTTGCTAGTGCAGCGGCTTTTTTCGTCATTACCATACCGCGTACAAACTCAGGTACGTCAGAAATGGTAGTGCTTGAAATATTAAAGTTTTCGATAGCGCGAAGGGTGTGGATGCCGTAGTAAGCATCAGCAGGAACATGACGTTGACCTAATAGATCTTCTTCAATACGAGTGGCTTGGTTTGCTGTCTTTGGAGCATCAGATAGTGTAGCCATAACAGGATCCTTAGATAATAATTCTGATATTTAAGTTATTTATTAGCCATTTCTGCAATCTAGAATCCGTTCATCAGAGTTTTTGGCTGGAAAAACCGTCCTGACTTATGTGGCACATCATACTGCACCTAGCGCATAAAAATAGTAAGTGGATCACCTTTTTCGCTTTTAATGCGTCAATAATTTGCAAAGTATGAACGGGATATTAATAACCCTTTATGGGTAGGTGTTTTTCCTCGACAAACATGGATTTTAAGAGTGCGAAAATAGCACTTTTCAACGATCAAATTTTATATATGCACCTTTATTCAAAAGGCGTTTTTTGTACAACGCATTCTCCCTATGATGAACACGCTTTTTTACAACGATTCGTTTGAGCTTAGTAGGCTTTTGCCATTACACTGAAATCAACAAAGGAGGGCATGTGTTTCCTATCTTATTATTGGCGTTTATTTTCGTCCCGATCATCGAAATCGGCCTATTTATTCAGGTGGGAGGCTTTTTAGGTCTTTGGCCTACGATTGCTTTAGTTCTGATCACCGCATTTGTTGGCGCGTCTTTGGTACGCAGCCAAGGCATCCAGACGTTGATGTCAGTGCAAGGTCGCTTAGAGCAAGGTGAGCTTCCGGCTCAACAGATTTTTGAAGGTGTGATGCTGGCAGTTGCAGGCGTATTGCTGTTAACACCAGGTTTCATGACCGACGCATTGGGTATGTTGGTGTTGCTTCCCGCGCCACGCGCTGCGATTGCGAAATACTTAATGAGCAAGATGGTGGTGAAGACCATGAATGGTGGCGGCTTCCAAGGTGGCTTCTCAAATCAAGGTCCCTATGAACAAGACCCGTTTCGTCGTGACCCATTCGATTCTCAATCGGACAACGGCAATACCTTCGAAGGTGAGTACGAGCGTAAAGACGACAATGATCGTAACAAGCTCAACTGATTCAATCGGTAAGTAAGAAAAGCAAAAGGGCGCATTCAGCGCCCTTTTTAGTATCCGTGATTTGGTGCGCTTACATTGCGCCTTCAAAACCCATTTGACGCCATGCTTCAAATGCGATGATCGCAACGGCATTAGAAAGGTTCAGGCTACGGGCATCTGGCATCATCGGGATGCGGATGCGCTGCTCCATTGGCAAGCTATCAATCACATCTGCTGGTAGTCCGCGAGTTTCTGGACCAAACATCAATACATCGCCTTCTTGATACTTCGCATCCACATGATGACCTGTGGTTTTGGTCGTACACGCAAATAGGCGGTAGTTGCCTTGTTTCTCTTTCTCTAAGTATTCCAAGAATGCTTGATAATCTTTATGACGCGTCACGCGAGCCAAATCGTGGTAATCCAAACCTGCGCGGCGGACTTTCTTCTCTTCTAGATCGAAACCCAGTGGCTCAATCAGGTGGAGATTCGCACCACAGTTAGCACACAGGCGAATGATGTTGCCGGTGTTCGGCGCGATTTCTGGTTCGTATAGAGCGATATCAAACATGGTATTGAATTAGATTGGTCAAAACAGGCGAGCAGTATATACCCAAGTCACCTTGAGAAGCGAGATTCAACACAATGACTTGAGGGGCATAAGGGCGTGTAGGTAAACCTTGTCGCCCAGATGTTGAAAGGTTTAACCGAGTGCGCGAGCGTAGTTTTCTTCTACTGCGCGCCAGTTCACTACGTTCCACCATGCGTCAATGTACTCAGGACGACGGTTTTGGTAACTGATGTAGTAAGCGTGTTCCCAAACATCCAGCGCTAGAACTGGCTCACCTTGCACCGCGGCAACATCCATCAGAGGATTGTCTTGGTTGCTCGTGGAGGTAATCTGAATCTCTCCATCCTTTACGACTAGCCAAGCAAAGCCTGAGCCGAAGGTATTGATTGCCGCTTGGGCAAACTCGTCTTTGAATTTTTCGAAGTCACCAAACTTGTCGTTGATGGCTTGAGCGAGTGCACCTTGAGGCTCACCGCCACCGTTTGGTGACATGCAGTTCCAGTAAATGATGTGATTGTAATAGCCGCCACCGTTGTTGCGGATAGCTGGACTGTGTTGAGAAATGCAAGCGAAGATGTCATCGAGGCTTTGGGTCTCGAGAGCGCTGCCTTTTGCGGCAGCCATGAATTTATCGTAATAGGTTTTGTGGTGTTTGCTGTAGTGAACTTGCATGGTTTTCGCATCGATGTAAGGCTCTAACGCATCGTAGCGGTACGGAAGCTCTGGAAAAATATGCGACATTGTAAATCCTCCTTTATGAAGGATTTACTTTAATGTTAATGAAAATCATTATCAACTTTGATCTTTGTAAGGTTATTTGCCTATTTTGAGTAATGGCAGAGTCATCGTGACTCGTAAACCACCCAATGGGCTGCGACTTGCGATAATCGAACCACTGTGCTGACGAATCGCACTTTCGGTGATGGTTAAGCCCAACCCTGTACCACCTGAATGGCGGTCGCGCGCGGTCGACACACGATAGAACGGACGGAAAATCGCTTCCAATTCTTCCTCTGGTACGCCTTCACCGTTGTCATCTACAATGATGTTCAAGGTGTCTGCGCTGTCTTGAATGTCGATCCTCACTTCATCTTTGCCATAGTAAATCGCATTACGAATGATGTTTTCTACCGCACTCATCAGTAGTTTTGGATTGCCAGAAATGCTGCGTTCAGGAAGGTTAGAGTAGTTCAGTACTTTGCCCATTTGTTCGGCTTCAAACTGCGCATCCTTAATAATCTCTTCCCACAAACTTACTATTGGCTGAGTCTCGCGCGTCATGTGACTGTTCACTTGCATGCGTGAAAGTTCGAGTAGTTCGGCGATCATCTGCTCTAAACGTTGCGCTTCGGTGTCGATTCGGGTCAGCTCTGGACTCTCCCCTTGCTTACGAGTCGCCAGCGCACTTGCCATACGCAAGCGAGTCAAAGGCGAACGTAACTCATGTGAAATGTCCGACAATAAACGTTGCTGGCCAGAAATCATCTGATTCACAGCCTCGACCATTTGGTTGAAGCTGGTTCCGGCTTGACGAAACTCGGTTGTGCCTTTCTCTAGATTAGGATCGATGACAAACTCACCTTTCGCGACGCGTTGCGCTGCACTTTCCAAGCGTCGAGCGGGTTGGCTCAAAGCCCACGCTAACCAAAGCAATAACGGGGTACTCACGAGCATAACTGCAAGCAGCAATTGCAATGGGTGATCGAACAGGCGCAACATGATTGGTGGCGGCTCATTCCATTTAAAGCCGACGTACATCAACAGGTCCGAATTGGCGATTTTGATCGGCACGGGGCCTGCGATCATGTAGCGACCGTAAAGCTTTTGCTTCGGTTGAGACTGATCTTCAATGCTAGTGACAAAGTTTTGTAGCGCACGTAGCTTGAAATCTCTGTGACCTGATGAAGTTGTCAGTACGTTGCCTTCGTGATCGGAAAAGAAGATACGTGGACGCGGATCATGTTTACTGCGTCGCTGACCTTCGATGCTGAACAAAATCTTGCCGAGGTTATCTTGTTTGCGATACTTCTTCTCGATACCGTCACGTATTTCAATCATACGCTGATAGTGGTCTTGCGGGATGTCGCGTGCTTTCCGTGGGTCAAGGTGTGGCAATGACAGCACTGCCATCAGAACCAAAAACATGGTGAACCAAAAGATGGCAAAGATGCGTCCATACAAGCTGTTTATCTTCGGCAGTTTGAAGCGTGGTGCTCGCATTAATCCTCCTCAATCAGCATGTAGCCGCGCCCGCGTAGCGTTTTAATACGAGGCTTACCGTTACTTTGGTCTGGCAATTTTTTACGTAGGTTGGATACGTGCATATCGATCGCACGATCAAACGCGGCTAAGCGCTTGCCAAGTACATCTAAGCTCAAGGCTTCTTTAGTTAGCACTTGCCCAGGGTTTTGCACAAAGTGTGTCAGAAGAGCAAACTCTGTCGTCGTTAAATCTAACAACGTCTGTTCGCAGTATGCTTCTTGTTTGCCAGGGAAGAGTTTGATTTCTTGGTACTCAATGCAGTCACTGTTTTTCGCGCTCTTCTGGGTGCTGCTGGTACGGCGCAAAATCGCCCGGATCCGAGCGAGTAATTCGCGGTCGCTAAACGGTTTTGGTAGGTAATCATCGGCACCCAGTTCTAGGCCGATAACGCGGTCTATCTCTTCGCCTTTCGCCGTTAGCATAAGCACTGGTGTCTCCCAGTTTTCGCGCAGGCGTTTTAGGGTTTCCATTCCATTGAGTTTTGGCATCATGACATCGAGCAAAATAAGGTCAATTTCATCAGTGACAGCCGCGAGGCCTGCTTCTCCATCGTTGGCTTCACTGACGTTAAAACCTTCAAAGCTTAGTACCTCTTTAAGCAGACTGGTTAGCTCGGTATCATCATCAATCAAAAGAATGTTCGCCATTTGAGTACCTATTTATGATTCGTGGTTGTTTTAATATTACATGGGAATGATAGGTAACGAAGAGTGTAAAAATCACTCTTTACGATTCTTTACGGTCTCTATACGTCGCTTTACCTAGTAGGTCGTATTCTACACTCAAGCGCTGTGAGAACAGCTCAGAAGAATCACTAACCTGTGTAAGGAATCAAATTATGAAAACTGCAAAGAAACTAGTACTGGCTGCTGTTGTTCTACCACTAACTCTAGGTACAGCGAGCGCATTCGCATTTGGTGGTAAAGATCATAAAGGCCATCGCGGTGAATGCGGCAAAGGTATGGACCGTGGCATCATGCGTCAACTAGACCTGACTGATGCACAGAAAGACCAGCTAAAAGAAATGCGTGAAGCGAACAAAGCGGCGATGAAAGCAAAATTCGCAGATGGTCACGAAGCACACATGGCAGAGCGTCAAGCGCACCACGATAAAGTTCAAGCACTTCTATTGGCTGATAACTTCGATGAAGCCGCAGCAAACGACCTAGCAAAAGAGATGGTTGAGAAGCAAACTGAGCGTCGCGTTAAGATGCTAGAGAAGAAACACCAAATGCTGAGCGTGCTGACTCCTGAGCAAAAAACAAAATATGTTGAGCTACAAAAAGAGCGTCACCAAGAGTGTGGCGAAAAAATGCAAAAACGCATGCACAAGCACCACAACAGCTAATCGCTGAAAGATAAAGTAAAAGAGGTAGCCTGAGTGCTGCCTTTTTTTGATCTTGGCGATTTCATACTCATTCAATAATTCTCAAGGTATACTCAAAGTACAGTTTGAGTTAACTCTTTGATTATGAAACACGAATATGCACGTTTAGTCACGACCGCTGCTTGGACGGCGACCATTGTCGCGACGATTCTTTTAATAGTAAAAGTCATTACTTGGTGGGTGACGGGCTCTGTCAGTCTGCTTGCTTCCTTGATTGACTCGATGCTGGATATCGCCGCATCGGTCGTGAACCTTATTGTTGTACGCTATTCACTACAACCCGCTGATAGAGAACATACTTTTGGCCATGGTAAAGCGGAGTCGCTAGCAGCACTGGCGCAGGCAATGTTTATTTCTGGTTCTGCTGTTTTCTTGGTTCTTAATGGTATTGAGCGATTTTTCCGTCCACATGAGCTGAATTCACCTGAGCTAGGGGTTTATGTCTCTCTATTCGCTATGGTCGTTACTTTTGGACTCGTGATGTTCCAAAAGCATGTGGTACGTAAAACGGGTAGCCAAGCGATTGCTGCTGACTCACTGCATTATCAAACCGATTTATACATGAATGGCGCCATCATGGTGGCCTTAGGATTGAGCTATTTGGGGGTAACGCAAGCCGATGCTGTGTTTGCGGTCGGTATCGGTATCTTTATTTTGTACAGCGCATTCAAGATGGTCAGCGAAGCGATTCAGACGTTGCTCGATAGAAAGCTACCAGATGAAGAACTGGAGCAGATCCGTGAAGCCTGCATCAATGTTGAAGGCGTGTTAGGAGTCCATCAGCTAAGAACTCGCATGTCTGGACCGACGCGCTTTATTCAATTGCATTTAGAGTTGGATGATCATCTACCTTTAATAAAAGCCCATCATATTGCCGATAAAGTTGAAGATAATTTGTTGGCGCTTTTCCCGGAAGCGGACGTCTTGATCCATCAGGATCCGTTGTCGGTCGTCTTTGGACCAGAGAAAGAACAAAAGGCGCAAGATTGGTAGCGGTCGAAAAATCAGACCAAGCGTAACGACAAATAGGCGCTTATTGGCTATCTTTCCATCACTACTTACTAAGAATCGTGATCCTGATGTGAATCAACGAAGTTGCAAAGAGAAACTGTAATACTCTTACATAAGTAGAAAAGTTACATAAAAAAGTGTGTTTTCATTGGTATTCCTGTAGAGGAAATGTAACATAACGCACAGTTCTGGATTATGCAGGTTGCTTGGTAACAAGGGGCCTAGAAGAAAATTAAATAAATTGATTGCCAAAGATCGAGGGTGAGCATGATTAAGAAGATCGGTGTTTTAACAAGTGGCGGTGACGCACCTGGTATGAACGCAGCAGTACGTGGCGTAGTTCGTACAGCACTATCTGAGGGATTGGAAGTTTACGGTGTTTACGATGGCTACCTAGGTCTTTACGAAGGCCGCATCGAGAAGCTAGATCGTTCTAGCGTTTCAGATGTGATCAACAAGGGTGGTACATTCCTAGGCTCTGCACGTTTCCCTGAATTCAAAGAAGTGGAAGTTCGTGAACAAGCGATTGAGAACCTGAAAAAGCACGGTATCGATGCACTTGTTGTTATCGGTGGTGACGGCTCTTACATGGGTGCTAAGAAACTGACTGAAATGGGCTACCCATGTATCGGTCTACCAGGCACAATCGATAACGATATCGCAGGTACGGATTACACAATCGGTTACCTAACTGCACTAAACACAGTTATCGATGCAATTGACCGTCTTCGTGACACGTCTTCTTCTCACCAACGTATTTCTATCGTAGAAATCATGGGTCGTCACTGTGGTGACCTTACTCTGATGTCTGCAATTGCTGGTGGTTGTGAATACATCATCACGCCAGAAACTGGCTTGGATAAAGACAAGCTAATCAGCAACATCCAAGATGGCATCTCAAAAGGTAAGAAGCATGCGATCATCGCACTTACTGAGCTGATGATGGATGCAAACGAACTAGCGAAAGAGATCGAAGCAGCGACAGGTCGTGAGACTCGTGCGACGGTTCTTGGTCACATCCAACGTGGTGGCCGCCCAACAGCGTTCGACCGTGTTTTAGCATCTCGCATGGGTAACTACGCGGTTCATCTACTAATGGAAGGCCATGGCGGTCGTTGTGTTGGTATCGTGAAGGAGCAGCTAGTTCACCACGACATCATCGATGCAATCGAGAACATGAAGCGTCCAGTACGTAACGACCTATACCAAGTTGCTGAAGAGCTGTTCTAAGCAACTGGTTAAAGTCAGAATCAAAAAAACCGCGGTTATCCGCGGTTTTTTATTATCTAACGTTTACGCTGATGGTTGGTGTTCTGCCAATGTTATTCTTCGCTCACGTAGTGCAAACCAATACCCTAATAGCCCGCCCATCGTATTCCCCAGCGCAATACCAATAAACAAACCTTCAATGCCATAAACGTGGCTACCAATCCAAGCTGCAGGTAAGGTAAATACGAATAAACGCATGAAGCTCCATTGGAAGGCACGCATTGGTTTGTGCATTGCGTTGTAGCCACTGACTAGCATCATCACAATCCGTTGGAAGCCATAACTAAATGGCACCACCAATAGGTAATGCCAAAGCAGATCTTTTACGACGGCTTCCTGAGAGAACAAGGCTGCAAGAGGAATACTGAGTGGCACCATCATCAAGAAGATAAACCCTTGGAAGAGAACTGCGAACCGCATGCTGAGGAACCAACCGGAAAAGGCTCGAGCAGGATTATTTGCCCCAAAGTTCTGTGCCATAAATGGGGTGAGAGCGGAAGTGAGAGACATTAAAACCAACAACAGAATCGATTCAATTCGCTGAGCTGCGCCATAAGCTGCTACTGCAGCTGTCCCATGACTTGAAAGCAACATCATCAGGATTGCGCCCGATAATGGGGTCATTGCATTGGAGAGCGCTGCAGGAGTGCCGATTTTTAACGTTTGTTGCCAGTCTTGTTTGATGAATTGCCATTGCGGCGGGGCAAGTAGCTTCTCACGTTTGACGAGTAGGTAAAGCGAACCGCATAACGCGCCAAACCAACTGAAGGCACTAGCAATCGCCGCGCCTTGGATGCCCAATTCAGGGAAGGGCCCGTAACCAAAGATAAGCAATGGATCGAGAATACCGTTGATAAGCCCTGCCAGCATCATGATTTTAGCTGGAGTTTTGGTATCGCCGGTTGCGCGAATCGCACTATTGCCCGCCATTGGAATTACCAACAGAGGAATAGTGAGATACCAAACCTGCATATACTGTGCGATCAGCGGAATAGAATCTTCTTTCGCGCCCAAGAAGCTGAACAGCGGCTCGATAGTAAAAAAGCCTAGTATTGAGGCGATCATCACCAGCACAACTGCCAGCAATAACCCGTGGCTGGTAAAGCGAGCAGCTTGAGGAGCATGGCCTTGACCTAACAGTCTACCAATATTGGTAGAAAGCCCCATGCCGATGCCCATGGTGATGCAGTTCACTGCAAAGGTGACGGGAAAGGTGTAACTGATTGCTGCTAGGGCTTCTGTACCCAGCAACGAGATAAAAAAAGTATCGACCAAGTTAAACATCAAAATGGCAATCATGCCCATCGTCATCGGGATGGTCATTTTGCGTAAGGTGTCAGGAATGGGCGCGGTCAACAAACCATGCTTATCTTCGGCCTGATTGTCCGGCTTGTTTTTTTCCAACATTTTTGATGTCTATCTGGTGAGGGAAACGCAAGGATACAAGAAAGCGAGATAGTGGGCGAGTGAGCATTTCGCACGCAAACCGTTGCCTAGCTGCTGGTTATTTTAACTAAGTCACAAAAAATTCACGTCTACCCCTTGGGATCGTTAGGTTTGCCCCTTATATAGTGATCACGTGCCCTACGCGGGCAATTATCAAATAAACATGAAAACTTTCAGGAGAGACGACCGATGAATATTCGTCCATTACATGACCGAGTTATCGTAGAACGTAAAGAAGTTGAATCAAAGTCAGCGGGTGGCATCGTTCTAACTGGTTCTGCTGCGGAAAAATCGACACGTGGTGTTGTTCTAGCTGTAGGTAAAGGCCGCATTCTAGAAAACGGCACAGTGTTACCGTTGGACGTTAAAGTTGGTGATACCGTTATCTTCGCTGAAGGTTACGGCACAAAGACTGAAAAAATCGACGGCAAAGAAGTGCTAGTAATGTCTGAAAACGACATTATGGCAATCGTTGAGTAATAGCAATCATTGAGTAATTTTTTGCTCTGATTCAAAAACGAAATCGAAAACAGAATTTAGAAAGGAAATCAAAGATGGCTGCTAAAGACGTTAAATTTGGTAATGACGCACGAGTTAAAATGCTAGAAGGCGTAAACGTTCTAGCGGACGCAGTAAAAGTAACACTGGGTCCTAAAGGTCGTAACGTTGTTCTAGACAAATCTTTTGGTGCACCAACGATCACCAAAGATGGTGTATCAGTAGCGCGTGAAATTGAACTGGAAGATAAATTCCAGAACATGGGCGCACAAATGGTTAAAGAAGTTGCGTCTAAAGCAAACGACGCAGCGGGTGACGGTACAACAACAGCAACGGTTCTTGCTCAAGCTATCATTACTGAAGGGTTGAAAGCGGTTGCTGCTGGTATGAACCCAATGGATCTTAAGCGTGGTATCGATAAAGCAGTTATCGCAGCGGTTGAGCAACTAAAAGAACTATCTGTTGAATGTAACGACACCAAAGCTATCGCACAGGTAGGTACTATCTCTGCAAACTCCGATGCAACAGTGGGTAACATCATTGCTGAAGCGATGGAAAAAGTAGGCCGTGATGGCGTGATTACCGTTGAAGAAGGTCAGGCTCTACAAGATGAGCTAGACGTAGTAGAAGGCATGCAGTTCGACCGCGGTTACCTATCTCCTTACTTCATCAACAACCAAGAAGCAGGCTCTGTTGATCTAGAAAGCCCATTCATCCTTCTAGTTGATAAGAAAATCTCGAACATTCGTGAGCTTCTTCCAACGCTAGAAGCCGTTGCTAAAGCGTCTCGTCCACTGCTTATCATCGCTGAAGATGTAGAAGGCGAAGCACTAGCAACGCTAGTAGTAAACAACATGCGTGGTATCGTGAAAGTCGCTGCTGTTAAAGCTCCTGGTTTCGGCGACCGTCGTAAAGCAATGCTACAAGATATCGCTATCCTAACTGGCGGTATCGTGATTTCTGAAGAGATCGGTCTAGAGCTTGAAAAAGTAACGCTAGAAGATCTAGGTCAAGCTAAACGTGTAACTATCACTAAAGAAAACTCAACCATCATCGATGGTGCGGGTGAAGAAGCGATGATCCAAGGTCGCGTTGCTCAAATTCGTCAACAAATCGAAGATGCAACATCAGACTACGACAAAGAAAAGCTTCAAGAACGTGTTGCTAAGCTAGCTGGCGGCGTTGCAGTCATCAAAGTTGGTGCAGCAACTGAAGTTGAAATGAAAGAGAAGAAAGACCGCGTAGAAGATGCACTTCACGCAACTCGCGCAGCGGTTGAAGAAGGTGTCGTTGCTGGTGGTGGTGTTGCACTTATCCGCGCTGCATCTAAAGTTGCTGGTCTTGAAGGTGACAATGAAGAGCAAAACGTAGGTATCCGTGTTGCACTACGTGCAATGGAAGCGCCTATCCGTCAAATCACTAAGAACGCGGGTGATGAAGAATCTGTGGTTGCTAACAATGTTCGTGCTGGCGAAGGTAACTATGGTTACAACGCAGCAACGGGCGAATACGGCGACATGATTGCAATGGGTATCCTAGATCCAACGAAAGTAACTCGTTCTGCTCTACAATTCGCAGCATCAGTAGCGGGTCTAATGATCACGACTGAAGCGATGGTGACTGACCTACCACAAAAAGAAAGCGCAGGCATGCCTGACATGGGTGGTATGGGCGGTATGGGTGGTATGGGCGGCATGATGTAATAGCCAGCCTATCTCTTTGCTCTAAGGCTTGATAACAGCGTCGAGCATGCTCATTTACTAGCGTAAACTGCGCGTGCTCTCCTTGTTCTAAAACCTTATAGCGGTGAGCTAGATTACCGATAAAGTTCGATAAGCCGAGGTGAATGCCTCGGTTTTTTTGTGCCGGTAACTTCGGTATTGAGCCTTTCTTGCGTCAGCTTGTAGGTCTATTCTTACTTTTTCTTTTTAATCTGATAGTTAGCCAGTACTTATTACGCTTAATTTTTATCAGATTAACTGGTTTAAAAATGCGCAACTGTGCGGGTATTGTGCGTAATTCGTCAGGGAAAATGCAGATAAATAACTATGATGAATCAATTGCTTTATTTGTCAGACAGTTAAATATGACTTCCAGCTAACATTTATTGATTCAAAATGGCGCAAAATTTGTACATTACACTATGTTGTAAAACAACTATTCCCTCCATGGAGATGAAAATGAAAAAGCTTATGACGTCATTGGCTGTTGCAGCCGTAATCGCTTCACCTGTTGCTCTTGCAGATAGCTCGCCAGTTATGTTCTCTACCATCGACAACACTAACGCGCCTTCTAACTCTTCTGTTGGTGGTGTTCGCCTTGCGGTATTACATGGCCAAGTAAACGAAGTAAAAGGTGTCGACTTTTCGGTTCTAGGTATGTCTGAAACAGACCGCACAACAGGTGTGAACTTCGGTTTGTTCTTTGGTGCTTCTAAAGTTAATCAAGAAATGACGGGTGCATCACTCGGTCTTCTTAACTGGAACGAAGGCCAAACTAATGGTGTTAACTTAGGTGCAGTGAACATCACGAACAATGTAAAAGGTCTAAACTGGAGTGCAGTGAACTACTCAGAAGGTTACACAATGGCAGACATCGGTTTGGCGAGCATCTCTAAAAAATCTAACTTCCAGTTAGGTTTCTTCAATATGACTGACCAAATCGACGGTGTTCAAATTGGTCTACTAAACTGTGCGGATAACGGCTTCTTCAAGTGTTTCCCTATCGTGAACTTCGCTAAATAAGTTAAGGTGTCGCCACGAACACACGGATAAAAAAGACCCCGAGGAATATCGGGGTCTTTTTTGTCTGTGGATCTCATTCTGAAATGTGTTTAGGCATTTAGGACGAATAAGGCTACTTCATGATCCTGGTTGAGGTTTTTCGCTGCTGCATCCTTTGATGCACACCGCGGCGTAGAGCTTTAACGCGATTTTCTGCTCTATCCACGCCAAGCAAGACCGTCAATGCCAAAACAGTAATTACGACGGATTGCGTCAGATAGCCAAGGCCTATCATCAAGCCGAGACCTGCCAATACCCAAATCACTGCAGCGGATGTCACCCCATGGATCTTGCCGTCTTGTGTCATCATCACCCCTGCACCTAAAAAGCCCACACCAGTGATTATCTGGCCAAGTACACGCGCTTGGTCGAGCGTATTAGGTGAAAGCGAGACGGCCATCGACATAAATAAGTAAGTGCCAGAGATAACTAAAATAGCGGTACGAATACCAACAGGTTTACCCCGCGTTTGGCGCTCTATACCGATCATTAAGCCGTTGATGGCGCAACAGGCTAATGCAGGCCAACTGAATGGGCCAAGATCGAAAATGTGTTCAAAAGTTGCTTGCATCTTAACCTCCAAATTTGCGGAGTATGCATAGATAAGACCGCCTGAGCGAACAAAAGCTTTTACTCGTAACGACAATCTTTATACGGAAAGCAACTTACTCTAGATGCAGATCCAGTGGCGTTTTACTTGGTCGGCCGCCAATTTCACGAGTCAATTTAGGCACTAGGTAGCCCGAGACGCGAGTAATCAAGCCACGCATGATTTCTTTTGCTTCTTCATCAGAGACGAAGAAATGTGCCGCGCCTTGGACTTTATCTAACACGTGTAGGTAATAAGGTAATATTCCTGAGTCAAACAGGGCTTCATTGAGAGCAACTTGTGCTTCTATGCTGTCATTGACGCCGTTTAATAGCACGCCTTGGTTAAGCAAAGTAACGCCGGATTGCTTCAGTTTTGCCATTTGAGCAGTAAATTCAGCATTGATCTCGTTGGCGTGGTTGATGTGCGTTACCAAGATGATTTGCAAGCGAGATGCTCGCAGTAACTGACACAACTCATCAGTAATACGTGCAGGGATTACCACAGGTAAACGGCTGTGAATACGCAGGCGCTTGATGTGAGGGATTTGTGCGATGTGTTCTAGTAGCCAGTGGATCTCATCGTCTTTTGCCATCAGAGGATCACCACCTGAGAAGATAACTTCATTCAGTTCTGGCTGCTTCGCCATGTATTCTAAGCACTGAGTCCAAGCTTGTTTACCGCTCTTGTTCTCTTGATAAGGAAAATGACGGCGGAAGCAATAACGGCAGTTCACGGCACAGCCACCTTTTACAATCATCAATGCGCGATTGCGGTATTTGTGTAACAGCCCAGGCACTTCGTTGTCTTGCTCTTCCAGAGGATCATTGGAGTAACCTTCGTGAACCTCGAACTCCTCGTTCAAAGGTAATACTTGGCGTAAAAGTGGATCGTAAGGATTGCCTTTTTCCATCCTATCGACAAAACTTTGCGGTACACGCTGTGCAAACAGCTTGCGCGCAGCAAACCCGTCTTGCCACGGCGAAGGATCAATTTCCAAACTTTCCAGCAACTTTGCAGGATCAGAGATCCCATTCGCTAACTGTTTGAGCCAGTTTTGCTCAACAGATTCGACTTTTCGGGTTATTATGTGCGGCATTGAATTTAGCTCTAAGAATGTAAGAGGAAAAAATGGCTACAGTTAGCACCAATGAATTTAAAGGCGGCCTTAAGTTAATGCTTGATAACGAGCCTTGTGTAATTCTGGAAAACGAATACGTTAAACCAGGTAAAGGCCAAGCGTTCAACCGCGTTAAAATTCGTAAACTTCTTTCTGGTAAAGTGCTAGAGAAAACATTCAAGTCTGGTGACACTTGTGAAGTGGCAGACGTAATGGATATCGACCTAGATTATCTATATTCAGACGGCGAATTCTACCACTTTATGAACAACGAAACTTTCGAGCAGATCGCTGCAGACGCGAAAGCGGTTGGTGACAACGCTAAGTGGTTGGTAGAAAACAACACTTGTATGATCACGCTTTGGAACGGTAACCCAATTACCGTTACTCCACCAAACTTCGTTGAACTAGAAGTTACTGACACAGACCCAGGTCTAAAAGGTGACACTCAAGGTACAGGTGGTAAGCCAGCAACACTATCAACTGGCGCTGTAGTACGTGTACCACTATTCATCGCAATTGGCGAAGTGATCAAAGTTGACACTCGTACTGCTGAATATGTAGGTCGTGTGAAGTAATTCACCTCAGACTTTCTGATTGAAAAGGTCGCTTCGGCGGCCTTTTTTATTATCTGTTGTTTTATCCTAACAGCTTCAAGCTCTAGCGTGATAGATACCAACAGCAAACGTGATAGCTCATCAGCCGAGAAAGGGCGGTGATTGGCTTTAGTACTGCGGCTTAATGAACCAAGTAAGAAGATCAAACAGTAATATGATCATGGGTGGTCAAAAGCTTAAAAAGCAAAAAGATCATAGGTAACCCAAAGCTCTGGTAGCTGTACAAATCAGAGTAATGCAGAGGCTGATACGTGTTATCAGCCTCTCTTTTTTGTTGGTGAAACACGGCTGAATATTTGCGCTTTATCTCAATATCACATTGATTTTATGAAGATAAAAACGCAGATGGTGAAATTTGTGGCTATAGTAAATCGACACCCAACAAGCGCAAGGAAGCACTATGTCGACTCAAGAGCAACATCACCCACTCAATGATTTTGTGGAATACTCTCCGCAAGAAATGGCAGCAAGAGCTGTACAGAATCTTGAGCAACTTCAGCGCCGTCATTCCATTCGTAGCTTCTCTGATCGTCCTGTGGCGAAAGAAGTGATTGAGCACTGCATTCGAGCAGCAGGTACAGCTCCGAGTGGTGCAAATCATCAGCCTTGGCATTTTGTTGCGATTAATAGTGCGGAAGTGAAAGGGCAGATCCGCCAAGCCGCTGAAGAACTAGAACAGTCTTTCTATGAAGGGAGAGCAGGGCAAGAATGGTTAGATGCACTGAAGCCACTCGGTACCAATGCCAGTAAGCCTTATCTAGAAAAAGCACCGTGGTTGATTGCGGTGTTTTCACAAAAGAAAGGTGGCATGAGCAATGATGGGGAACAAACCAACTATTACGTGCACGAGTCAGTCGGGATTGCCACAGGCTTTTTACTTCAAGCATTGCACAATTCAGGTTTGGGTACGCTGACTCATACACCAAAACCAATGAGTTTCTTGAGTAAGATTTGCGGACGAGACAATGATGTCGATCGTCCATATATGTTGATTGTGACCGGTTATCCGGAAGAGGATGCGACCATTCCGGAACATGCGATGCACAAAAAATCTTTGGATGACATCGCGACCTTTATTGAATAGCGGTTGTATTGATCTGCACTCGTTGAGAAAACATAAATAACAGGCAATAAAAAAGCTGGCGAGTTGCCAGCTTTTTCATTTTCGTCAGCGTCTTAAATCATGAAGATAAAGACAACGGCCAGCGCAGTGATTAAACCTGCAAACGCGTAACATGCGATTTTACCAATCAAGCCTGTGTGGAACTTAAGGTCATGCATGCCGTGGTGTAGACGGTGCATCGCATGCCACATTGGCAATGCTAGCGTACCTATGATGAATAGCGCACCGATGATGCTGGTTGCGAATTCAGATACGCGTTCGTAACTCATTGCTTCTGCATCAATCACGCCAAGCGGTACCAAGATGCCCATAACCAGCACGGTAATCGGTGTGATCATCGCAAACCAAGTACCACCGGCACCAAATAGACCCCACCAGATTGGCTCATCAGAACGCTTCGGGGCTGTGTTAACACTATAATTCGGTTTCATTACTAAAGCTCCTTACACCACGATGAGAACGATCAGTGAGATGAACGCAACTGCGGCCCACTGAGTCAGAACGATGATTTTCTTATCCACTGGTTTGCCTTTCAAACGAATTGGCATTACTTGTGGCATCATGCTGAAGAAGGTTTGTGCATGGAACAAACTGCCTAGTAGAGCAACAATGTTGATTGCTACTACGATAGGGTTTGCCATGAACTCTAACCAACCTTGCCAAGCTTCTGGGCCTTTTACTAATGAACCTAGACCGAAAGTCAGGAAGATAGTGAATAGGATCAGAGGAAGCACAGTTGCTTCACGTACCATGTAGAAGCGGTAGAAAGGATGGTTCTTCCACCATGTGCGTTTTATTTCACGAACGTAAGGTTTACGGTTGCTCATCCTTATGCCTCCACTTTCTTTGGTGAACCATCAGGTTTCAACATCGCAATCACGAAGTCCATAGAAGACTCCACTTTGCCTTGGTTTACTGCCGCTGCTGGATCGACGCTCTTCGGACAAACTTCAGAACAGTAACCTACAAAGGTACAACCCCAAGCGCCGTTTTCACCATTGATCAGCTTCATGCGCTCAGCTTTACCGTTGTCACGGCTATCTAGGTTGTAACGGTGTGCCAGTGTTAGTGCCGCCGGGCCGATGAACTCAGGGTTCAAACCGAACTGAGGACATGCCGCGTAGCAAAGACCACAGTTGATACAACCAGCAAACTGTTTGTACTTCGCCATTTGCTCTGGCGTTTGCAGGTTTGTGCCGTCTTCTGGCTTGCGATCGTTACCAATGATGTAAGGTTTGATTGCTTCTAGGCGCTCGATGAACGGCGTCATATCAACGATCAAGTCTTTCTCGATTGGGAAGTTTGCTAGTGGTTCGATAGTCACGCCATTCGGGTAATCACGTAGGAAGCTCTTACAAGCGAGCTTAGGCACGTTGTTTACCATGATGCCGCAAGAACCACAGATCGCCATACGACAAGACCAACGGTAAGACAGATCTTTATCTAGGTGATCTTTGATGTAGCCAAGTGCATCAAGTACGGACATGGTTTCATCAAATGGGACTTCGAATGTTTGCGTGTATGGTTCCGCGTCCTTCTCAGGGTCGTAACGCAGAATGTCTACTTTTTGAATGCGGTTTGCTGACATTATGCTTGCTCCTCTGCGCTCTTCGCTTCTGCTTCAGCGGCTTTTTCTGCTGCTGCTGCTTTCTCTGCTGCTTCACCGTATAGACGTGCTTTAGGCTGAGACTTAGTGATCTTCACGCCGCTGTAGTCAATACTTGGTGCTGCATCTTCTTTGAAGAAAGCAAGTGAGTGTTTCAGGAAGTTCACATCGTCACGTTCAGTACAACCATCGTCTAGACGCTGGTGCGCACCACGAGATTCTTTACGTAGGATGGCAGAGTGAACCATCGCTTCTGCGACTTCTAGGCCGTAACCAACTTCGATTGCGTATAAAAGATCAGTGTTGAACACTTTGCCTTTATCTTTGATGCTGATCTGTTTGTAACGAGCTTTAAGTTCAGTGATCTTATCAATCGTTGCTTGCATCAAATCTTCTTGGCGGTAGATACCACAACCTGCTTCCATGGTGTGACCCATTTCAGTACGGATATCTGCCCAGTTTTCTTCGCCTTCTTGGTTCATCAGAGCAGCAATGCGGTCTTCAACTGCTTTCACTTGAGTCGCGATAGACTCTTCGTTCCAGCCTTTGAATTCTGCTGCGCGTTTCACCGCTTGTTCACCCGCAACGCGACCGAATACAACGAACTCAGCCAGCGAGTTAGAACCTAGACGGTTTGCGCCGTGAAGACCAACTGATGCACATTCGCCAACCGCGAATAGACCTTTAATGCGAGTTTCACATTCGCCGTTGGTTTCAATGCCACCCATGGTGTAGTGAACCGTAGGACGAATTGGAATTGGCTCTTTTGCAGGGTCTACGTTCACATAAGCTTTCGCTAGTTCACAGATGAACGGTAAACGCTCTTGTAGGTATTCTTCACCAAGGTGGCGAAGATCTAGGTGCACCACGTCACCAAGAGGGTGTTTGATGGTGTTGCCTTTCTGCTGTTCATGCCAGAACGCTTGAGAAACTTTGTCACGAGGACCCAGTTCCATGTATTTGTTTTTCGGCTCGCCCACTGGGGTTTCTGGGCCCATGCCGTAATCTTGCAGGTAACGGTAACCATCTTTGTTAACGATGATACCGCCTTCACCACGACAACCTTCGGTCATCAGGATACCTGTGCCAGGAAGACCTGTTGGGTGGTATTGAACGAATTCCATATCACGTAGAGGAACGCCGTGACGGTAAGCCATCGCCATGCCGTCGCCCGTTACGATACCGCCGTTGGTGTTACAGTGATAAACACGACCAGCACCACCTGTTGCTAACACAACCGATTTCGCTTTAATCGTAACCAACTCACCTTCAGACATGTGGATTGCAATCAGACCTTGTACTTCACCTTCATCAACAAGCAAATCGACAACAAAGTACTCATCAAAGCGTTTGATGTTGTCGTACTTCATTGACGTCTGGAATAGCGTGTGAAGCATGTGGAAGCCAGTTTTATCTGCAGCGAACCAAGTACGTTCAACCTTCATACCGCCAAAGCGGCGTACGTTGACTTCACCGTTCTCTTTACGACTCCATGGGCAACCCCATTGCTCCATTTGGATCATTTCGCGAGTCGCGTTCTCTACAAAGTATTCAACAACGTCCTGTTCACATAGCCAGTCACCACCGCCAACGGTATCGTTGAAGTGATTGTCTAAGCTATCTTCATCCTTGATAACTGCTGCTGAGCCACCTTCTGCAGCAACCGTGTGGGAGCGCATTGGGTAAACTTTAGAAATAAGTGCTACTTCTAAGTCCGGGTTTGCTTCAGCCGCTGCAATAGCAGTACGAAGACCAGCGCCGCCTGCGCCGATGACTGCGATATCTGTGGTGATAATTTGCACAGTTATCCTCCAGTGTGTGATTGCGGAAATCCGCTTGTTATTGTGAGTGTGAGGGCACCGTTTTAAGGCAATCCCTCAAAAGTAGTAGGGTTAGTGTAGGGGAGGCTTATGGCAGAAAAATTGATGTATTTGGGGTTTTTCTCCGGTAATGCACATGTGAGCATAGAAATTCTAGGTTATGTGACTGCTATCACGGCACGAAACGTTTGGTGCACAAACGTAATCGCTGTCAATGTTACATGACTGTTGCGCGACATTACCCTCATTGATAATAGGGTAAGTTGTGAGTGTTTTTTGTACTGTGGAACGTCAAATGCTTGCTTCAGTTTTAATCGATTTTTATTCGCGTTTGGGGGGCAAAAATTGGAGCCGATTCCCCCCTCGCTGAACTAGGCAAATCATGCCAAAATTGCTATTTTTCCTGCTCATCAACCTTTTAAGAGTTTTGTTATGCAAACGAACTGGCAACCTACCGCTTCTATGGAACAACTACGTCAACGTGCGATGTTGATTACCGCTATTCGTCAATTCTTCGCCGAGCGACAGGTAATGGAAGTCGACACGCCAGCGATGAGTCACGCGACGGTGACAGACATTCATTTGCATACCTTCCAGACTGAATTTGTAGGACCAGGCTATGCCGGTGGTAGCAAACTGTTCTTTATGACCAGTCCTGAATTCCATATGAAGCGCCTACTGGCTGCGGGCAGTGGTTGTATTTACCAAATCAACAAAGCTTTTCGTAATGAAGAGAATGGTCGTCACCACAATCCTGAATTCACCATGTTGGAGTGGTACCGTATCGGTTTTGATCATCATAAGCTGATGGACGAAATGGATGACCTGCTACAACTGGTATTGAAGTGCGGCGCTGCTGAGCGAATGACTTACCAGCAAGCTTTTATTGACGTGCTTGGCGTGTGCCCGTTAGAAGGCTCGATGCAAGAGCTAAAAGCAGTCGCGGCAAAGCTGGGTTTGAGTGACATTGCAGAGCCAGAAGAAGATCGTGATACCTTGCTGCAACTGTTGTTCAGCATCGGTGT
The DNA here is from genome assembly GCF_001557775.1 of Vibrio sp. MOR3. Taxonomy (NCBI): domain Bacteria; kingdom Pseudomonadati; phylum Pseudomonadota; class Gammaproteobacteria; order Vibrionales; family Vibrionaceae; genus Vibrio; species Vibrio sp. MOR3. The sequence goes on along the minus strand of NZ_LNRD01000021.1, from coordinate 14,043 downwards.
GGAAGCCAAGATTGGTCAGCAAGTCCCTGCGTTTGTTTATGACTTCCCAGCTTCACAAGCCGCGCTGGCAAAGATTAACCCACAAGATACCCGTGTCGCGGATCGCTTTGAGGTGTACTTCAAAGGTATTGAGCTTGCGAACGGCTTCCATGAACTCGATAACCCGAAAGAGCAATTAGCACGTTTCGAACAAGATAACGCTAAGCGTCTAGAAATGGGCTTGAAGCCACAACCTATCGATTTCCATCTTATTGGTGCATTAGAGGCGGGCTTGCCAGATTGTGCTGGTGTGGCATTAGGCATTGATCGTTTGATTATGTTGGCATTAGGTTGCGACCATATTGATCAAGTGACCGCTTTCCCATTCCCAATTGCTTAAGGATTGATGATGAACCTAACCGCTGCCCGTTTCGTTCTACTGAGCTATGCCGCCCTCATTGCTTATCTTTCTTTGAGTTCGGGTGAGTTGCAAGATTGGGGTGACATTGCGTACTTGGATAAGATGCAGCATGCGATGGCGTACAGTGGTTTTGGTTTCTTAGGTTGCTTTTGTGTTTCAAAGTGGCGTCAGCGTTGGACGATAGCAGTGAGTATTTTGTTATTTAGTGCCGTGATTGAAGTTCTGCAAGGGTATGTGGGTCGACAAACGTCATGGCATGATCTGATTGCGAACACCATTGGTATCGTAACTGGTCTGCTATGTTACCGTATTTGGAGCCTCTATCGACCTAGGTTGGTGAAGTCGTTATACTCAATTCGTTAATGAAGAGGGAATACGATAACCATGAAAACGCGCGACAAAATTGTCTATGCCGCACTGGAGTTGTTTAACCAACATGGTGAGCGCAATATCACAACCAATCACATTGCTGACCATATTGAAATTAGCCCAGGCAACCTTTACTACCACTTTCGTAATAAGCAAGAAATCGTGCGTGAGATCTTCGCACTTTACTCTGCGGAGTTGCTAGAAAGATTCACTCCAATTCAAGGTTCTCAAGAGAGCCTGACCATGCTGAAAAGCTACCTAGATTCCATTTTTACGCTAATGTGGAAGTACCGTTTCTTTTACGCAAACTTACCGGAAATCTTATCGCGCGATGAAAAGCTGCATGATGAGTACATTGATGTTCAGGAAAAGCTCCAAGCGAACCTGATTGCCATCATGCAAGAGTTTGTGTCGCTGAAGTTGTTGAACGTTGACCAAACACAATTGAAGCCTTTGGTTTGCACTCTGCATTTGATTGCGTGTAGCTGGCTAGCGTATCAATCAGCGATGTCTCCAAAAACAGAAATCACCGAAACAATGGTAAAACAAGGCATGCTACAAATGCTAAATGTGGTGAAGCCTGTTGCGACAGAGCAAGGTATGGAGCAGTTACTGCTACTCGAAGAGGCTTTAAGCACACTACACAGTTAGTACTATTTTCCCTCCTTATTAACATTAGAAAATGAGAGTATGGCTCAATGCTTAAGGTTTAGAGCGCAGCTCTCATTTTCAGCCCCTCCCTTGAGTTGACTTGCTGTGCTCATTTCGCACAATAGGATTCATACACCCCCAATTATCTGTTGGGATATGACTCTCGATAAAGGAACTATCGTTCAATGAACTACGACATTTTTAATGGCGATGCCGATGGCATCATCGCATTGTTGCAATTGCGTTTGGCGGATCCCATCGAAGCTAAGTTGGTGACTGGTGTTAAACGTGATATTAAGCTGGTGGAAAAGGTCGTTCTGCAAGCTGGCGATGAGCTGACGGTATTAGACATTTCAATGGAAAAGAACATGGTAGGTCTAGAGCAAGCATTGGCTCAAGGCGCACATGTGTTTTACGCTGATCACCACAAAGCGGGTGAGATTCCTCAACATGGTAACTTAGATGCGCACATCGATCTTGATGCTAATATGTGTACCGCTTTGATTGTCGATAAACTGCTTGATGGCCGTTTTCATACATGGGCGATCACCGCTGCTTATGGTGATAACTTGATTGCTAAAGCGGATGCATTGGCGGACAAAATCGAACTCAATGAAGAGCAAAAAGCGCAGTTAAAAGAGCTAGGTACACTGATTAACTACAATGGCTACGGCTCGAAAGTTGATGATCTTCACTTCCATCCGGCGGATTTGTATCGTGCACTTCTTCAGTACACCTCTCCATTTGATGCTATTGAAGATAAAGCGTCACCTTACTACCAATTACAATCGGCTTATCAGCAAGATATGGATGCGGCACTAGCTGTCCCTGCAACTCACGAAAGCTCAAAGCTCAAGCTGTTTGAACTACCGAATAATGCAGCATCACGCCGAATTAGTGGTGTTTATGGCAACTGGCTTGCGAACCAAAATCCAGACTCTGCGCATGCGGTATTAACTGAAAATACAGATGGCACATACACGGTTTCTCTTCGTGCTCCGTTGAATAACAAGCAAGGTGCCGTGGCTGTGTGTGGGCAGTTCCCAACTGGTGGTGGAAGAGAAGCGGCTGCGGGTATTAATGCGTTAAGTCAAGATGATGTAAGTGCCTTTATTGATGCGGTAGAGACCTATTACGCATAGCGCTTTCCCAAATATACATACAAAAAAGGAGCCGAGTGGCTCCTTTTTTATTGCGAAACAATAAGTTGAGTAGTTAACGTTTCAGCCAAGATTTCGGGTTTTGCGCTTCACTATTACGGCGGATCTCGAAGTAGAGCGAGGCACGGTCTTGACCACCAGTATCCCCCGCGAGTGCAATGACTTCACCTGCTGTCACCTTATCGCCTTCTTTCTTAGTTAACGCTTGGTTGTAGCCATAAAGTGTCATATCGCCCTTACCATGGTCAAGCAAAACGACTAGACCATAACCACGTAAGTACTCCGCAAATACAACGGTACCTGGGTAAACCGCTTTCACTTGCTGGCCATAATTAGCTGAGAGCACCATGCCTTTCCAGTTTACTTGGCCGGTTTGTCTTGTGCCAAAGTTATGTAGGACGCGACCTTTTAATGGCCATGGCAATTTACCGCGCTGTTTCGCAATACCATCCATCGGCACTGCGTTACGTTTTGCGGCTTTCGCGATCTCGGCTTTTAGACGGGTTTCGTTGCGTTGTAGTTCAGAAAGGTAACGCTTGTCGTCTTTGATGCTTTTTTGAATCTTGCTCAGTGTCCCTTTACGTTTCGACTGGGTATTTGCCAACGAAGAACGTTTTTCGGATTGCTGTTTGAGCAGGGTTTCAATTTGTGCTTTTTCGAGCTCGAGTTGGTTCTTATTATGTGCCAACTCCTGCGTGGTCTTGGTGATGTCATCAATCACTTTTGCCCGTGCTTTTGCCAAATGCTGGAAGTACTGACTAATGCGATCTTCTTCTACACCTTGATTCAAAAGGTGACCATTGGCTTTGGCTCTTTCTGTCACGTAGTAGGTCTGAAGCAGCTGCTTTAGCTCTTCTTCCTGCGCTTGACGCTGGCCTTCTTGCAGAGCAATCTTCTCTTCTAACTTATTAATGTTTTGATCAGCCTGCGCTAAGTCTGCTTTGGTTTGCTTGATTTCTCGTTCTAATTTAGAAATACCAAGCTCTTGGTTTTTTAGCGACTTTTGTAGATCGTTCAGTTGTTTTTCTTGAGAGGTGAGTGACTTACGCTGGCGGTTAATTTCGCTGGAAACGCCTTTCAGCTCTTGCTGGCTAGCAGCGGAAGAGGTGATGGGATATGTGGCAGATAAAGCACAAGTTAATAAAATAGCCGAGCGTAGCACTGGGTGATTTTGTTTTCGCACTTGAGAGTTACCTACCACATTATTGTCAAAAGATTAAATGACGATTAAATACCATCCCCGTGGATAAAGCTTTGCGATTTGCCATTAAAGCCTTGATCCATATCGAGAGAAGGTTTGTCCGTTTTTGGACGACCAACAATTTTCGCAGGCACTCCCGCCACAGTTGTGTGCGGTGGCACTGCTTGCAATACCACAGAGCAAGAGCCGATTTTCGCGCCTTCACCCACTTCGATATTGCCAAGAATCTTTGCGCCGGCGCCGATCATGACGCCTTCGCGAATTTTCGGGTGACGGTCACCGCATTCTTTGCCAGTACCACCAAGGGTGACATCCTGCAAAATAGACACATCGTTTTCTACGACAGCCGTTTCACCGATCACGATGCCTGTCGCATGGTCTAGCATGATACCACTACCGATGCGTGCCGCAGGGTGAATATCCACCTGACATGCCACAGAGATCTGGTTTTGTAGATAAGTCGCAAGTGCGTGACGCCCTTGCTTCCAGAGCCAGTTTGCTACGCGGTAGCCTTGCAGAGCATGATAGCCCTTTAGATAAAGCAGTGGCATTGAGTACATCGAAACCGCTGGGTCACGATTCACCGTTGCACAAATATCGCAGGCCGCGCCGTCCGTGATGGTTGGATCGGCCGCAAAGGCTTCTTCAACCACTTCACGTACTGCCATTGCAGGCATGGAAGCGGTGTTCAATTTGTTTGCCAGAATGTAGCTTAACGCAGCACACAAGCTTTCATGCTTGATGATAGTCGCATGGTAAAAGCTCGCCAACATGGGCTCTTGCTCTGACATCTCACGGGCTTCTGAGACAATTTTGTCCCAGACTTTTTGTTTTTCGCAGTGTTTCATTCTCAATGTCCTGAGTGGTTCTTCCGTGACCCGACAACTTCTATTCTTCTCAGATGAGGTGCAAAGGGGCGTAGAGTGCTACTTTCCTTCGGCTTTTTTGTCACGAGCAAGTAAATCTTGCGCTGCCAGGCGCGCATCCTTCCCTTGATACAATACTTGATAAATTTGGTCAACAATTGGCATTTCAACGTCCATGCGTTGAGAAAGCATCCACACTTCCTTCGTGTTACGGTAGCCTTCCACCACTTGGCCGATCTCTTCTTGAGCGGTGTCGACATCTTTACCTTTACCTAGTGCCAAACCAAAACGGCGGTTACGTGATTGGTTATCGGTACAAGTCAATACAAGATCACCCAAACCAGCCATGCCCATAAAGGTCTCTGGTTGTGCGCCCAGTGCAGCGCCAAGGCGGCTCATTTCCGCAAGGCCACGTGTGATGAGTGCTGTACGTGCGTTCGCACCAAAACCAATGCCGTCAGACATACCTGCACCAATGGCGATAACGTTTTTCACGGCGCCGCCAAGTTGCATGCCGATGAAGTCGTTGTTTGCGTAAACACGGAAAGTTTTACTGCAATGGATTTTTTCTTGCAGATCAGCAACGAAATCTGAGTCTGGAGAGGCAACGGAGATGGCTGTTGGCATGCCCATCGCAAGTTCTTTTGCGAAAGTAGGACCTGAAAGTACCGCGAGAGAGTAACTCTCACCAATAATGTCGAAAGCTACTTCTTTAAGTAGACGACCTGTTTCTGGTTCTAGGCCTTTGGTTGCCCAGCAAATACGAGAATCTTCACGTAGGAAAGGCTTGCAGCTATTCAGTACGATGCCAAAGACATGGCTAGGAACGACGACTAACAAGTCACGGCTTGCTTGAACGGCTTTTTCTAAATCCGATTCAATAATCAAGCTTTCAGGGAAATCAATACCAGGTAAGAATTCATGGTTGGCACGATCTGCCTCAAGGCGAGCCATGTGTGCTGGCTCATGACCCCAAAGAACCACGTTCGCACCGTTGCGAGCAAGGGAAATCGCCAAAGAAGTGCCGTATGAACCTGCGCCAATCACCGTCATTGCGATGTCTTTACCGTAAGCATTGTTGGTATTTGCTTGTGTCATGCTACCGCCTAATTGTCTTTCTACTAATAGAATCTAGTTCATAATCGCCAGATTTTACGCTCTCTAGCGGCTAGGAACTAGGATCTTTCAGAAATAAAAAATGCACATTGCATCACTGGTTAGACGCGTTGTGCATTTTCTTAAGGTATATGCCGTGTCGAATTAGAATCTACTATGACACGTCACTTACAAAACGTGAATTACGCTTCAGCTTCGCCTTGTTGAGCTTGCTGTTGTAGGTAGTTCATGAACAGCGCGTCGAAGTTAACTGGCGCTAGGTTCAGTTGAGGGAACGTACCTTTAACCACTAGGCTTGAGATAGTTTCACGAGCGTAAGGGAATAGGATGTTCGGGCAGAATGCGCCTAGGCAATGTGCTAGTTGGCCTGCTTCCATTTGCTCAGCTGTGAAGATACCACCTTGTTGAACTTCACATAGGAACGCTGTTTCTTCTTCGTTCTTAACAGTAACGGTTAGACGTAGAACTACTTCGTAAACGCCTTCACCAAGCTCACGGCTTTGAGTGTCTAGGTCTAGTTTAACGTCTGGGTTCCACTCTTTTTGGAACATTACTGGAGAGTTAGGCGCTTCAAAAGAAACGTCTTTTAGGAAGATGCGTTGAATTGCGAAGTTTTGTTGTGCGTCTTGTGGTGCTGCTTCAGCCATTTTTAAATCCTTAATAAACATTTGTTGAGCCTAGAACGATCTAAACCCAGAAATATGGTTTGTCCTGAGACTAACTGAGCAAATCTACATTGACTAGATGAAGCGCGTATTACGTGCAAAGCGTCACAACTTAGTGCTTCAACTGCTTTCTATTTGCTCAGTTTATATAAACGAGGCTTGGCAAAATTGGATTTTTACCGCGAACCTTATTTTTTACCACGTACTAGCGGTAGGTTCGCTTCGCTCCATGCAATCAAGCCATTTTTCAGTAGGCTTACGTTTTCGAAGCCTGCTTTAGCTAGTAGGTTTGCACTTTCTTGAGCAGTTTGGCCTGTCTTGCATACCACAATGATTGGGTCTGATTTACGGTTTTCAAGGCTACCAAAGTTACCAGCTTTGATATCTGACGGTAAAATGTGAAGTGCGTCGGTGATATGGCCTTGTTTGAACTCATCTTTAGAGCGGATATCGACCACAACGCCGTTTTCACGGTTCATTAGGTGAGTCAGTTGGTTTACGTTAATCTCTTTGTATGCGGCTGTCGCTGACTTCACGATGTTCATGATGAATGCGACAAGAAGACCTACCCAAACCAAAGATAGAATCATGTTCTGTTGGAAAAAATCAATGTACTCTTGCATGTCTTGAGCTCTTGCAATGTTGGCGGAAAAATAAAGCAGGAGTATAGCGGGGTTAGTCGCCTTAGGCGAGAGGGTTAAAATTTTCTAACGAATAATTGAGATCTACGCGCTTGCCTCAAGCCTTTTCTAATGTGCTATTCGTGCAATCTTAGTATCACTTCTTCCTATCAATCTAATTGGTGTAATTGACTTCACTTCTACATTGAAAAGCGCAGAATAGTTATCAACAAAAAGTTTTTCACCAAAGTATTTCGGTGGTCGTACAAAGCATCTTGAAAGTGACTATGCTTGTGAAACACGTTTGCTGACTAGGTCGGATTGCTTGCTAACTTGTAAGATAGCAACAATAAATCGCAAACATTATTTGATCTTAACCTACAGTTTTGGTTAAAAAGTGTAGTAAAATTACGCTAGTTTTGTTTCAAGGTTAGATGGAGCAATGAAGCTCTACGCCGAAAGTTACTTAAATTTGATGAGGTCATCACTATGTCTGCTAAGAAGCCATTGGCTCTAGTTATCCTTGACGGTTACGGTTACCGTGAAGACACAGCAAGTAACGCAATTGCAAATGCTAAAACACCAGTAATGGATGCACTGATTGCGAATAACCCTAACACTCTAATCTCTGCTTCAGGTATGGACGTTGGTCTTCCTGATGGTCAAATGGGTAACTCAGAAGTTGGTCATACCAACATCGGTGCAGGTCGCGTTGTATACCAAGATCTAACTCGTATCACTAAGTCTATCGCTGATGGTGAGTTTGCTGAGACAGCTGCGTTAGTTGAAGCTATCGATTCTGCAGTTGAAGCTGGTAAAGCGGTACACCTAATGGGCCTTATGTCTCCAGGTGGTGTTCACTCTCACGAAGATCACATCTACGCAGCAGTTGAAATGGCAGCCGCTCGTGGCGCTGAGAGAATTTACCTACACTGCTTCCTAGACGGCCGTGACACGCCACCACGCAGTGCTGAAAACTCACTACAACGTTTCCAAGACCTATTTGCGAAACTAGGTAAAGGCCGTGTTGCTTCTCTCGTAGGTCGTTACTACGCAATGGACCGTGACAACAACTGGGATCGCGTTCAAGTTGCATACGATCTTCTGACTCAAGCAAAAGCTGAGTTCACAGCAGAAACAGCAGTTGCTGGTCTAGAAGCGGCTTACGCTCGTGAAGAAAACGACGAGTTTGTTAAAGCTACAGCGATCAAAGCTGAAGGCCAAGAAGATGCAATCATGCAAGATGGCGACGCGGTTATCTTCATGAACTACCGTGCTGACCGTGCACGTCAAATCACTCGTGCATTCGTTCCTGCATTTGATGGCTTCGAGCGTGCGGCGTTCCCTGCGATCAACTTCGTGATGCTGACTCAATACGCAGCTGATATCCCGCTAGCTATTGCTTTCCCACCTGCGTCTCTAGAAAACACGTACGGTGAGTGGCTATCTAAGCAAGGTCAAACTCAGCTACGTATTTCTGAAACAGAGAAATACGCACACGTTACATTCTTCTTCAACGGTGGTGTTGAGAACGAATTTGAAGGTGAAGAGCGTCAACTTGTTGCTTCTCCAAAAGTAGCAACTTACGACATGCAACCAGAGATGAGCTCTCCAGAGCTAACTGAGAAAATGGTTGCAGCGATCAAATCTGGCAAATTCGACACTATCATTTGTAACTACCCGAACGCAGATATGGTTGGTCACACTGGCGTTTACGAAGCGGCTGAGCAAGCTATCGAAGCACTAGATGAAAGCGTAGGTAAAGTGGTTGAAGCAATCAAAGAAGTTGGCGGTCAGCTACTGATCACTGCGGACCACGGTAACGCGGAAATGATGATTGACCCAACAACGGGCGGAATTCACACTGCACACACTAACCTACCTGTACCTCTAATCTACGTAGGTGACAAAGCGGTTGAGTTCAAAGAAGGCGGTAAACTGTCTGACCTTGCACCAACCATGCTTTCTCTAGCGGGTCTAGAAATTCCTGCAGAAATGTCTGGTCAAATCCTAGTTAAGTAATTAACTAAGATTCAGAATGATAAAAGCCCGAGTTCGACTCGGGCTTTTTTGTGTCTGCGATTCTGTGTTTGGTAAGGCGGTGAGTTACTAAGCTCAACAGGCCCTAATTGAACCTGCTCTATTGTACTAAGATACCAGTACCAATCACGGCTAAGGCCGCGCCAAACCAGGCAAAGCGATTTGGACGTTTCTTGGTGTAAACCCACAACAGCGGCAGCAACATGATTGGTGTTGTTGAAGAAAGCAGAGCCACCATCCCGACATTTCCCTCACGTAGGGCATAGAGAATCAACGTCATACCTACTGCCATGGCCAAGAAACCGTTTAATGCAGTGATACCAAAAACTTTCCAGGTGATAGTTTGAGTCGCACGGGCTACCTTCGCGCCAATCAACCAAAGCGCGCAATGCGCGACAAAGGCACTGATCATGCGAATCGCAGAAGCGGCGACTGGATCGACACTCGTTTGCATGACTGGTTTAGCAATGATACCACCAAGCGCCTGACACATAGCGGCAGTTAAACCGAGCCCGACACCTATCCAAACATTACCTTTGATTTCTTCTAGCGTATTACTAGCTTGCCCGCGTCGGCCGTAGAAAATCGCCATCACGACACCGCTAAAAACTAAGGCTGCACCAATCAGCTCCGTTCCAGTCATGCTTTCGCTAAATAGGAAGTAACCTAAAATGGCAGAGAAGACGGCATGACAAGAAAACAGCAAGCCTGCTTGGCGTGGTCCCATGCGGTTCAAGCAAGCGAATAACGCCGTATCACCAATAAAAATACCAATCAAACCGGATGCCATCATTGGCGTAATGTGTTCTGTGGTCACACTTAACCAACCTCCGGTGAACCAAGCCATACTGGATAGGATGACGGCTGTACAACCCATACGCCATCGGCTATAGGAAAACGCACCAAGATGCTGAGCGGGAACAACAGAAATTAAGCTAGAAACAGCCCATAGGAAAGCAGCGCATAGCGCCAGCCATTCATAACCCATGATTGCGAGACATCCTTGTAGAGCAGGGTAAGGCTCTAATATGCATCAATTTATAGATATGTAAAAGAGCATCTTATCGCTAATAAAAAAGCAGCTCGTTGAGCTGCTTTTGAGGGCGCGTTACACTTTAAAGCGACTGATGTTCTCACGCATCGTATTGGCGGTATCGTACATCTGGCGTGCGCCGTCACTGCTCTTAAGCGATTGTTCGGCAATCATGTCGGCATCGTCTTTAATGCCTTGTGTGTTGCGGCTGATGTCTTCGCTCACCGCACGTTGCTCTTCTGCTGCGCTTGCGATTTGCATTGCCATGTCGTTGATCTCAGTGATGGAGTTGGTGATGCTGGTTAGGCTATCGTGCGCCTGCTGAGCATAATCCACGCTGGTATCCGCCAAACTGGTGCTGGTTTGCATGCTATTGACTGCCAGTTTGGTGTTGTTTTGCAGTGTTTCGATCATGGTACGGATTTCTTCCGTTGACCCATGAGTGCGTTGGCTCAATACTCGTACTTCATCAGCAACCACGGCAAAGCCACGACCTTGTTCACCAGCACGCGCGGCTTCAATTGCGGCATTGAGTGCCAATAAGTTGGTTTGCTCTGCAATGCCTTGGATGGTCGATAGGATTTGGTTGATGCTTTGCGTATTCGCTTCCAACTCAGAAATCACGTTGGCGGCATCACTGACTTGTTCTGCTAACTCGACAATCGCTTCACGGTTCTTCTGGATAACATTTTGTCCATCCATACAAGCGGATGCAGAGTTTTGTGAAGCGCTGGCAGTCAATTCTGCATGGCTTGCGACTTCTGCTGCGGTTGCTGACATCTCATGAATCGCTGTGGCAATTTGGTTAACATCGTTCTGCTGATGCTCAACGCGACCTGCCGCCATTGCTGACAGTTCATTTGCTTGATTCGCTTGCGCCGATAGTTGCTCACTGTTTTCAACGATGCCTTTTAGCATAGTTTGCATTTGTGCGAGGAATTGGTTTACATGCGTTGCAAGTTCGCCAATCTCATCCATGCGTTCAATCTTGATGCGTTGGGTTAAGTCTCCCTCTCCTTGCGATAGCTCAGAAAGGGCATCTGAGAGCGTTTGAAGTGGTTGGAGTAAGCGCGTGATGATGTAAGTGCTGATCGCTGCAATAATCAAGTACAACACGATAGAGGCAATCGCGGTGAATGTTACCTGCTCAGAGACAGAAGCAAACGCCATTTGCTTGTCTTGCACGATTCCTAAAGACCAGTCGGTATTGGGTACGTTGGCTACGTAAATTAGCTTATCACCCTGATTTGGCCATTGAATGGTATCTAACTTTGCATCGCCTGCGAGATTCATCATTACGCTGTGCGTTAATGTAGGGTTAAGTTCAGTCAGTGGTTTTTGACTTAATTTCTCATCTTTGTAAGCCACTAAGTTGTTATTGCCATCCACCAAAAATGCAAAGCCATCATTATCCAATTGGATATTCAGTACTTCTTTGATGATATCGGTTACTGCTAAGTCTGCGGCAAGAACACCACGATTGCTTTGGTTGAATGCTTTAGCGAAGCTGACAACAATGCTGCCATCAAAGTCTTGGTATGGCTCTGTAATAATTAGGCCTGACTTACTCATCGCATCTTGATACCAAGGGCGAGTTCGAGGGTCGTAATCGGCTGGCCATGATTCACTTTTATCGCCATACGCGATAGAACCATCAGAAAATCCAGCATAAACCGATAAGAACTTACCGGCACGCTTGGTAAGTAGCATCTCTCGGTCTGCATCGTCAGAGCTTGCAATAATAGCTTCGTTCGCCAGCATCATATCGCTACGAATCGAGAGCCAGTCACTAATGTAACGGTTGGTTGATTGAGAAATATTTTGAATTTCTCGGTTAAGAGTAGACGTGGTTTCTTCGCGCAATTGATTGACGGAAACCCAAGCTTGAACGCCACTAACAATGGCGATAATGACTGCAATCGCAATCTGGATTTTTAACTTAATTGTATTTCTCATTGCCTTACCTTCATAAAACAGACAAAAAGATCAACGTCACAAGTGGTGACACCAATGGGTATGAGACGATTCAAGCACGGAAAGTTACATGAAAGGCTGCAGATAATTTATCGACATATAGCCGATAAACTTAAGCTAAATAGTGTGATTTTTATTCAACATATTGTTTATAGGTATGAATTTATTGTGGTGAAATAAGAGTTAACTTGAATGCTGTTGGGCCTGTGGGGAAAGAGCAGGGGACTCTGCGGCAGATTGCACTACCGCAGAGTGTGATGATCAAAAGATAATAAGTACCGCACCATAAACGATAAAGAGCCCAATCACCCCGATGATTAAACCGACTTTCGCCATGTCTTTACTCTCAATTAAACCAGTAGAGTAGGCGAGAGAATTTGGTGGTGTAGAGACGGGCAAAATCATACCGAGTGAAGCAGAGAAAGCGACCACAACTAATAGCCCTTGCAAACCACCGATAGCAACAAGACTTGGCATGGAGGCGCCAATGGCGGCTGCGATTGGCATCAGTAAGTTCGCTGTCGCGGTATTGGACATAAAGTTCGCCATTAACCAACACACAATCGATAGTGCGATGACGACAGAGAATGGAGAAAGGGACTCATAGTCAATGGCGTGAGCTAGCGCTTCTGCCAAGCCAGTTTTGTCTAGGGCAATACCAATGGCGATACCACCGGCAACCAACCACAGCACATCCCAGTTTATTAGCTTAAGTTCTTCTTTGCCCATGATGCCCGTTAAAGTGAATACCGCGAGTGGAATAATGGCGACCACATACGTATTCATGCCATGCACTTTAGTCGTCATCCACAGCAGGATAGTCATGGCGAAGGTGACGTAAACCACGATCGCACGCCAACTCTTCTTGAACTTTCCATCCAGACGCAGCTTCATCTCTGGTTCACTAGAAGGGAAGAGCTTTTGTAATAAGAACCAGGCCAGCGTTAGTTGCACCAAGACGAAAGGTAATCCCATCATCATCCAAGATAGGAAGTCGATGCTGTTTTCTCCGGTTAAGTATTGCAAGGCAATCGCGTTGGGCGGTGTACCGATTGGCGTTGCAATACCACCAGTATTCGCGGCAATTGGAATGCACAATACGAGGGCTTTAATGCCTAAATCGCCTTTCGGTGCCGATGCTACAATTGGGCCTAATAATGCGAGCATCATGACAGTGGTCGCCGTATTAGACATGAACATCGAGAACACGGCGGTAATCAGCATTAAGCCCAACATGATGAACTTAGGCTGAGTGCCAAACGGCTTTAGCAGTACACGAGCAAGGTTGTTATCAAGCTCGTATTTAGAGGCAGCAATAGCGAGTGCGAAGCCCCCCATGAAAAGGATGATGATAGGAGAAGAGAAAGCGGAGAAGATGTCCGTGTAAGCGATCAAGTCCCCCAAATCATGCCCCGTTGGTGGGTTACGAAATAAGTGTAAGCCTTTATCCGATATCATGATCAATTCCAGTGCGATGATAAGAATTGAAGTGGCAAAAACGGGGACAGGCTCTAAAACCCATAGCAGCGCAGCGAGAAGGAAAATCGCCAGTAGACGGTGCTGAATTAACGTGAGGTCGTCTATTGGTATAGCATCAATCGGCATCATTAAAACACCGAGCGGAATCAAAAAACACACCAGTAACTTGACCAGTGTATTCGCACTCATCTTTGGCATTGGTTGCCCCTTCAAATAATCATCCCTAACCACAGAATAATTGATTGTGCTTTTAGGGTCTTAGAGGCAAGTATGAGTTTGAAAAAGTGAGACTAAATTTCGAACAGAGTTTTGCTTTTCGTCAATAAAAAAGCCCCCGCGAGCGGCTGTCTCTTGATCACAAGTCTAGTGATCAAGAGACATTGCGAGTTCGTAGCCTTCAAGGATGGTTTGTAGTTTAAACCACCCTTCCCAAAGCACCTTTATTGAAGCTCTACCCGTCCTCTTGGTA
>NZ_LNRD01000020.1:0-73956 GCF_001557775.1 Vibrio sp. MOR3 | reverse complement strand
CTTTTCTAAATAACTAGATGACGTACCATTTAAGCATTGTTTAGCAATGACACATTTTAGCTCGCGGCTATATTTGGACATAAAAAGACCCTCAATAATTGGTGTCCAACTATTGGGGGTCAGTTCAAAATCGCAGGCTTTTTAATGCTTTTGTATTGGTTTGGCTTCTTACCAACCAGTCACTTCACGTAGACCTTTGCCAATCTCTGCTAGAGATTTAACAGTCTTTACGCCTGCCGCTTCTAGAGCTGCGAATTTGTCTTCGGCAGTACCTTTACCACCAGAGATGATCGCACCTGCGTGCCCCATACGTTTACCAGGAGGAGCAGTAACACCTGCAATATAAGAAACCACTGGCTTAGTTACGTTCTCTTTGATGAACGCCGCAGCTTCTTCTTCCGCAGTACCACCGATTTCACCAATCATTACGATTGCTTCAGTTTCCGGGTCTTCTTGGAACAGTTTTAGGATATCAATAAAGTTTGAACCTGGGATTGGGTCACCACCGATACCAACACATGTAGACTGACCGAAGCCTTCATCTGTTGTTTGTTTAACTGCTTCATAAGTAAGAGTACCGCTGCGAGATACGATACCTACTTTACCTTTCTTGTGGATGTGACCAGGCATGATACCAATCTTACACTCGTCTGGAGTGATAAGACCTGGACAGTTAGGACCGATCATGCGAACGCCAGTTTCTTCTAGCTTCACTTTAACGTCGATCATATCTGTTGTTGGGATACCTTCAGTGATCGTTACGATCAGCTCGATACCTGCGTCAATCGCTTCTAGGATTGCATCTTTACAGAAAGGTGCTGGTACGTAGATAACGGTTGCTGTCGCGCCAGTTACTTCTACAGCTTCACGTACTGTGTTGAATACAGGAAGACCAAGGTGAGTTTGACCACCTTTACCAGGAGATACACCACCAACCATTTGCGTACCGTATGCGATAGCTTGCTCTGAGTGGAATGTACCTTGACCGCCAGTGAAACCCTGACAGATTACTTTAGTGTCTTTGTTAATTAATACAGACATTATTTAGCCTCCGCAGCAGCAACAACTTTCTGAGCAGCATCTGTTAGAGATTCAGCTGCAATGATATCAACGTCAGAATTCGCAAGTACTTCGCGACCTAGGTCTGCGTTTGTACCTTCTAGACGAACAACTACAGGAACTGTTACGCCTACTTCTTTAACCGCACCGATAATACCTTCAGCGATCATGTCACAACGAACGATACCACCGAAGATGTTTACTAGTACTGCACTAACATTGTCATCAGAAAGGATGATCTTGAATGCTTCAGCTACACGCTCTTTTGTCGCGCCGCCACCTACATCAAGGAAGTTTGCTGGCTTGCCGCCGTGTAGGTTTACGATATCCATCGTACCCATTGCAAGGCCTGCACCGTTAACCATACAGCCAACGTTGCCATCAAGAGCTACGTAGTTCAATTCCCACTGAGCTGCGTGTGCTTCACGCTCGTCTTCTTGTGAAGGATCGTGCATTTCACGAAGCTTTGGCTGACGGTACATTGCGTTTGAGTCAATGTTAATTTTGCCGTCAAGGCAAAGAAGGTTACCTTCACCTGTAATGACAAGCGGGTTGATTTCTAGTAGCGCTAGGTCGTACTGAGAGAACATCGCGCCAAGACCCATAAAGATCTTAACGAATTGTTTGATTTGATCGCCTTCAAGGCCAAGTTTGAACGCTAGCTCGCGACCTTGGAAAGCTTGAGGGCCGACAAGTGGATCGATTGCCGCTTTATGGATTAGCTCCGGCGTTTCTTCCGCAACTTTTTCGATTTCTACACCACCTTCAGTCGAAGCCATGAAAACGATCTTACGAGTTGCACGGTCTACAACCGCACCAAGGTAAAGTTCGTTCGCAATGTTAGATGCTTCTTCTACAAGGATTTTAGTAACAGGCTGACCATTTGCGTCTGTTTGGTAAGTAACCAAGTTCTTACCTAGCCATTTTTGTGCGAATTCTTTTACGCCGTCTTTTGTATCGTGTAGTTCTACGCCGCCCGCTTTACCGCGACCACCAGCGTGAACCTGACATTTAACGACTTTCTTTTCAGTAGTGATGCGACCCGCCGCTTCGAAAGCTTCTTGTGGCGTATCACATGCGTAGCCTTCTGGTACAGGCAAACCGAATTCTGCAAACAGCTGTTTGGCTTGGTATTCGTGCAAATTCATTTTGATATTCCGTTTGTTTATCCCTTAGGGGATTTATTATTTCCATAACGCCGCTTCATGCGGTACGTCTGTAGGGTCTTCTCAAATCAACTGCTTATAATTTTATATCGGGGGCAGTTCAAATGAAGGCCAGACGCTGAGCCAGTCTAGCCTTGGATGCTGTAGACGTCGAGCCATCAAGGATAACTCGACGTTTTAGCGATATTAAACGTCTAATAACAGACGCGCTGGATCTTCTAGTAGCTCTTTAATGGTTACCAGGAAGCCCACTGACTCACGGCCATCAATCAAACGGTGGTCGTAAGATAGTGCTAGGTACATCATCGGCAAGATTTCTACTTTGCCATCAACCGCCATTGGACGCTCTTGGATTTTGTGCATACCCAAGATTGCCGATTGTGGTGGGTTAATGATTGGCGTAGACATCAATGAACCAAATACACCGCCATTAGTGATAGTGAAGTTACCGCCCATCAGTTCATCAACGGTTAGCTTGCCGTCACGGCCTTTGATTGCTAACTCTTTGATGCCTTTTTCGATGTCAGCAAAACCTAGTGTGTCACAGTCTTTTAGTACTGGCGTCACTAGACCACGTGGCGTAGATACTGCCATGCTGATGTCGAAGTAGTTGTGGTAAACGATATCATCACCATCGATAGATGCGTTCACTTCTGGGTAACGTTTTAGTGCTTCTGTTACTGCTTTCACGTAGAAAGACATGAAACCAAGACGAGTACCGTGGCGTTCTTCGAACTGGTCTTTGTATTGCTTACGAAGGTCCATGATTGGCTTCATGTTCACTTCGTTAAACGTAGTTAGCATTGCCGTGTTGTTCTTCGCTTCTAGAAGACGGTTTGCCACTGTCTTACGTAGACGCGTCATTGGAACACGTTTTTGGCTGCGAGCCGCTGCAGGCGCTTCAACGGCTGCTGGAGCTTCCGCTTTTGGTGCCGCTTTTGCATTTGCAAGGTGCGCTTCAATGTCTTCTCGAGTAATACGACCGCCAACACCAGAGCCTTTCACTTGGCTAGCTTCAAGGCCGTGCTCAGCAAGAAGACGACGAACCGCTGGGCTTAGCGCATCGTTGCTCTCTTCTGTCAGCGTTGCTTTGTGACGCTTATCAGGAGACGCTTCTTTGTCTTCTGTTGAGTCTGTTGTCGGCTCACCCGCTACCGCGCCTGGCTTAAGTTTTGCAAGCAGTTGTTTAGAAAGTACCGTCGCACCTTCTACTTCAATAATGGCTTCTAAGACGCCAGCTTCCGGAGCTGGAACTTCAAGCACAACTTTATCGGTTTCGATATCAACCAGAACTTCATCACGCTCTACCGCGTCGCCTGGTTGTTTGTGCCATGTCGCTACGGTTGCGTCAGCAACTGATTCAGGTAAATCTGGAACCAGAATTTCAATTGTCATATCTGTTTCTTCCTTTAACTTCTAGTTCTTAATTCGAAGTTTTTGAGTTCACGTTCAGAGCGTCTTCAACCAACGCTTTTTGTTGTTTCAAGTGCACCGACATGTAGCCTACTGCTGGCGAAGCAGAAGCTGGGCGACCTGCGTATTTAAGATCTGCACCTGCTGGAATTGCAGCACGGAAGTTGTGTTGACTGCAGTACCAAGCACCTTGGTTTTGAGGCTCTTCCTGACACCAAACAAAATCTTCAACATTCGTGTATTGTTCGATGGCAGCTTGTACTTCATCCAGAGGGAATGGGTACAGTTGCTCAACACGTACAATAGCAACATCATCTTGTTCGTTGTTGCGACGTTGTTCTAGAAGGTCGAAGTAAACCTTACCTGAACAGAACACAACACGTTTCACTTTGCTCGGTTCCAGATTATCAATCTCAGGAATCGCTGGTTGGAATGTGCCATCAGACAATTCTTCCAACGTTGAAGTACAAAGTGGATGACGCAGTAGCGACTTAGGTGACATAACAATCAGTGGGCGACGCATAGGGCGCACCACTTGGCGACGAATCATGTGATAAACCTGTGCTGGCGTAGATGGCACTACAACCTGCATATTCTGTTCAGCACATAATTGTAGATAACGCTCAAGACGCGCAGATGAGTGCTCAGGACCTTGACCTTCGTAACCGTGAGGTAGCAACATCGTTAGACCACATAGGCGTGCCCATTTTTGTTCACCTGATGAGATGAACTGGTCAATCACGACTTGTGCGCCGTTTGCAAAGTCACCGAATTGAGCTTCCCAAATAGTCAAACCACTTGGTTCTGCTGTTGCATAACCGTACTCAAACGCCAATACTGCTTCTTCTGACAACACAGAGTCAAACACTTGGAATGGACCTTGTTTGTCATGAATATTCGCCAGCGGAATGTATGTACTTGCATCATTTTGGTTATGCAAAACAGAGTGACGGTGGAAGAACGTACCACGGCCAGAATCCTGACCCGAGATACGAATACGCTTGCCGTCATCAACGATCGTAGCGTATGCCAGAGTCTCAGCCATGCCCCAGTCAATTGCTTTTTCACCACTGATCATTGCAGAACGATCGTTATAAAGCTTGTTTACGCGGCTTTGCAGTTTATGACTATCAGGGTATTGAATTAGGCGCTGACCAAGCTCTTTAAGGCGAGTCTCATCAAATTTGTTGTCCCAATCCACATCCCAGTCGTGACCAAGGTATGGAGACCAGTCAACCGAATGCAACGCCATTGGACGCCATTCTTTCACCACAACTTCGCCTTTATCTAGCGCGTCGCGGTATTCATTGACCAATTGCGTCGCGACTTCAATGTCTGATTCGTTTTTATCGATCAGTACATCTGCATAAAGCTTACGAGGCGTTGGGTGCTTCTTGATTTTTTGGTACATCAATGGCTGAGTTGCGTTTGGCTCATCGGCTTCGTTGTGACCATGACGACGGTAACAAACCAAGTCAATGACAACATCACGTTTGAACTCATTACGGTAATCCAGTGCAATACGGGTAACGAATGCTACCGCTTCTGGATCATCAGCATTAACGTGGAAAATCGGAGCCTGTACCATCTTAGCGATATCTGTACAGTACATGGTAGAGCGTGTATCGCGAGGGTTTGATGTTGTAAAACCAACTTGGTTGTTTACAACAATACGCACCGTACCACCAACACAGAAGCCACGAGCAAGAGACATGTTGAACGTCTCGGCAACCACACCCTGTCCTGCGATCGCAGAGTCGCCATGAATAGTAATAGGAAGTACGCGACTGCCCTCAAAATCACCTAAGCGATCTTGACGAGCTCGTACAGAGCCAATAACTACTGGATTTACAATCTCAAGGTGAGATGGGTTAAAGGCTAACGCAAGGTGAACATCACCACCTGGCGTCGCAAAGTCAGCAGAGAAACCTTGGTGGTACTTAACATCGCCAGTACCCCATGTATCATCGTGCTTGCCCGCAAACTCATCGAACAAATCTTGTGGCTTCTTACCTAGAACGTTAACCAACATGTTTAAACGTCCGCGGTGAGCCATACCGATCACAACTTCACGCATACCGCTTGTACCAGCATGTCGAATCAGTTCTTTCGTCATCGGAATCAGTGCATCGCCACCTTCTAGCGAGAAGCGTTTCGCCCCTGGGAATTTTGCGCCCAAGTAACGCTCTAGACCTTCAGCAGCCGTTAGCTCCTCAAGAAATGTACGCTTTTCGTCTTTATCGAAAGATGGCTGACCAACGACAGACTCTAAACGCTGTTGAATCCAACGTTTTTGTTCTGTGTCTGTCATGTGCATGTATTCTGCACCAATCGAACCACAGTAGGTTTTCTTAAGTGCTGAGTAGATATCTTTTAACTGCATGGTTTCTTGGCCGACGGCGAAAGAACCTACGTTAAAAGTTTCTGCGAAGTCATCTTCGGTGAGATTGTGGAATGCAGGGTCTAGCTCCGCCACAGGTGGACGTTGCCATAGACCTAGAGGATCGAGCTCTGCAGCTTCATGACCGCGGAAACGGTATGCGTTGATAAGCTGGAGAACTTTTACTTGCTTAGCGTCGACATCTGGATCACTAACTTGGACACTGTAATGCTTTGTTTCTTGAGCGAGTCGTCGGAAGTAGTCGCGGACACGCGAGTGTGGCTGATCAGCCACTTCTTCTGAGTTCTTTGGCAACTCATCGAATACACGTTTCCACTCCTCACTTACCAGATCGGGGTCACTTAGATACAGTTCGTAGAGGTCTTCTACATACGTTGCATTGGCGCCAGCCAAGTGTGAAGACTCGAGCCATGCCTTCATCACGCCGTTGTGCATATTTTCCCTTAACCAGTAGTTTTCACGTTTGCTGCGGTCTGCGCCGAGCTATTAAGAGCCGACCCATTAGGTCGGCAATTTTTTGTTGTTAATTAAATCGAACGATTGACCAACATCGACTTGATATGACCGATGGCTTTCGTTGGATTTAGCCCCTTAGGACAAACACTTACACAATTCATGATGCCATGGCAACGAAAAACGCTAAATGCATCATCGAGATCGGACAAACGTTCATCAGTCGCTGTATCTCGGCTATCAATTAACCAACGATAGGCCGCTAAAAGACCAGCAGGGCCGATAAATTTATCAGGGTTCCACCAGAAAGACGGACAAGATGTCGTACAACATGCACACATAATACATTCGTACAAGCCATCTAGATGCGCACGCTCATCAGGCGATTGTAAGTTTTCACGAGACGGTGGAAGAGCACCATCGTCAATCAAGAAAGGCTTAACTTTCGCATAGTTATCGTAGAACTGAGTCATGTCAACGATAAGATCACGTACAACAGGCAGACCAGGTAATGGTCGAATGACGAGCTTATCGCCTTTCAAAGCAGATAAAGGTGTAATACACGCTAATCCGTTTTTACCATTCATGTTAAGGCCATCAGAACCACACACACCTTCACGACATGAACGACGGAATGCAATGCTAGGGTCTTGCTCCTTCAAAAGGATCAAGGCATCCAGAAGCATCATGTCTGATCCTTCTTCAACCTCAAGCGTGTAGTCTTTCATGTACGGCTTTTGGTCGACATCCGGGTTGTAGCGGTACAAAGAGAAATTCAGTTTCATAATATTACCCTCCTTTCCTTAGTACGTACGTGCTTTTGGCGGAAATGCTTCACGATGGATTGGCTCCATGTTTACACCACGTTTAGCCATTGCTTCCGTTTCCGGGTTGTAGATTGAGTGGCATAGCCACTGCTCATCATCACGGTCTGGGAAGTCAAAGCGAGCATGTGCACCACGGCTTTCTGTGCGGTAGTTTGCTGCTACAGCTGTTGCGTATGCTGTTTCCATCAAGTTCTCTAGTTCTAGACACTCAATACGTTGAGTGTTGAACTCTGTCGATTTGTCAGCAAGGTGTGCGTTCTTCAGACGCTCACGGATAACTTTAAGCTCTTCAAGACCTTTAGCCATTGCATCACCTTCACGGAATACCGAGAAGTTGTTTTGCATACATTGTTGTAGGTCTTTACGAATTTGCGCTGGATCTTCACCGTCAGTGCTATTTTCCCAACGGTTGTAACGCTCAAGTGAACGTTCAATGTCTGCTTCAGTTGCAGGTTTCGCATCAGCTTGTTTAAGCAGTGTTTCACCTAGGTGCAGACCTGTTGCACGACCAAATACCACCAGGTCTAGTAGTGAGTTACCACCAAGACGGTTGGCACCGTGTACTGATACTGATGCAATTTCACCACAAGCGAATAGGCCTTGAACTTCAATATCCGCGCCGCTTTCATCTTGCTTAATCGCTTGGCCTGATACCTGAGTAGGAATACCACCCATCATATAGTGACACGTAGGAATTACTGGGATTGGCTCTTTGACCGGATCAACGTGCGCAAATGTACGAGACAACTCACAAACGCCCGGTAAACGAGACTCCAGTGTATCTTTACCTAGGTGATCAAGTTTCAATTTAATATGTGGACCCCAAGGGCCATCACAGCCACGACCTTCACGGATTTCAATCATCATTGAACGTGCAACCACGTCACGACCAGCAAGGTCTTTCGCGTTTGGTGCGTAACGCTCCATGAAGCGTTCGCCGTCCTTGTTTAGAAGGTAACCACCCTCACCACGACAACCTTCGGTTACAAGAACACCTGCGCCAGCGATACCCGTTGGGTGGAACTGCCACATTTCCATGTCTTGCATTGGGACACCAGCACGAAGTGCCATACCAACACCATCACCAGTATTGATGTGCGCGTTAGTCGTTGATGCGTAAATACGACCTGCACCACCCGTTGCTAAGATGGTTGCTTTCGATTTGAAGTAGCACACTTCACCCGTTTCCATGCATAGCGCCGTACAGCCTAGAACAACACCATCTTCATTTTTAACGATATCAAGAGCATACCACTCAGAGAATACCGTTGTTTTGTGCTTGATGTTTTGTTGGTATAGCGTGTGCAGGAGTGCGTGACCAGTACGGTCAGCCGCTGCCGCTGTACGCGCAGCTTGCTCGCCACCAAAGTTCTTTGACTGGCCACCAAACGGGCGTTGATAAATAGTGCCGTTATCAAAACGAGAGAAAGGAAGACCCATTTTCTCTAGCTCGATAACAGATTCAGGACCGTTCTTACACATGTATTCGATTGCGTCTTGGTCACCGATATAATCAGAACCTTTAACCGTATCGTACATGTGCTGTTCCCAATGATCTTCGTGCGCATTACCTAGCGCAACCGTAATACCACCTTGAGCAGAAACAGTGTGTGAACGTGTTGGGAAAACTTTAGATAGCAACGCACATGACAGGCCTTGCTCCGAAATTTGTAGTGCAGCGCGCATACCCGCACCACCAGCGCCGATTACTACGGCATCAAACTCACGAACTGGAATAGACACTTACGCACCCCACAGAATAAATAGACCAGAGAAGACATAGCCGAATAAAACGGCAATAACACCAAGTTGCAATGCACCACGAAGTATCGCGGGCTTAATGTAATCCGTTAACACCTGCCACAAACCAACCCACGCGTGAATTAGGATTGAGACTAAGGCCAACATGGTGAAAACTTTGGTGAACGTACCACCAAAGAATTGGGTCCAAGATGCGTAAGAGATATCTGAGAAAGCGCAGAAGCTAATCAGATAAATCGTGTATAGCGTCATAATGATTGCTGATGCACGAATCAATAAGAAATCGTGGACACCATTACGACCAAATGAAGAGACGTGTTTTACCATACCAAGATCCCCGCCAATAGTGATAATACTGCAGTAGCACCAAATGCGACTTTAGCGCTCATCGCGCCTGAATCGAGTTCTTCGAAATGGCCTAGGTCCATCAACAGGTGACGGACACCACCAGCGATGTGGTAGGCAAGTGCAGTTAGAATTCCCCACAGAATGAATTTCACGAAGAAGCTATCGACGATATCAGCGGCTTCCATAAAACCCATCGGGGATGACAGAGAAATGGACAGTAACCAAAGCAATATGCCCACCGCAACAAACGTAATCACACCCGACACACGATGTAGGATGGACGCGATTGCTGTGATGGGAAAGCGGATGGTCTGTAAATCTAAATTAACAGGTCTTGACTTTCTTTCTTTCACGGGCTTGCTCACTCAGCTCCATTGAGCATTTATTGTTATAACCAATTTCAGCTTCCAAACGTACAAAAGTTAACATTTGATTAACAAATACTCGCAATATGCTCGGAGATAATTGTAAACACTTTGTTAACAAACGGAGTCAGTAAACAAACCTCACTTTTGTTTCCAGCCCCGAATTTATAAGGATTTAACTAAAATTTTCTGTGCCAATATACGGCCAGCAACATTCTAATACAATTGATGTAACAAATTATGCTACATAGAACAGATTTTTAACGATTTTCATGAGAAAAATCATAACAAGTGCACACAAAAATGGAGAAAAATTGACTTTAAGCTTTAACAACAGTACAAAAATGGCACATAAACATCCTGGACGGATTAAATAATAAACAAAGGAGATTGTTATGGCGGATAAGAAAGCTACCCTTCACGTTGAAGGTCATGCGCCGATCGAACTGCCAATTATGGACGGTACGCTAGGTACACCTGTGATTGATGTTCGTAAACTGGGAGCCAATGGTTACTTTACTTTTGACCCAGGTTTTCTTGCCACTGCATCTTGTGAATCATCAATCACGTACATCGACGGCGGCAAAGGTATTCTTTTGCACCGCGGCTACCCGATTGATCAATTAGCCAATAACGCAGATTACTTGGAAGTATGTTACATCCTGCTTTATGGTGAAGCCCCTACCCGTGAGCAATACGAGCAATTCAAAACAACGGTTACTCGCCATACGATGGTGCATGAACAAATCGCAAGCTTCTTCCATGGCTTCCGACGTGATGCACACCCAATGGCAGTAATGTGTGGTGTGGTTGGTGCACTAGCGGCCTTCTACCACGATTCACTCGATATCAACAACGACGAGCACCGTGAGATCGCGGCGTACCGTCTGCTGTCTAAAATGCCAACATTGGCGGCGATGTGTTACAAGTACTCTATCGGTCAGCCATTTATCTATCCTCGTAACGACTTAAGCTACGCAGAAAACTTCCTACACATGATGTACGCAAACCCATGTGAAGAATACGAAGTAAACCCTGTTGTTGCTCGTGCGATGGATAAGATCTTCACGCTTCACGCAGATCACGAACAAAACGCATCGACATCAACGGTTCGTTTGTCCGGTTCTTCTGGTGCGAACCCGTTCGCATGTATTGCCGCAGGTATTGCTTCTCTATGGGGTCCTGCTCACGGTGGTGCAAACGAAGCATGTCTGAAGATGCTTGAAGAGATCGGAAGCGTAGATAACATCCCAGAGTACGTAGAGCGTGCAAAAGACAAAGATGATCCATTCCGTCTAATGGGCTTCGGTCACCGCGTTTACAAAAACTACGATCCACGTGCAACGGTAATGCGTGAAACATGTCACGAAGTGCTAAAAGAGCTAAACATCAAAGATCCACTGCTAGACGTTGCAATGGAACTTGAGCGTATTGCACTTTCTGACGAATACTTCGTGTCTAAGAAGCTATACCCGAACGTCGACTTCTACTCAGGCATCATCCTAAAAGCGATCGGTATTCCTGTATCGATGTTTACGGTAATCTTCGCGATTTCTCGTACTATCGGTTGGATTGCTCACTGGAACGAAATGCACAGCGACCCACTAAACCGTATCGGTCGCCCTCGTCAGCTATACACTGGTGAAACTCAACGTGAGTTCTCTCCACTGCACGAGCGTGAGTAGGCGTTAGAATCGAGAATCGAGAATCGAGAATCGAGAATCGAGAATCGGATAAGTGCTGGGGTTGACGTGAAAGCGTCAACCCTTTCTTTTTTGAAGAGACGAGAACGAGCTACGCCCCATAGAACGCTTCGCTTCGAGATACGAGATGCGAGAAATAATTGCTTAACACTTTCGGATCTCACAGGGCGAAGCCTGTCCCTTTTATACTGGGTTATCAATATCGATAAACGTGACGTCTAACCCGTGCTCTTGCGCTAACCATTCACCCAACGCTTTAATGCCATAACGTTCGGTTGCGTGGTGACCTGCAGAGAAGTAATGAATATCCAATTCACGAGCCGTGTAAGTCGTACGTTCTGAGATCTCGCCCGAAATAAATGCATCTAATCCATGTTGAGCAGCAAGCTCAATGAAGTCTTGACCACCACCGGTACACCAACCTACTGTCTCAATCATTTTTTCTGCATTGTCAGGCGCGATATGCAAAGGTTCACGGTTTAATACGTGATTGATTTTGTTCGTGAAATCAGTGCCAGTCATTGCTTGTTTTAAGCGGCCAAACAGAGCGACAGATTGAGGGTGTCCTTCTAAGCCACCTTCCACTTCAATGTCTAGCAAGCGTGCCAACTCTGCGTTGTTACCCAACTCAGGATGAATATCTAGCGGTAAATGGTAGCCGTAAAGGTTGATGTCACTTTTGATCAAACTGCGGATACGCTTTCCTTTCATACCACGAATTGGCTCTGGTTCACCTTTCCAAAAGTATCCGTGATGAACAAGCAGTGCATCAGCCTCTAACTCGATGGCTTTATCGATCAATGCTTGTGAGGCCGTTACGCCTGTCACGATGCGTTTGATTTCTGATTTGCCTTCAACTTGCATTCCATTCGGTGCGTAGTCTTTAATAAGTTGCGGCGATAATTTCTCGTTAAGGATCTTTTCCAGCTGTAAATTATTCATTGTTACTTCCAATACTTATGGCTTAAACAAAGTGTATATCGAACCGCGATCAGGATGCTAGTTGTGGCATCCCCAACCAGAATAAATTTCGATATAATAGAAAGGCTCTGCCCGTGACAACAAGGATAATGGATGAATTCTCTACAACGTTTCTATCAATGGATTGCTAGCACCCCACCACTTTTTAAACTTCAAACGCCCTTTGTCACCGTCGAAGACATTCTGACACCACCTCTATCGGACAATGAAGATTACGATGGCAATCCACGACTTGGCTTCCTTTACCAACACCTTTGCACCAAGCTACTGACTTGCTCGCCTCGATATGAACTGGTTGCTGAAGAGATTCAACTCAACGACACGGCTGGCCGCACAATTGGCGCCGTCGATTTGATCCTCGAGAATCAGGAAACCAAACAATACGAGCATTGGGAAGTGGCTATCAAATTTTACTTACTGAATGAAGGCATTTGGTATGGCCCGAATGCACATGACCAACTGCATAAGAAACTCGATCGCATGCTTACCCACCAACTAAAAATGAGCCAGAGAGAAGAGTTCCACCAGCAGTTACCGTTAGACGTTGTACCGAGCGAACACTTACTGATGCAAGGTCGCCTCTATGTAAATCCTTTTTCAGACGAGCCAACCCCTACAACCTGTTTAAGTTACGAGCTAAACCAAAGCCAAATATCCGGCAATTGGTGTTATCAAAGCCAATGGGAAGGGATTAAAGAACCTTTATATGCTCTTTCCAAACCACTATGGGCAATTGGCAATGAGGAGTTCTTGGAACCCATCGATAAACCATCAGATAGGTTTATTCACGCTCAAACAAAGAGTGGTCAATTTTGGTTTGTTGTACCTGATACGTGGCCGAACTAAAACGGGAAACGATTTTATTTTGCTTTTCTAGGAACAAGTTCCGTCAACACCTTCTTAATCAAAATACCTTTCCGCTATACTCTCAACGAGCACCTCTCGATTCCTAAAGCTAAGCGCTCCCGACTCTCGAAGCGCAGCGTTCCCTCTTCACAAACAAAAAAGGGCCGACGCAATGTCGACCCTTTCGAACCTTAATCGTTTGAATTACAAACCAGCGGCTGCAAATACTTGATTAACGATTTCTTGTGCTTCGGCTTCGATTTGTTTTAGGTGCTCTTCACCTTTAAAGCTTTCACAGTAAATCTTGTAGATGTCTTCAGTGCCTGATGGACGAGCAGCGAACCAACCATTGGCTGTCGTTACTTTAAGACCACCAATCGCAGCACCATTACCTGGAGCGTGCGTCAGACGAGCGGTGATTGCATCGCCAGCTAGAGTTTCAGCCGCGACCATTTCTGGTGACAACTTCTTCAATACGTCTTTTTGTGGACCATTTGCGACAGCTTGAATACGGTTGTACTTAGACTCACCGTGCTTCGCCGCTAGCTCTTCATAGTAATCTTGAGGGTTCTTACCCGTTACCGCAGTGATCTCTGCAGCTAGAAGACATAGCAAAATACCATCTTTGTCTGTTGACCAAGGCGTTCCATCTTTACGAAGGAAAGACGCACCAGCACTTTCTTCGCCGCCGAAGCCAAACTTACCAGTGTACAGACCGTCCACAAACCATTTGAAGCCAACAGGCACTTCACATAGCTCACGACCTAGATCTGCAACAACACGGTCAATCAGAGCGCTTGAAACTAGCGTTTTACCAACAGCGACATCTTTACCCCACGCGTCACGGTGACGGTATAGGTAGTCGATACAAACCGCTAAGAAGTGGTTCGGATTCATCAAACCTTTTGGCGTAACGATACCGTGACGGTCGTAGTCAGGGTCGTTACCAAATGCTAGGTCGTACTCGTCTTTCAGTGCCAATAGACCCTCCATTGCGTAAGGAGAAGAACAGTCCATACGTACAACGCCGTCTTTATCTAATGACATGAATTGGAAAGAAGGGTCAATAGCTTCACTTACTAGCGTTAGGTCTAGGTTGTATGCCTGACCAATTTGACGCCAGTAATCGATGCCACTGCCACCCAATGGATCTACACCAATCTTCAGGTTTGCTTTTTGGATTGCTTCCATATCGATAACGTTCACTAGATCATCGATGTATGGTTTCACCAAGTCCATCTCAACAAACAGATCCGATGCTTTAGCTTCTGCTAGTGGTAGGCGTTTAACACCTTGTAAACCTTCAGCAATCAGAACGTTCGCACGATCTTCGATCGCTTGAGTCAGTTCAGCTTCTGCAGGACCACCATGAGTCGGGTTGTATTTAATACCGCCGTCTTGTGGTGGGTTATGAGATGGGGTAATCACAATGCCATCTGCCTTATCATCGTGCTTGATGTTGTAAGTCAGAATCGCGTGTGAAATACCTGGCGTTGGCGTGTAACCGTTGTCTTGTTGGACAATCACTTTCACACCGTTTGCAATCAATACTTCAATCACACTTGAAAACGCTGGTTCAGATAGCGCGTGCGTGTCTTTGCCCACAAACAATGGACCTGTTGTACCTTGCTCAGCACGAACTTCTGCTACCGCTTGAGCGATCGCTAAAATGTGGTTTTCGTTAAAAGTGTGCTTGTCTGCAGTACCGCGGTGGCCAGAAGTACCAAATTGAACTTTGTGTTCTGCGTTTGCTGCGTCTGGTTGAAGTAAGAAGTAGTTAGCAACGAGTGCTGGGATATTGTGAAGATCTTCCTGCTGCGCTTTTTGCCCAGCACGAGGGTGCATAGCCATGTTTGACATCCTTTCTTTAAAAACAAATAAAATCAAAAAAGCCTCATAATATCCGCTAAACGCTACACATTATGAGGCTTCTATCAGGTTTCTTAGATTGAACCTGTTACTTTCTCTATTAAGTCAGGCTGGAATTCCATGTGAGTCATCACCTGCTCCACCATTTGTCGCTTACGACTGGTGTTGTTGTTGGTGATTACCCAGAATGGCGTGCCAGGAATTGCTTTAGGTTTGGTAGTGTTACCGTTTGCTAGCAGAGTCTCTTCGTTATCAGCAAAGTAAACGCGTTTGCGTCCTTTCACTTTTGTCGCTTGAGAGAAACTCTCTGGATTCAGTTTGTGTAAGGTTGATAATACCAACATGAAGCGATCAATCGCTTTCTTAAGACCAGCAAACTCATCAGAGATAAGTAGAGAACGCATCTCTTTTACGATATCTACTGATTCTGCTTTGCCAGCATCTTTACTTACTACAATCCCTTGTGGCTGTTCTACTACAGGCGCAACAACTGCTTCCCGCAACTGGCCATCAAGGTTCAAAAGGCGTCGTAAAATATCCGAGGCACTTTCACCGATATGCTTGGTTTGACCCGCAATGTAACGGTATAGATCCTCATCAACCTCAATTGTTTTCATTCGCTTTTCACATTCTCAATGTTTAAACTCTGGGGGATTATAACGAGATCCTCGCGGATACTCCACGTTAAACCCATCACGAATAAGATAAAATGTCAGCATTACTCAACTATAAGCAGGAAGGGCAAGGCCAAACGGTTGTTTTGATTCATGGATTGTTTGGCAGTTTCAGTAATCTAGGTTTACTGGCTCGCGACCTCGTTCAAGATCACTGTGTGATCAGTATTGATCTACGAAATCATGGCCTCTCTTTCCATTCAGAGACACACAATTACGAAGTGATGGCACAAGATGTTGCTGATTTGCTTCGCCATTTAAGCATCGAGCCAGCACTTGTCATCGGCCACTCTATGGGTGGAAAAGTTGCGATGAAACTGGCAGATATCGCTCCTGAATTCGTAAAACAACTTATTGTCTTAGATATGGCGCCAGTGGCTTACCAGACTAATCGCCATGATAACGTCTTTAACGGTCTGCAAGCCGTAGTAAAAGAGCAACCAACTAACCGCCAACAAACCATGGACATTCTTGCTCAACATATTGAAATGGATGGTGTAAGACAATTCTTATCGAAGTCGTTATACAAAAACGGCGATAAAATGGATTGGCGCTTCAACGTTGCTAGCTTGCTCAACAACTACGACAACATCATTGGTTGGCAAGAAATTACACCAACAGACATCCCAACTTTATTTGTCAAAGGTGGTGGTTCTGATTACTTGATGCCTGAGCACCAGCCAGCCGTTAAGCGACAGTTTAACAATGCAAAAGCGCACATTATTGCTAATACAGGACACTGGCTACACGCTGAAAAACCAGCAGAAGTCATGCGGGTGATCAGGAAATATATTTCGAGTTAACAAATTCGAAAAACAACGCTAGATTATTGAAATAACCCTTCTTGTTGTGCATTAACTTTACCGTTTAACAGTGGTATAGTGCGCCCAAGAATTTTTGGCATGAAGGACGACAATGCTATACGACTATATGGACATGCTCGAGTCGATCGGGCTCGATCTTCTTTTTGCTGCTATCTTCTTTTTCATCGGGATGGCGATAAAAGATGTACTAAAGCAAGGCAATGTACCTGTTTTTGGTCGTCGTATTGTATGGTTAGTTCTTTTCCTAGGCTGCGCTGGTTTCATCGCTAAAGGCCTGATTCAGCTCAGTTGGGAAGGCACAGGGCTAGGTTAAGCTCCTCTCCCCATCGCCAGTAACAAACAATGTAAAGGTATAGACTCTATGGCAAGTGTAGGTATCTTCTTCGGTAGCGACACAGGTAATACTGAAGCCGTTGCAAAGATGATTCAAAAGCAACTAGGTAAACAACTAGTTCACGTTCAAGACATCGCAAAAAGCAGCAAAGAAGACATTGATAACTTTGATCTTCTACTTCTAGGTATCCCAACTTGGTACTACGGTGAAGCACAATGTGATTGGGACGATTTCTTCCCAGAGCTTGAGCAAGTAGACTTCTCAACGAAGCTTGTTGCGATCTTCGGTTGTGGTGACCAAGAAGATTACGCAGAGTACTTCTGTGACGCAATGGGCACAGTACGTGACATCGTTGAAGCAAAAGGCGGCACTATCTTGGGCCACACTTCAACTGAAGGTTACGAGTTCGAAGCGTCTAAAGCTCTCGTAGAAGGTGACGATAGCCAGTTTGTTGGTCTATGTATTGACGAAGACCGCCAACCAGAATTGACTGACGAGCGCGTTGAAAACTGGGTTAAGCAAATCTACGAAGAGATGTGCCTAGCTGAGCTTGAAGGCTAATAACGCATTCATTAAAAAAGACCTCCTAATTGGAGGTCTTTTTGTATCTGCCTATCAGGAAGCTTCCGTTGCTACCTCTTCCTCTCTGTATTGAGGTTTCTTCCTCACATACAACTTGCGCTGCACTTCGGACACTACATTGCCGTCTTTGTCTTTCACGTGAGTAATAAACTCCGGAAAGCACTTTTCACCATTACGAGTCATTTGGTAAATATCGTCTAACATGCCTTCGGTTACTTCAAACTCGGCAAACAAATCACTCTGTCCAGGTTTAATGAAATTGATGCTGGCTTCTTTGTCCCAGACGTAATATTCCTCACGCAGAATCCCCATCAACATCAGTGAGTAGATCGGGTCGGTCAACGAGAAAATGCTGCCACCATATTGGGTTCGATTGGCGTTTTTGTTCCACCAACGAAGCTTCAAGCGGACTTTAACCGTTCGAAAATCTTCAGAAATATGTAAGATTTTGATACCTGCGCCCCAAAATGGCGGCCAAATATTGAGCGCAAACTTCACAAATCCCGGTTTATATATCTTGGCAAGTCGCTTATTCATAACTATCCGTAGTCTTTGCGTTCTAATGTTATCAATTTGTAACTGGTCTGATCTGTAATATAATCGACCTGTTTCCAATTTACAAAAAGAATCTATTAACCCTTTGAAGTTCGTGGTTTAATGTTCAGTACGCTTCGCCTATAATGGTAGGAATATTGAATTCTGTTAAATCGCTGCAGATGATCCAACGGGAAAGTATATGTCAGATAATAATCAGGCGCTGAAGGATGCGGGTTTAAAAGTAACCCTTCCAAGGCTAAAAATTCTAGAAGTACTTCAGCAGCCAGACTGCCAGCACATCAGTGCTGAAGATTTGTACAAAAAGCTGATTGATCTAGGTGAAGAGATCGGTCTAGCAACCGTTTATCGTGTACTAAACCAGTTCGATGATGCTGGTATTGTAACTCGCCACCACTTCGAAGGTGGTAAGTCAGTATTTGAACTGTCTACTCAACATCACCACGATCACCTAGTGTGTTTAGACTGTGGTGAAGTAATTGAGTTTTCAGATGACGTGATTGAAGAACGTCAAAAAGAAATCGCAGCTAAGTACAATGTTACGCTTACTAACCACAGCTTGTACCTATACGGTAAATGTAGCGATGGTTCTTGTAAGACGAATCCTGACGCGCACAAGCCTGCAAAATAAAAAGTAACGCTTTTTATTAATAAAGACTCTAAACGTCAGCTTCGGCTGGCGTTTTTTTATGGAGACAAGCGATGAAGAAAAGGAATTCTTGTGGCTTTACCTTACTCGAACTGATTATTGCTATTGTTATTCTTGGGATACTTGCTGTTGTAGCCGCACCGCGATTCCTAAACCTTCAGGATGACGCCTACGAAGCAAAAATGGAAGCGATCGCAGACCAATTTGAAACCGCAGTTCGGTTTACACAAAGTCAATGGCTAGTGAATGGTGGCACACCTGAAGCACAGCAAAACATTGACGGTTATGGTGGTGGAGAATTGGATGTAAATGAGTTTGGCTTTCCACTTGGCACTGACAAAGGGAACCGAAATGGTGTAATTGGCAATCCCCACAATATAGGGCAAGGGAACGCAGGATGTATTGCCGTATGGCAAGCTCTATTAGGTGATGAATACTCGCTATCGAATAATCGGAATGCGAACGATAGGTTTGATTTTATAACGCGCCGTATCAGAGACAATGACTCCCACCAATCCGTTTGCTATTACACGTATACAAAAAAAGGTTACGAACGAACTCCCGAGAACTCAAGCTTTGTCATATGGTACGACTCAAAAACTGGTAGTGTCACAACATCCAAACCGACACGATTAGATTAATCATAAAAAATGCCAGCAGTGATGCTGGCATTTTTATTAGCGAAGAATAGAGATTATTGGTTCTCGATTTTCGCCCAAGTATCACGTAGACCAACCGTACGGTTGAATACTAGGTTATCTGCTGAAGAATCTTTTGAATCAGCACAGAAGTAACCCATACGCTCAAACTGGTAACCTGTTTCCGCTTCTGCAGTTGCTAGGCTTGGCTCAACAAAACCGTTTAGAACCACTAGTGATTCAGGATTGATTGTCGTAGCAAAGTCATCCGCAGCAGCTGGGTTTGGTACTGTGAACAAACGATCGTACATGCGGATTTCTGCAGGCAATGCTTTGTCTGCTGATACCCAGTGAATTACGCCTTTCACTTTACGGCCATCTGCCGGGTTCTTACCTAGCGTTTCAGCATCGTAAGTACAGAAGATTGTTGTGATGTTGCCTTCCGCGTCTTTCTCGATGCGTTCAGCCTTGATCACGTATGCGCCACGTAGACGAACTTCTTTACCTAGAACAAGACGCTTGTATTTCTTGTTTGCTTCTTCACGGAAGTCTTCACGTTCGATCCAAACTTCACGAGTAAATGGCACTTCACGCTCACCCATCTCAGGTTTGTTTGGATGGTTAGCAACTGTCAGCGTCTCTACCGCGCCTTCTTCGAAGTTCTCGATAACGATCTTAACTGGATCTAGAACGGCCATCGCACGTGGTGCGTTTTCGTTTAGATCGTCACGAATACAAGATTCTAGTGAACCGAACTCAATCATGTTCTCTTGCTTCGTTACGCCAATACGCTTACAGAATTCACGAATAGATGCTGATGTAAAGCCACGACGACGCAGACCAGAGACTGTTGGCATACGTGGGTCATCCCAACCATCAACCAATTTCTCAGTCACTAGTTGGTTTAGCTTACGCTTAGACATCACTGTGTATTCAAGGTTTAGGCGGCTGAATTCGTACTGGTGTGGACGACAATCAATCGTGATGTTGTCTAGAACCCAGTCGTACAGACGACGGTTATCCATGAACTCTAGAGTACAGATAGAGTGCGTAATGCCCTCTAGCGCATCAGAGATACAGTGTGTGAAGTCGTACATCGGGTAAATGCACCACTTATCACCAGTCTGGTGGTGAGTCGCGAAACGTACACGGTAAATAACTGGGTCACGCATTACCATGAATGAAGAACCCATGTCGATCTTCGCACGTAGACACGCTTTACCTTCTTCGAATTCACCTGCGCGCATTTTTTCAAATAGCGCTAGGTTTTCTTCGATTGGGCGATCACGGTATGGGCTTGGTTTACCCGGAGCCGTTAGCGTACCGCGGTATTCACGAATCTGCTCAGGACTTAGCTCATCAACATACGCTAAGCCTTTATTAATCAATTCAATTGCATATTCGTAAAGCTTGTCGAAGTAGTTTGATGAGTAACATACTTCACCATCCCACTCGAAGCCCAACCAGTTTACATCTTTCTTGATAGACTCAACGTATTCGATGTCTTCTTTTTCAGGGTTTGTATCGTCAAAACGCAAGTTACATTGACCCTGGTAGTCCTGAGCAATACCGAAGTTCAAACAGATAGACTTAGCATGACCGATATGCAGGTAACCGTTCGGCTCCGGCGGGAATCGAGTATGCACGCTAGTGTGTTTACCATCCGCTAGATCTTTATCAATAATCTGGCGAATAAAGTTTGATGGACGAGCATCAGCTTCACTCATCTATAGCACCTCAAAAATATTAGTATTGTCAGAGAAAACAGAACTCCACAACCAAGGTTGGATTTGCAGAGTGCATTGTTCCTAATGATCCACAATTCTTAGCGATTAGACAACAAGAACCGTCGTTAAAAAGGCAATATTTCTCTACTTAGGTGGAAACCAAAGCATATTGAAACGCTTGAAACAAAAAAAGACCTCCCGAAGGAGGTCTTTTATAGAGAGTCTTTAAGATGTTACTAAGGAAGTTTTACATCTGATAGGTCTTCACCTGCACCGATTGCTTTCATTTCACCAGCAACGATTTCTGCAAGAGGACCAAGGATAACTTGTAGGTTGTTTTCACCTAGCTTAACCACACCCTTCGCACCAAGTTTCTTAAGAACAGCTTCGTCAGCGACTGAGCGGTCTTTAAGAGTAAGACGTAAACGAGTGATACATGCGTCAATTGAAGTTAGGTTGTCGTGACCACCTAGTGCTTTCAGGTATTGACGAGCTAGGTCACCTTTTGGTGCATCACCAGCTGGAGCAGCAGATGCATCTTCATCGTCATCTTCACGACCTGGCGATTTCAGGTTGAATGCGCGGATTGCGAAGCTGAATGTGAAGAAGTATAGAGCACCGAAGCTTAGACCTAGAGCAAGAAGCACTAGAGGCTTAGTAGCTAGACCGTAGTTCAGTACGAAGTCGATTAGACCCGCAGAGAAACCAAAGCCATGTAGCGTGCCAAGCATGTTTGCAAGTACTAGAGATAGACCAGTAAACACGGCGTGCATTGCGTATAGAGCAGGAGCAAGGAACACAAACATGAACTCTAGAGGCTCTGTAATACCTGTTAGGAATGAACAGAACGCTACTGAGAATAGTGCGCCACCAACTTGGCTGCGTTTCTCAACTGGTGCTGCTAGGTACATAGCTAGTGCCGCACCTGGTAGACCGAACATCATTACAGGGAAGAAGCCGTTCATGAATACACCAGCGCTCTTATCGCCGCCGAAGAAGCGGTGTAGGTCACCAGATTTAAGCGTTTCAGTTACTTCTTTAACCGTTGCTGTGATTTCTGGAGTTACAGAGTTAGCGAATTCGAATGTGTGAGTTTGACCAGCAACAAGAGTCTTAGCTAGAGCTGGGTCAACACAAAGCTGTTGTAGAGCAGGAAGTGCTTGACCAGCAGCAGTTGCGCCAGATACTAGAACTTCTTGACACGTACCCATACCGAACCAGAAGTACGAGTTTAGTACGTGGTGTAGACCTACAGGGATAAGTGCGCGGTTAAGCGTGCCGTAAACGAACTGACCGATAGCACCAGAAGTAGAAACTGCGTGCGCTAGCGCGTCAAGACCGCCTTGAATTGTTGGCCATACAACACCAGCAAGAGCACCAGCTACAAGCGAGAATAGACCCGCCATGATTGGTACTAGACGTTTGCCAGAGAAGAATGCCAACCACTCAGGAAGACGAGTAGCATGGAAAGCGTTGTAAGAGTGACCAGCGATGATACCTGCAATGATACCGCCGAAGAATGACATGTTAACACTTGCATCAATT
The DNA here is from genome assembly GCF_001557775.1 of Vibrio sp. MOR3. Lineage (NCBI taxonomy): Bacteria > Pseudomonadati > Pseudomonadota > Gammaproteobacteria > Vibrionales > Vibrionaceae > Vibrio > Vibrio sp. MOR3. The sequence goes on along the minus strand of NZ_LNRD01000020.1, from coordinate 51,236 downwards.
GTCGCTGCAGTAGCAGTTAGCACGAAGTAAGCAACTGCACCTGCTAGACCAGCAGCACCTTGACCGTCTTTAGAAAGACCGATCGCGATACCTAGACCGAATAGTAGTGGTAGTTGACTAAAGATTGCATTACCAGCTGATGCCATAAACGCAATGTCTAAAAGGTCAGGTTGACCCAAACGTAGTAAAAGCGCTGCAACTGGAAGCGTTGCGATAGGAAGCATAAGAGCTTTACCTAACTTCTGCGCGTATCCAAGAATATTCACCTTAAGTTCCCCCTATAGGATTTTATGTTTTGTCGAATGACTTATTTCAGTCGTTCAATTTAGTCGCTACCAGTTTATGATATTAATTTTGCTCCGCAAATTAAAAGCTCATTGTTTGTGATCATAATCACCAGAAACAGCCCTTTGGGAAGGTTTTTGCTAGCGAGATCATAAAACTTATTTTATTATACGAAAAAATGGCGTTTTAGAGATAAGATTCTCGCACTTTATGCAAGACAGAATCAGTGTTATTTTGGTATCTCTACAGATGATTCGCAGTAACTTCGCTCTGGAAAACAATCATAAAAACTAATTCATTTATTATTTTTCAGTTAGTTACTCTGATAATGACATCGATAAAACGCGACTTGCTGTATGTGACTCGTTATCTAATTCAGTGATACAAACTAAGTACCAGCATGACTCATGCAGTCACCAGTTAGATAACGGGACAGAAAATGAATTCTCATCTATAAGGACTAGCTGACTATGTACGCGCTAAGTAACTGTAAAATCTATACCGGTAGTGATGTTCTTACCGATCATGCGGTCATCATCGACAATGACCAGATTCAATCAGTTGTGCCAGTAACTCAATTACCAGAAGGTATTGAGATCAAAGATCTGGACGGTGCAAATCTAAGCCCTGGTTTTATTGACCTTCAGCTAAACGGCTGTGGCGGTGTGATGCTAAACGACGAAATCACACCTGAAACCATGCAAATCATGCACGAAGCCAACCTAAAGTCGGGTTGTACTAGCTTCCTACCAACTCTTATCACGTCTTCAGACGAAGACATGCGTGCTTCGATTGCTGCGGCTCGTGAATACCACAACAAATACCAAAACCAATCGTTAGGTCTTCATCTTGAAGGTCCTTACCTTAACGTTGCGAAGAAAGGCATCCACAGCGTGGACTTCATCCGCCCTTCTGACGATGGCATGATTGACCTTATTTGTGCGAATGCAGATCTCGTAGCAAAAGTAACACTAGCACCAGAGCAGAATGATCCTGAGCACATAGCACGTCTTAAAGCGGCAGGTATCGTCGTATCAATCGGCCATACAAATGCGACTTACGCAGAAGCGCGTGAAGGTTTTGAAGCAGGTATCACCTTTGCTACTCACCTATTCAACGCAATGACGCCAATGGTTGGCCGTGAACCTGGTGTTGTTGGTGCGATTTATGACACTCCGGAAGTATACGCCGGCATCATTGCTGACGGTTTTCACGTAGACTACGCAAACATCCGAATTGCTCATAAAATCAAGGGTGAAAAGCTTGTTTTGGTGACGGATGCCACAGCTCCAGCAGGTGCTAACATGGATCACTTTATTTTTGTTGGTAAGAAAGTATATTACCGAGATGGTAAATGTGTTGATGAAAATGGCACATTAGGCGGCTCAGCTCTGACTATGATAGAAGCAGTTCAGAATACAGTTGAGCACGCAGGCATCGCTTTAGACGAAGCTCTACGAATGGCTACACTGTACCCAGCAACCGCAATCGGTGTTGAGGAACGTCTTGGCCGAGTTCGAAAAGGAATGGTGGCAAACCTGACTATTTTCGATCGTGACTTCAATGTAAAAGCGACGGTTGTTAACGGACAATACGAGCAAAATTAAGCATGAATGGCGGACAGATTGGTAATGTAGATTTAGTAAAACAGCTTAACAGCGCTGCGGTATACAGGCTGATTGACCAACAAGGTCCAATTTCCCGTATTCAAGTCGCGGATGTTAGTCAGCTCGCCCCTGCGAGTGTTACCAAAATAACCCGCCAACTCTTAGAGCGCGGCTTAATTAAAGAGGTCGCGCAACAAGCATCTACCGGTGGTCGCCGAGCGATATCGTTGACCACTGAGGTAAAACCCTTCCACTCTATCGCTGTGCGATTAGGCCGAGACTACGTGCAATTTAGTTTGTACGATCTAGGTGGCACGGCGTTGGCAGAAGACCAACACGAACTTCACTACACCAATCAGGCTGACTTGATCGCTGGTTTGATTGATCTGTTGAAAGACTTCGTAAATCGCTGCCAAGATAAAATCGACCAACTTATTGCTATCGGCATCACCCTACCTGGCTTGGTAAACCCAACCACAGGTGTTGTTGAATACATGCCAAACACAGATATCGATAACTTAGCGCTTGGCGAAATCATCCGTGAGAAGTTCAATACTGCGTGTTTCGTTGGTAACGATGTACGTGGTATGGCTCTGGCTGAACACTACTTTGGTGCAAGCCAAGATTGCCAAGACTCAATTCTGGTCAGTGTTCACCGCGGTACTGGTGCGGGCATCATCGTAAATGGTCAAGTTTTCTTGGGCTTTAACCGCAACGTAGGTGAAATCGGCCACATCCAAATTGACCCACTCGGTGAGCAATGCCAATGCGGTAACTTTGGTTGCTTAGAGACCGTAGCGGCAAATCCAGCAATCATTCAACGTGTGAAAAAACTGATTGCACAAGGTTACGAATCTAGTTTAACTCAGCTTGAACACATCACGATTGAAGATGTTTGTAACCACGCAATGAATGGTGATGAACTGGCGAAACAAAGTCTGGTTCGTGTGGGTAATCAACTTGGTAAAGCGATTGCAATTACCATCAACTTATTCAACCCACAAAAAATTGTCATTGCTGGTGACATTACTGCCGCTGAAGAAATTGTTTTCCCAGCGATTCAGCGAAACGTAGAAAACCAATCTTTGAAGACCTTCCATAACGAACTTCCAATTGTTGCTTCTCATATTGATAAACACCCAACAATGGGCGCATTTGCGATGATTAAACGCGCCATGTTGAACGGAGTTTTGTTACAAAAGTTACTAGAAGACTAAGTTTATACAACCAATTGAGTTACAATCTCGGGCTGTGATTTCACAGCCCGTTTTTGTATATCAGGAATATAGCTCAACAGTATGGAAATTATTCTAATTACAACGGCCTTCATCGCCGGTTTTATTGCGCTCAAATGCCACCTCCCTCCATTGGTTGGCTTTCTACTTGCCGGCTTTGGCTTGCACGCGTTTGGTTACCAAAGTAATGACGTCATTGTTACCCTTGCAGATCTTGGTGTTACGCTTCTCCTCTTTACAATTGGCTTAAAGCTAGATGTCAAAACCCTACTCTCTAAAGAAATTTGGGGAGGAGCCACGGCGCACAACGTTCTTTCAACTCTTTTCTTTGCGCTTGTTTTTATTGGACTAAAACTGCTCGGCTTATCCTCATTGAGAAGCATGGATAGCTCGCAAATTCTACTTCTCGCTTTTGCTTTATCATTTTCCAGTACTGTATTTGCCGTTAAAACACTGCAAGAAAAAGGTGAGATGAACGCGACCTACGGGACCCTAGCTATTGGTATTCTGGTTATGCAGGATATTTTTGCCGTGGTTTTCCTTACCGCTTCAACAGGTAAAATTCCGGAGTGGTATGCGATAGGTTTGTTTGCATTGCCTCTTCTTCGTCCATTGTTCTATAAACTCTTAGACAAGGTAGGCCATGGCGAGATGCTGGTTCTCTTCGGTATCTTCTTTGCGTTAGTCGTTGGCGCAGGCCTATTTGAGCTTGTAGGTATGAAGCCTGACCTCGGTGCTCTTATCCTCGGTATGCTCTTGGCAGGACACCGTAAAGCATCTGAATTATCCAAATCTCTATTCAATATGAAAGAACTATTCTTAGTCTGCTTCTTCTTGAATATTGGTTTGTCGGCATCTCTGAGCTTCACAGGCATTGGTTTGGCGTTGCTGTTTATTTTACTACTGCCAATTAAAGGTCTGCTTTACTTCCTAACCATCAACTATTTCAAATTCCGCGTACGTACCTCACTGCTGACATCACTATCATTATTCAACTACAGTGAATTTGGTTTGATCGTCGGTGGATTGGCCTACAAAATGGGTTGGATGCCAAGTGATATGCTTGCTGCGATTGCAGTTGCCGTCTCCATTTCTTTCATTATCTCTGCACCATTGAACCGCTTGGGTCACCAGATCTACCAGCATTCTGGGAAATGGCTACAAGAAACAGCAGCCGAAAAGCTCAATCAACGCGACCAACTTATCAACCCGGGCCATGCTCAAGTCCTGATTTTAGGTATGGGCCGAATTGGCACTGGTGCCTACGATGAGTTGCGTTCTCGCTATGGCAAGATTTCTCTTGGTGTAGAAGTCCGTGAAGAAGCAGCGCATAAACACCGTTCTGAAGGACGCAATGTAATTTCTGGCGACGCGACCGACCCCGATTTCTGGGAACGAATTTTAGACACAGCCAATGTAAAGTTGGTCTTACTGGCGATGCCACATCACCAAGGAAACCAAACCGCATTAGAGCAACTACAAAGCCGAAAATATAAAGGCCAAATTGCAGCGATTGCTGAATATCCCGATCAGCTAGAAGGATTACTAGAAAGTGGTGTTGATGCGGCGCTGAACATTTATAGTGAAGCCGGTAGCGGTTTTGCGCGTCATGTTTGCGAGCAACTTCAACCTCAGTTCACCCCGATGAAATAAGCATCAAAAACAATATTTTTATTGAGCCCTCTAACAACAAGAGGGCTTTTTTGTGTGTTTTTTATACCAAACCTTAATCTCATTCATCAAAACAAGACTTATTTTAAACACCATCTAATAGACAAGCCTTTTTATCATTTTTTTAATCATAAAACGTTGCTTTTTTTACTCACAATGGCAAATTGAAGCCATACCGATTAAAAATTGTTTAGTTTAAAAAGGATGTTGTATGTGTTCAGTATTTGGCATTTTAGACATTAAGAGTGATGCAGCAGCATTGCGCCCTATCGCACTTGAGATGTCGAAAAAGCTTCGTCATCGCGGTCCAGACTGGTCTGGAATCTACTCATCAGAACGCGCAATTCTTGCGCATGAGCGTCTAGCGATCGTTGGTCTAAATAGTGGTGCTCAACCACTGTACAGCCCAGACAAAAAACTCATCCTTGCTGTAAACGGTGAAATCTACAACCACAAAGAGATTCGTGCTCGCTACGAAGGCAAATACGAATTCCAAACCGATTCAGATTGTGAAGTTATCCTAGCGCTATACCAAGACATGGGCGCAGACCTTCTTGAAGAACTAAACGGTATTTTCGCATTCGTACTTTACGATGAAGAAAAGGACGAATACTTAGTGGGCCGTGACCACATCGGTATCATCCCGCTTTACCAAGGTTACGATGAGCACGGCAACTACTATGTTGCTTCAGAAATGAAAGCACTAATACCAGTATGTAAGACCGTGAGCGAGTTCCCTCCAGGTTGTCACTACGGCAGTGCAGATGCAGAGCCTCAACGCTACTACACTCGCGACTGGAATGAATACGCAGCCGTACAAGGTAACAGCACTAGCAAAGAAGAATTGACTGAAGCTCTAGAAGCAGCGGTCAAGCGCCAACTAATGACTGACGTGCCTTACGGTGTACTTCTTTCAGGTGGTCTAGATTCTTCTATTACGTCTGCGGTAGCGAAACGCTTTGCAGCGATGCGTATTGAAGATGATGAGAAGTCTGAAGCTTGGTGGCCACAACTGCACTCTTTCGCTGTCGGCCTAGAAGGTGCGCCCGATCTGAAAGCTGCTCGTGAAGTTGCTGACCAAATTGGTACGGTTCACCATGAAATGACATACACCATCCAAGAAGGTTTGGATGCCATTCGTGACGTGATTTACCACATTGAGACGTATGACGTAACAACGATTCGAGCTTCTACTCCGATGTTCCTTATGGGTCGTAAGATCAAAGCAATGGGCATCAAGATGGTACTGTCTGGCGAAGGTGCGGATGAGATTTTCGGTGGTTACTTATACTTCCACAAAGCACCAAACGCTCAAGAGTTCCACGAAGAGACGGTACGTAAGCTTCTCGCTCTAAACATGTTTGACTGCGCACGTGCTAACAAATCACTAGCAGCGTGGGGTGTAGAAGGCCGTGTTCCATTCCTAGATAAAGAGTTTATTGACGTTGCAATGCGCCTGAACCCAGCAGACAAGATGTGTGGCAACGGTAAAATGGAAAAACACATTCTACGTGAGTGTTTCGAGCACTACCTACCAGAGTCAATTGCATGGCGTCAAAAAGAACAGTTTTCTGATGGTGTAGGCTATAGCTGGATCGATACTCTAAAAGAAGTGGCTGAGCAGAAAGTGACTGACCAGCAAATGGAAACAGCGCAGTTCCGTTTCCCTTACAACACACCAACCACAAAAGAAGGTTATGTGTACCGCGAGATCTTTGAAGAGCTGTTCCCGCTACCTTCTGCAGCTGAATGTGTTCCTGGAGGCCCTTCAGTAGCGTGTTCTTCAGCGAAAGCGATTGAATGGGATGAGTCTTTCCAAAACTGTGTAGACCCATCAGGACGCGCTGTGCAAGCCGTTCATAACGACGCATATTGATTCTAAGGTAGGACTGGCTCCACCAGCTGCCTTTCAGTCTTTAGGAACAAAGATCAAAAAGAGGTGCAAAAGCACCTCTTTTTTTTATACCAGAATGACTGTTGGTTATTTTAAATCGAGGTCATTATTGTCTATGCTTACCGGCACTCGCTTAGTGATCATCTGCACTAACATGATTGAGCGCTTCTCACCATCTTGCTCTTGGAAGATGGCATCTATACCCGCAAACTGCCCGCTTTTAACTCGAACCTCATCACCAGGCTGTGGCATACATTCAGAATCAGAATGATCGTCTGTGCAGGTTTCCAGCTGTTTAAGCTCAAAAACCAGATCACCTTGGATTTCTTTAGGCTGCGCACCAAAACGCACAAAATCCACAACACCACGTGTAGAACGTACTGAGGTGAAATTAGGGCCTTTTTCATAATCAAATCGAGCAAATACATAACACGGGAACAATGGCTCTTCGACTTTCTGTCGCTTACCCCGTAAGATCTTTTCGACCTCAACAGTTGGGTAAAAACACTCTACACCCTGATTTTCTAGGTGCTGTTTTGCCCTAACTTGTTCTCCACGTTTACAATAAAGTAAATACCAACGTTTCATTTTTTACTAGCCAATTATATTTTTCTCTCATCCTAGCATTAAGCCCAAGATGAGTCATGGATATTCAAGTAACCTATCAATAAGCCACTTTATATTGCACATACAACTTACACCTTTTCATCAGCTTAAGAAAATAAGTCTATAGGCAAAAATGAAAAGTAAGTTTGTAACACGACCAAATCACCGACAAAAACCCCGCCATTTCAACACTAAGCAGTCATTTCATAAGGTAAATGAATCGTCACATAAAATTTTATTGTTTGTCAGACATAAAATTGCCATGTATACGTAGATTTCGTTAAAAAATGTAATAACTACTATTAGAAGAGCTTATGTCAAACCAACATCAATACTTTGGTCACCCACGTGGCTTGTTCTTATTGTTCGGTACAGAACTATGGGAACGCTTTTCTTACTACGCAATGCGCGCCATTCTAGTACTTTATCTCACTGACACAACCATGAACGGTGGCCTTGGCTGGTCGACTAAAGATGCCCTAGACCTTTACGGCATCTATACTGGACTTGTCTACATCACTCCGCTTATTGGTGGCTACCTTGCGGATAACTATCTAGGTCAACGCCGTTCGATCCTCATTGGTGGTGCATTAATGGCTATCGGCCAATTTACGCTAGCAATGCCAGCTGATGCGCTCGGTCTTGGCTCTCTACACACTTTCTACCTAGGTCTTGCTCTGCTTATTTGTGGTAACGGTCTATTTAAGCCAAACATCTCAACAATGGTTGGTGACCTTTACAACGAAGGTGATAACCGTCGTGACGGCGCATTCACTATCTTCTACATGGGTATTAACCTAGGTGCACTACTTGCAGGCGTGGTATCTGGCTCAGTAACCAATGAATTTGGTTGGAAAGCCGGTTTCGTTGCCGCTGGTGTTGGTATGATTGTCAGCCTTGTGATGCAAATGACCATGGCTCAATCTTGGTTAGGTGATATTGGCCGTGTACCAGCAGCAAAACGTGACCTAGCAATTAAAAAATCTGCGAAGAAAGAGCCTCTAACTAAAGAAGAAGTCGACCGAATCAAAGTTATCCTTGTGATGAGCTTGTTCACTATCGTTTTCTGGGCGGGCTTCGAACAAGCCGGCGGTCTAATGAACATCTACACACAACAATACACAGATCGTATGATCGGTGGTTTTGAAGTGCCTGCTGCGTGGTTCCAATCACTAAACCCATTCTTCATTATTACTCTTGCACCTGTATTAGCCGTTCTATGGGTGAAGCTGGGTAAACGTGAACCTAACTCGCCAATGAAGTTTGCCTTCGCAATGTTCTTCCTAGCACTAGGCTTCCTATGTATGGTTGGTGCCGTTATGGAGCAAGGTGGTGATACTGCGGTTAAAACATCAATGCTATGGCTAGTAGGTGCATTCTTCTTCCATACGTTGGGTGAACTGTGCCTATCTCCTATTGGTCTATCTCTAGTAACTAAGCTAGCTCCGCTACGTCTTGCATCACTTATGATGGGTGCATGGTTTGGCTGTAACGCGATCGCAAACTACGTTGCAGGTTATGTTGGCTCTCACGTAGGTGAGCTAGGTGCACTAGCAATCTTCAGTGGTATTGCAGTAACAGCGACTATCTCTGGTGTAATTCTACTGTTGTTCTCTAACACGCTAGTTCGTTGGATGCACGGTGCAGAAAATACACACAGCACAGCAGAACAAATTGAAGAGCAACAAACTCAAGTTGCTTAATATAAAGTACAAATAAAACAAAGGGTCGCAATCGCGACCCTTTTTATTCTCTGTAAACAAAACAGAAGCTCGAAGGCATGAAAGATTAAAGCTTAGAACGCACCAAATCGACCATCATATCAATGTGCATATCATTGTCGTTTAAACAAGGGATGTAGCTAAAGCTCTCCCCGCCTGCTTCAAGGTAAATCTCACGGCACTCTTCTGAAATCTCTTCCAACGTTTCCAAACAATCTGACGAGAATGCAGGCGTTAGAATACTTAACTTCTTCTTACCTTGGCTTGGTAATACTTCTAACGTTTTATCGGTGTAAGGTTGTAACCACTCTTCACGGCCAAATCGAGACTGGTACGTCATACCGAACTGGTCATCAGTTAACCCTAATGCTTCACCTAACAATCGCGTCGTTTCTTCACAATGTTTAGGGTAGATATCACCATTGTTGGCATAGCGCTTTGGAATACCATGGTAAGAACACAGCAGGTAATCCCCTTTCCCATGCTCTTCCCAATGTTCACGTACTGATTGCGCTAATGCTGCGATGTACTTGGGGTGGTTGTAATAATCACGAATAAAGCTAAATTCTGGCATCACTGGCATTTTTTTGAACGCTTTCGTCATGCCATCAGAGACTGCAGCTGTCGTCGTCCCCGAATACTGCGGATATAGCGGCAACACGACCACTTCTTCGACACCTTGCGCTTGCAGGGCTTCAAAACCACTTAGAAGACTTGGGGTACCATAAGTCATTCCTAATTCCACAGGCATGTCTAACGCGACTGCGAGCTTCTCTGCTTGTCGCTTAGAGTGCACCATCAAAGGCGAGCCTTCTTCCATCCATACAGATTGGTAGAGTTTTGCAACTTTCGGCGCGCGTACTGGCAAAATAATACCGTGAAGGATTGGGCACCACAGCCAACGAGTCATATCGACAACACGGTGATCATGAAGGAACTGACTGAGAAAACGCTTTACTGCCGGTGCGGTCGGCTCATCGGGAGTGCCAAGGTTAACCAGTAACACCCCTTGCTTATTATTGTTTTTCATAACATCCTATTCATGGTAAACGGCGTTGGTTGTACGATGAGTATAAGAAATTGGTTCACCGTTCAAACAAGCTGAATAAAAAAAAGCGACCCTAAGGTCGCTTTTAAATATATCAAAATATTAAATTTTGCCGCTAGCAAATTATGCTAGTGCTTTCTCAATATCTGCACTTACTTCTGCAACTTGCTTAGTGCCGTCAAACTTAAGGTACTTAGTGTTACCTGCTTCTGCTTCTTTACCGTAGTACTCGATAAGTGGTGCAGTTTGCTCGTGGTAAACACCCAGACGTGCGCGTACTGTTTCTTCTTTGTCGTCATCACGTACAACAAGATCTTCGCCAGTTACGTCATCTTTACCTTCCACTTTTGGTGGGTTGTAAACAACGTGGTAAGTACGACCTGATGGAAGGTGTGCACGACGACCAGCCATACGCTCAACGATTACGCTGTCAGCAACGTCGAATTCGATTACGTAATCGACATCAACACCCATTGCTTTTAGACCATCAGCTTGAGGGATAGTACGAGGGAAACCATCTAGTAGGAACCCTTTTGCGCAATCGTCTTGAGCAATACGCTCTTTGATAAGGCCAAGGATGATTTCATCAGAAACTAGCTGACCAGCGTCGATAACAGCTTTAGCTTGTTTGCCAAGCTCTGTACCTGCTTTGATAGCAGCACGAAGCATATCACCAGTAGAGATTTGTGGAATACCGTATTTATCCATGATGAAGTTTGCTTGTGTGCCTTTACCAGCACCTGGAGCACCTAGAAGAATGATGCGCATGATTTATCCTCTTTAATATTTAAGATTTATACCGAAGCTCACAATAGCTGGCTTCTTGGGCCGCAACCCGTCGAGGCAGTCGCAACGATAAGTTTCGGTATAACGTTTAGGCGAGCCAAAATACACGCCTTATTACTCACATTCAAGTTCGAGATTCTAACACAGGTTCACTAAGCAATGAGCAGATTAAGACTAAAGAATGTTAGCGATGCCTGCTTTCGAGTTTTATTGATTACTAACTCAACACTCAAAGTGTGAATCTATGCGTTTACAAACAAAAAGCTCGCATTTCGCGAGCTTTTCATTGATGTTTGGTTATTAAACCTTAGTCAAAAGCTTGTTGATGGCACCGACAAATTGCGTCGGATCTTCCATCGAACCTCGTTCAGCCAGCATCGCTTGGCCCAACAACACTTCCACCCAGCGACCAAATGCTTCTTCATCGGCTTCATCTGCCATACGCTTAACAAGTGCGTGCTCTGGGTTGATTTCGAAGATGTACTTCACGTCTGGTACTGCTTGACCTGCAGCTTCAAGAAGCTTCGCCATCTGTGTACCCATTTCGAAATCGTCAGTCACGACAACTGCAGGCGTAGTAGCAAGCTTGAAAGTCGTACGAACTTCTTTTACGCGGTCACCAAGGTATGACTGAGTTCGCTCAACTACAGACTTAAACTCTTCTTCCGTTTCTTTCTGCTTTTCTTTTTCTGCTTCGTCTTCAAAATTACTTAGGTCTAAGCCTGCTTTAGTGATCGATTGGAACTGCTTACCATCAAACTCGGTTAGATAGTTCATAAGCCACTCATCAATGCGATCGAACATCAAGATAACTTCGATGCCTTTCGCTTTGAACTGCTCTAGGTGCGGGCTGTTCTTCGCGGCTGCGTAGCTGTCTGCCGTTAGGTAGTAAATCTTATCTTGGCCTTCTTTCATGCGTTCAATGTAAGAAGCCAAACCAACGGTTTGTTCAGCAGAGTCCACTTCAGTAGACGCAAAGCGCAATAGACCAGCAACTTTCTCTTTATTTGCCATGTCTTCTGCAACGCCTTCCTTCATGACAAGGCCGAACTCTTTCCAGAATGATTGGTATTTCTCTTCATCATTCTTCGCCATACGCTCAAGCATAGTAAGTACACGCTTGGTACATGCGTTGCGAAGTGACTGAGTGACCTTGTTATCTTGAAGAATTTCACGAGACACGTTCAATGGCAGATCATTCGAGTCAATCAAACCACGGATGAAACGCAAGTAAGATGGCATAAACTGCTCAGCGTCATCCATGATGAATACGCGCTGCACGTACAACTTTAGACCCGACTTATGGTCGCGGTTCATCATATCCCATGGCGCTTTCGCTGGGATGTAAAGCAGGCTGGTATAATCGTTCTTACCTTCTACACGGTTATGACTCCACGTAAGCGGATCGGCGAAATCGTTAGAAACGTGTTTGTAAAACTCTTGATACTCCTCTTCAGAGATATCCGACTTGCTGCGGGTCCAAAGTGCCTGAGCTTTGTTGATTTGTTCCCACTTCTTCTCACCCGTTTCATTACCTTCGTCATCACGAACAGTGGTTTGAATTGCAACTGGAATACCAATGTGATCAGAATATTTACTGATGACATCACGCAGACGCCATTCATTTAGGAATTCTTTACCTTCTTCACGCATATGAAGAACAATATCGGTACCACGAGAGTCTTTCGTAATGGTTTCAATGGTGTACTCACCTTCACCCGCAGATTGCCATTGAACCGCTTCGTCAGCAGCAGTACCCGCAGCACGAGTGCGCACAGTCACCGCGTCAGCAACGATGAACGCTGAATAAAAGCCAACACCAAACTGACCAATCAGTTGCGAGTCTTTACTTTGATCATCAGACAGCTTCGAAAAGAATTCTGCCGTGCCAGATTTCGCGATAGTACCTAAATGCTCAATCACGTCGTCACGCGTCATGCCGATGCCGTTATCAGAGATCGTAAGTGTGTTAGCCTTTTCATCAAACGCAAGCTTTACACCAAGGTCGGCATTCCCTTCATATAAATCTGGGTTAGATAGCGCTTGGAAGCGTAATTTATCTGATGCATCAGATGCATTTGAGATCAACTCGCGTAGGAAAATCTCTTTGTTTGAATAAAGAGAATGGATCATCAGGTGAAGTAACTGCTTTACTTCTGATTGAAAGCCACGAGTTTCTTTGTTTGGGGATACGGTGTCGCTCATGTTTGCTCCATAACTTCTAAATTAAAAAGACTTTAAATGACAAAGTCCTAACCGCTGCCTTATAAAAACAGCTTTACCACGATGTCATTTAACATGTGGCTGACAAATGTAAATTCAAGGTCAATATTGCTAAAAACGGTGTTTTTTTAGAAAATTTTAATTATCCTATTTGTCTAAAAGCATCTAAAACGAGCACATGTCCTTTTGCGTACGCCATTTTTTGTGACGCAAATCACTATAATTTCAGAATCATCCATCTAAGAAGAACTAAATGACTAACATCGGCACCAAATTTCTGCTTGCTCAAAGATTTGTCTTTGACCCAAATAGTAATTCGCTCGCTGACCAACAAAGTGGCAACGAAGTTGTACGATTAGGAAGCAACGAAAGCCGTATACTCCTGTTGTTGGCAGAGAGACCTAACGAAGTATTAACACGTAACGAGTTGCATGAGTTTGTTTGGCGCGAACAAGGCTTCGAGGTGGATGACTCAAGCCTAACTCAAGCAATTTCTACCCTGCGAAAAATGTTGAAGGATTCAACTAAATCGCCAGAATTCGTAAAAACAGTCCCTAAACGCGGTTACCAATTGATTTGTTCTGTTGAACGTTTAAGCCCGTTGTCTTCTGATTCTTTCCCTGAACTTGATGATCCAGAGAATGAAAACGAAGCGCCTGTCGTAGATTTAGAGCAATTCACAGAATCTTCGACGGAAACAATTGCTGAAGCACCTGTTGAACTTGAAGCGTCATTAGAAACACCAAAAACAACACCAGCACCAAAAACAAACCACTGGATCGCGCGCGTGCTTGTTATTGTCGCTCTGCTATTGCCAGTGTGCGTATTGTTACTAACTAATCCTGCAGAGTCTCAATTCCGTCAAGTTGGTGAGTACCATAACGTCCCCGTTATGACACCCATTAATCACCCACAATTGAACGATTGGCTGCCATCCATTGAGCAGTGCATCAAACGTTATGTGGAGCATCATGCGGAAGAGTCTTCGCCAGTCGAAGTTATCGCCACTGGCGGCCAGAACAATCAACTGATACTTAACTATATTCATGATAGCGACCATTCATACGAGAATGTGACGCTGCGAATCTTCGCTGGTCGTAATGACCCAACAGACATCTGCAACTAAAGGAGGCTGAAATGAAGATTAAAATAGCATCTGCGGTTTTAGCCGTATCTATCCTTTTTAGTGGCTGGTTATATTGGGGCAGTGACCTAAAAGTAGAACAAGTACTGACAGCAAACGAATGGCAATCTACCATGGTCACACTGATCACTGATAACTTGCCAGACGATACTGTAGGTCCACTACGCAAAGTCAATGTAGAATCGAACGTGAAGTATTTACCAAACGGTGACTACATCCGTGTAGCAAATATTCGATTGTTTGCGCAAGACTCAACGGCGGAGTCAACCATCAACATTTCGGAAAAAGGTCGATGGGAAGTGAGCGACAATTATTTGTTGGTATCGCCTGCGGAGTTCAAAGATATTTCGGCCTCTCAGTCCAAAGACTTCTCTGAATCGCAACTTCGTCTCATTACTCAAATCTTTAAGCTAGATGCCGAGCAGAGCCGTCGCATTGATGTCGTGAACGAAAAAACGTTACTACTGACTAGCCTGAACCACGGTTCTACGGTACTGTTTAGAAACTAATTTTGATTCGATGATAAGGGGGCAAGATGCCCCCTTTTATTTTGGACATGGACTGGCTAGATACCCTTACCCTCTTCTTTGGTTCCCTCATTGCAAATACGCTTGCTTCGCTTTCTGGCGGAGGCGCGGGCTTGCTGCAATTTCCGTTATTGATCTTTCTCGGTTTGCCTTTCTCTGTAGCACTCGGTACACATAAAGTAGCATCAGTGGCTCTTGGGTTAGGCGCAGCGAGTACCCACCTCAAAGCCGGAACAATAAAGCCTAAAATTGCGCTTTACCTGATTCTAGTTGGCAGCATTGGCGTTGTAATTGGTGCAAATTTGATTGTCCAAATTCCTGATAACATCGCAGAGAAAATGCTTGGCTCGATGATCCTAGCTCTTGGAATTTACTCTCGCTTCAAGAAACAGTTGGGGCAGACAGAGATACCAACTCATCGCGATACCTTTGGCTGGATAGTCGGCGGGTTAGGTTTGATGTTCATTGGTATAGTGAATGGCTCGTTGACTGCCGGCTCTGGCTTGCTTGTTACCCTTTTCCTTGTGCGTTGGTTTGGTTACGACTACAAGCAAGCGGTGGCCTATACAATGATTTGTGTCGGTCTGTTTTGGAATGGTATCGGTGGCGTCGCAGTGGTACAAGCCGGAGCGCCAATTCATTGGGCCTGGTTACCGGTTTTATTAGTGAGTTCATTTTTAGGCGGCAGCTTAGGTGCATGGGCGGCGACAAAGTACAGCAATCGAGTTATCAAAATCGCGTTTGAAATCCTCACCTTTGCAGTCGGCATCAAGCTGTTGCTTTAGTATTTAAAGAAAGGAAATTAGAAATGGATAAAGCCATCATAGACATTCACTACTGTCGTCAGTGCAATTGGATGTTGCGTTCAACTTGGCTATCGCAAGAATTGCTTCATACATTCAGTGAAGAGATTGAAACCGTCAGCTTACATCCTGATACGGGTGGCCGTTTTGAGATTTTTTGCAATGGCGTCCAGATTTGGGAACGTAAAAAAGACGGGGGTTTCCCTGAAGCCAAAATCCTAAAGCAACGCGTAAGAGATATCATCGATCCAGAACGCGATTTAGGTCATTCAGATACAAAATAGGGAGCCAATGGCCCCCTTGATTACTTATCTAATTACCGATTTATTCGATGACACGAAAATTAAATCGTGGTCTGTGCTAACACTTCACCTTCTGGCGTTTGCACCGTTAGTGTGTTGCCTTCCATCAAACCATAGCTACGTGACAAGCCATTTCTTGGGAAGGTCATTGATCCCGGATTAAAGATGATCGCACCTTCTTGCATCTCTGCCACTGGAACATGAGTATGACCATGAGCAATGATGTCGCCTTCACGCAATGGCGGGCGTTTTGTACTGTTGTATAAATGACCATGAGTGAGGAACATACGCTTACCCGACTCCAATAGCAGCCATGCGTATTCCGTCATCATTGGGAAGTTCAACAGCATTTGGTCAACTTCACTGTCACAATTACCACGAACAGAGATGATCTGCTCACTATATTGATTAAGTAACTCTGCGACTTGTGGCGGGTTGTAACCTTCTGGGATTGGATTTCTTGGCCCGTGGTTTAACGTATCACCCAATAAGATGAGATGGTCAGCACCAGAGGCCAAATAAAGCTGGATAGTTTCTTCGGTTGCCGGCAAAGAGCCATGCAAGTCTGAGGCAAAAAATAGTTTCACGACATCGTCTCCTCAAAATGTATGAGGGTATTCTACGGCATTCTTATAGAAGCTCAACCAAAGTACAAAACTAGTGATTACGAAGCATTTCAACCAACATTGGCACCAAGTAGAACCAAGCAAAATAACCGGCCCCCACAAGGATTACAGCCCAAAATATCATCGATAAAAACTTAGACTTGGCTAGGTGGTTTAGTGGGTCTGGCTCTCCACATCCTGGACAGGTGTGAGCTCGTTTTGATATTTGCTTCTCGCACACAGGGCAAGCAACTAGCGGCATGACATGACATCCTCAATTATTTCTTTAATTCTCAAAGAATAAGCCTCAGTTTACGGATATGCAATGGCACAAATAAGTAATTATTACTCGGTTTGCTATTTGTCGCTGTGATGAGAATGTTTCCGTTCTTACCCTCTATTGAGCCATTAACGAAAAGAGCCGCCTATACCTCTTCTCTCGCCATACCATTAATCACAATGTTGTTGTAACTCACCATGCCAATGACCTCACCATTTTCAATCACTGGTGCGCGACTAATACCAAATCGTTCAAATAAGCGTGCGCAATATTTCACATTCATGTTGGGATCGACGGACAGTGCTGGTTTAGTCATGATTTCATAAAGATTGGTTCGTTGCGGAGAACGATTTTTTGCCAGAACTTTTTTAGCGATATCGTTCATCAGAACAATGCCATATTCATCATCGCTATCACGCTTATTAATCACCAGCGCTTTAACTTCACTCCTTTTCGCTAACGTAATACCTTCATGAACCGTGATTAACCCATCTACAATAATATACGTTGCAGCCATCACGTCTCTGACTCGAATTAACTCGTGATTACTCATAATTCGTCCTCTACCACTTTGGTCAGTTTTTCTACTTGGTGCGCGACGCCAACCGCATCCTCGACATCAATTTGTACGGCAATGCCTTGGCCTGACTCTTGGTCGAACTCTCCGACCTCGCTGATTGTCTCTAGTATGTGTCTGGATAAATGCTCTTCAACAACAAACAACAACACGTCTTTTTGCACTTCTAAAGTCAATCCAAAGAAGGTGCGTTTTTGGTTTAAACCTTGCCCTCGAGCGTTGTTAATCACCGTAGCACCCGTTGCCCCTGCATCACGAGCCGCATCCAGCACTTTGTCGGTCTTGCTATCCTCTACAAAGGCCAGTATTAGTTTAAAGCGCATTCTCTTTTTCCTCCGCAGTCTCTTTGTTTAACCACTGGGTGATTTGGGCATAACCCATGACAGAAATTATTGGGAATAAACTGGCAAAGGCGATCAAACCAAAGCCATCTATCATGGGGTTTCGTCCCGGAACCGTCGATGCCAACCCCAAGCCAAGTGCAGTCACCAAAGGCACTGTGACCGTAGACGTCGTCACGCCACCCGAATCGTAAGCCAAAGGAACGATTAGCTTTGGCGCGTAAAAGGTTTGAATCACCACCACGATATAACCTGCAATGATGTAATAGTGAATCGGATCGCCCACTACGATTCGGTAACTGCCCAACGCAATGCCAACCGCGACACCTAAGGCAACAGCAACACGTAACCCGTTCACACTGATGCTGCCACCAGACACTTGATTAGCTTTAATGGCCACCGCGATAAGAGAAGGCTCCGCTATGGTGGTACTAAAACCGATAAAGAAAGCGAAGATGTACACCCAGTAATAATCAACCCAACTCAAGGCTTGGCCGATTGAGACTTTAAACTCCAGCAAGAAAGCTGGAGCAGTCAATTGAGTCGCCATGGTTTCACCAAGTGGAAACAGCGCCATTTCCAAACCAAGCAAAAATAACGATAACCCTAAAATAACGTAACCAAAGCCAAGTATTACTTTGGGTAAGTTTGAAACTGGACGGCGCAGCACTGCCAACTGAAAACCGAAGATAATGGTCGCGATAGGAACCACATCAGTGATGGTTGAGATAAAAGTATCGATGAAATGCGCAAAGGAAATCATGCCACCACCATCCCATAAACCATCACAAACATCATCGGTAACAAGGAGGCAAAAGCGATAAGTCCAAACCCATCAATCATGGGATTGCGTCCTTTGATCGCCGATGCGAGCCCAACCCCAAGAGCAGTAACCAGAGGCACCGTGATGGTAGAAGTCGTCACACCGCCAGAATCGTAAGCCACACCTATGATAGATTCCGGCGCAAATCCCGTCAGTATCACAACGCCGATGTAGCCTCCGATGATCATGTACTGAATCGGCCAACCTTTTAGAATCCGAAGTACGCCTAATACAATCGCCACGCCCACCGACAAAGCAACCGTTAAGCGCAAGCCATCTGCGTATTCCTCCATTGATTGCTCAGTATTGGCAATCATCCCTCCCTCAGCCGCCACCTCCGAAGCTTCTTCCGCTACAGCAGTCAATGCTGGTTCAGCAATGGTTGTACCGAAGCCTAAGCAGAATGCGAAAATCAGCAGCCAAAACACGCTGCCTTTACTGGCAAAAGCTTGCGCCATGTTTTCGCCAATCGGGAATAACCCAAGCTCCAAACCAAAGATAAAGAAGGTCAAGCCGAGAATAACCAAAAGAAGGCCAAATAGAATGGAGACAAGATTAGGGAGTGGCTCTTGCAAAACAACGAGCTGAAAAAAGGTAATAACAAGAACGATAGGTAGTAGGTCGCGAGCACTGCTGAGTAAGGCTCGAAACAGAGCAAAAAATGCTTCCATATACGCCTCCTACCCTAATGTCATCTTCCTTTAAAGTCAGCATGACACAGTTTCCTGCAACTAAGTGTGAGCCGCACTCGATGATTAATAACATCTTGTTACATTTATTCAAATTGTGAGCTTCACATCGCTTCACAACAAAACGCTTCTAACTGCTTAGGAACTAATAATAAAATCGACAACGCAAGTCATTGAAATGATCATGCTAGGCCGTTAACGACTATAATGTTTGAATAGTTTTACAATCAAAGGGATAACATGAAGATATTACTGACCGGTGGTACAGGCTTTATTGGCTCTGAGTTACTTAAACTGCTTACCACGCATCAAGTCATGCTACTTACTCGCACCCCAGAGCAGGCGAAGCAACGCCTACAGCATGCTGATGTCGGTAATATAGAATACCTCGACTCCCTAGATTCGATTGAAGATCTCAATGACGTCGACGCGGTGATTAACCTTGCCGGCGAACCGATTGCAGATAAACGCTGGAGCAAGGAGCAGAAAGAGGTCATTTGTAACAGTCGGTGGAAAGTGACCGAGCGGATCGTTGAATTGATTCATGCGAGTACTGAGCCACCGTCGGTGTTCATTAGTGGTTCTGCCGTAGGTTATTACGGTGACCAGCAAGACCACCCGTTTGATGAGTGCTTACACGTGAATAGCGATGCTTTCGCTCATTCTGTGTGTGCTCGTTGGGAGCAAATTGCCAAGCGTGCAGAATCTGAACAAACACGAGTGTGTTTAATTCGTACTGGTGTTGTCCTCGGTCAAAATGGAGGTGCGTTGGCAAAAATGCTGATGCCCTACAAACTAGGTGTAGGTGGGCCGATGGGAAGCGGTAAACAGTACATGCCTTGGATTCATATTCTGGATATGGTTCGCGCTATCATGTACCTACTTGAAACCCCACATGCTCATGGTGAGTTCAACTTGTGCGCCCCCCACCCTGTCAGCAACCGAATTTTTAGCGGTACACTGGCGAAAACCCTCAAGCGACCGCATATCCTGTTTACTCCTAAATGGGTGATGAACATGGCGATGGGAGAGTCATCGTGCTTACTGTTCGATAGCATTCGCGCTAAGCCTAAGAAACTGACCGAGCTTGGTTTCAAGTTCAGCTACTCAAGAGTTGAACCCGCACTCAAGAACTTGCTTCAAGACAGAAGTTGTTGAATCATAAGGCTCACTACCTCCCAGTGAGCCCCTTACTATGAAAAAGTCAGTTTTAATCACCGGATGCTCTACAGGCATCGGTTACGTGTGTGCCCACGCTTTACAAAAAGAGGGCTTTCACGTTATTGCCTCGTGTCGCAACGAGCAAGACGTTCAACGCTTAACCAGCGAAGGCTTAATCTGCATTCAGTTAGATCTTAATGATCCTCAAAGTATTTCTGCTGGAGTTTCAACAGCTCTGGAACTGGCCGAGGGGACACTCTATGCCGTGTTTAACAATGGCGCTTACGGACAACCTGGCGCATTAGAAGATCTACCGACAGAAGCACTTCAAGCACAATTTCAGACCAACTTTTTTGGCTGGCACCAACTCGTAAGAGAAGTGTTGCCACACATGCGCAAACAGGGTGAAGGAAGAATCATCCAAAACAGCTCTGTGCTAGGATTCGCCGCGATGAAATATCGTGGTGCCTATAACGCCTCTAAGTTCGCTCTTGAAGGCTGGACAGACACGCTACGTTTGGAATTGATGGACACCAACATCAAAGTTGCACTGATCGAACCCGGCCCAATAGAAACCCAGTTTAGACAAAATGCCTTAAAAGCTTTTGAGCAGTGGATTGATGTGGAAAACAGTGCCCACAGAGCGGCTTACGAAGGACAAAAGCAGCGTTTGGATAACGACAAGTCGAACAACAAATTTGTCCTTCCAGCTGAGTCTTGTATTGAGCCAGTGCTTCACGCACTCACCAGTGATAAACCCAAAATCCGTTACCGAATCACCACACCGACCAAAGTTTTTGCGGTATTGAAGCGCCTGTTACCAACTCGTATTCTTGATAAGATTTTGCGACAAGCAGCATAAAAAATTTTTATCACGATGTAATTTTACCGTAACAATGTGATGTCATTATGAGCATGTAGGTTAAGAAAGCCTCAATGTTCGAATCAATTTCTAGGTTAGTATCTTCATCCATCGTGCCTGAACGCGATGTGGATACTCACTTTAGATTTGGTATCGCCACCCTTTCTGTTTTGTATTTTCGCGAGACAATAATGACATTAAATCAGCTTAACTGGCTTAGTGTGGGTGTAGTGTTGACCATGTTCATCCTATTTTGATACCACACCCAGCACACCACTATAACGTCTAACAAGACTTTCTAAAGCGTGCTGGACTAGCCAAATTTAATAGCACTTTCGCTTGCTATCAGGAATACGCTGCTTCGGCAGCGTTTTTCCTTTCTATCGCTTGAATTTCCCAAATATCAACTCCATATCTACAATCAACGACAAGAAACAAAAAGCAAGGATACTCTGATGCAATCCCCATTTATCGTTGAGTTAACAGAACAAAACTTCCGTGAAACGCTTGAAGGATCAATGAACACGCCTGTATTGATTCACTTTTGGGCGGGCGCTCAACCAGAAAGCGCACAAGTGATTCCTGAATTACAAATGCTGACTCAGCAATACAACGGCGCATTTACCCTTGCTCTATTGAACTGTGAACAGCAACCGGCCCTTGCTTCTCAATTTGGCGTGCAAGTGCTACCGACCATCGCATTGTTCATGAATGGTCAAGCTGTCGATGGTATGGGTGGCCCTCAGACTATTGATGCGATTACAGCAATGCTGCAAAAGCATCTACCAAGCCAAGATGAGATGCAGTTGAAGCAAGCAAATGAATTGCTCCAACAAGGTGAGCACGCTCAAGCATTAGCGATTCTTCAAACGCTATCGGAAGAGCTTCAAAACCGCGGCGACGTGAAACTGGCGATGGCAGATTGCTTGCTGGAAACCAAACAGTTTGAATTGGCACAAACGCTGTTAAGCGCGATTCCGCTGGAATACCAAGACAACTACTACAAAGGTTTGATCGCGAAGTTAGACCTGCATATTCAAGCAGCAGAAAGCCCAGAGCTTCAGCGCCTTGAGCAAGAGCTAGCAACAAACCCTGATAACATTGAATTGGCGTGTGAACTTGCCGTTCAGTACAACCAAGTAGGTCGCGATGAAGAAGCGTTAGAGCTACTTTGGAACATTCTTAAGACCAACCTAGGCGCACAAGATGGTGAAGTGAAGAAAGTCTTTATGGACATCTTGAGTGCACTTGGCCAAGGCAACGCTCTGGCAAGTAAGTACCGCCGTCAACTTTACTCGATTTTGTACTAAGCGAATCGATTTAAAGCAGGACAGCTCAAATAGAAAAGGCCGGAAAACTCCGGCCTTTGTTGTTTCTACCATTCCTGCAATACTCGTTGCGAGAGAGACTGGTACTAAAAATCACTGTACAGCGTAGGTACTGCAGGTGGGTATTCAATCGGCTGCCAGCGGTCATTGAAGGTGTATTTTCCGTACAGCATGAAATGGTTTGGCGTGTAAAACTCTGAACGCTGTAGATCCACCAGCGCACCGATATACCAACGTTTACTCACTCGCTTCTCAACGGCTGCTTGCAGCGAAGCACCAAAGCCGCCACCACGCTCAGAACTATCACCAGAAGATAAATAAGGCGCATCTTCTTCTGTCCATGAGTTAGAAATGGAAGCACTCAATTGATACGACCATGTGCTGTCGTAGCGACCGTAATAGTTGACTGGCAATGACACAGAGAAATAACTTTGCGGGCTGTAGTAGCCACCATGCCCAAGAGTGTATTCACCCAAGTTTTTGTCATAGTCGAGGTACATCAAGTTGGTGCCAATGCTCAGGCGCTGATCACCCGTGGCGATCAGTTTGTAGTAAGCCCCACCAAGCACACCGAGACGAGTATTGTCTTCAACGTTTTCACCCGTCAGTGCATGGTATTGTAGGCTGCTCCAAAAACCGTAAGGGCCACCTATATCCCAGCTCGAATTGAGCTTAACGCCGGTCCGAACTACACCACCCCATTTTTTGCCTTGAGGATCACTGGTTCCACTCGGTACTGTCATTCCAGCGTAAGAGAGTGTGCTGCTGGTTTCAGGTCTGCGAGACGCTTCTGCTGTCCATCCGAAGTCCCCGAGATCACCATCCACACTGACCCCGCCTACCCAAGTAGTATGGTCAAAACCAATCGGTGTAGTGCCGATATCCACTTGCCAATCTTTGGCTTGCCAACCCACACCAAGCGCCATACCTGATGCATCATTTTGAACCGTTGTTGTGGTTGGGAAGTTTTTAGGATCCTTCTCGTAGTAATCTAACTTACCCGAATCGATAGATACGTAATCCGCTCTCAGCAGCAGATGCCCATCGAGTGATTCAATCGGAATACGCGCTTCGATTGGCACTTGGTTGGATGAGTTACGCCCATCACGCGCACTGTAATCCCAACCAATAAGTACATGACCATCACTGCGGTCATGGAGCGTATCGATGTCCGACTTAACATTTCGCGTTAGCCAGTAGTCATCTGCTGTGTCATACAACTCACGCAAAGTAAGCGTCTCTAGACTTGCTTCATCTGGTTTTGTACTTTTTTCAATTCGATCACTGTTCAGAGCCTGACGTCCGCGCTCTTCTGCTAACGTCCACTGCTGATTGTCCATCGCAATAGACATGCTGTTTCGATACGCCAGAGCGTCAGCGTCCTGTGTATCATCGAGCAAGCGGTTCAGGGTGTTCGCATCATTGCGGTAACCGAGTTGATTGAATACTGAAGCAACCGTCATCAACTGAGCAGCATTCAGCCTGTCACGCTTCTTATTCAAGATCAGATGCAAGTCGTGATAGGTTGCCTCATCCCCACTCTGGGCGCTGGCTTGCAGCAACCCCACCTGAGCTTGCGTCTTGAATGGTGCAGGTTTTGATGAGATACGTTCATACAAAGCCATTGCTTGCTCTGGTCGTTGATTCGCGAGTAACAAATCCGCTTGCGCTAAAGTACGACGTGTTTTGAGTTCATCAAATTGCAGCGCTTCAGAGGCACTGACTGCTTGCTGGTCTTTACTCAACGCCAAGCCTTCGTACCATTGGTCGAAATCGTCAAACTGATTCAGGCTCACCATCATACTGCCGTAAGCGAGTTTTTCGTCGGTAGACCATTTGCTTGAGGGGCGAATACTTTGATAAATACGCTGCGCTTCATTGACCTTTTCAATCTCTACCCAAGCACTTACAAGCCTCGCTAGAGGTTGAACTTGCCCAGCATATTGAGACTCAAGCGACGTCAACATGGTAGTAACCGTCTTCGGTGAAGCCTGATAACGCGCGGGTAAATCTTGTAAATCGGCATTGAGCTTTAAGCGTGTGAGGTTACGCTCCATGGCTGGGGTAACCTCGCGCTTCGGCACACTCTCTAACTCAGAAATCGCCGCATCGACTTTAAAATCTTGAGCGAGATACAAGGCATACGCGAACTTCATTTCCGGATCAGTGCTGTTCGTCGCCCATTCAGACATCAGTTTGTCGGCACGACGTTTATCCCCCATAGAGCGAACCACATCGGCAATATCTAGCCTCAACCACGGCGATGTTGGTTTTAGCTCAATCAGTTCCTCCACTGCAGATTGCATACCTGCTTGGTCATCTTTCGCTATCGCAATGCGCAATCTCGCCAGAATGATCTCAGATTGAATGCCATTGATTTTCTCAGACACCACCTGTTTTTGCGCTGGAGAAAAGCGCTGTGCAAGCGAAGCCGCGCCCGCCCAGTCCTGCTGCTCAATACGAACATCGAGTCGTCCACGTAAGGCAGATCCGTTCAGCGCTTCAAGTTTTAGTGCTTGGATATAAGCTTTATCTGCCGCGGCATAGTTCTTTTGTGCTAAGTAAAGCGCCCCTAAAGAGGTAAAAGCATAAGGCTGTGTTTTATCAGACTGAATGGCTTTACGGTAAAGGCTTTCAGCTTGTTTAAACTGCCCTTTCTCAGCCAGTGCATCACCTTGATCCAAATAAGCCCAATATTGCGAGGTTTCAATCAGAGTGGCCCATTTCGAGGCACTATCCGGGTCTTTATCTAACTGCTGTGCACGTTCAAAATACTCAAGCGCCTTTTGTTGCTGACCTTTACGCAGATAGACCTTGCCCATACCACCCAATATTTCTGGGTCGTTCGGACGCGTCGTCATCGCATAACGCAACTGCTTCTCAGCTTGCAAGGTTTTGTCTTCATCCAGCAGTTTGAGACCTTTCAATTTGGCAAGATAGGTTGGGTCCTTACGTAGATCTTGCTCGGTTTCCCAGCGCTTCTTTGCGCCTTGGTTGGCGCGTTGAATCTCAAGATCTGATGGATAGTAACTCGCAAGAATCGCGTATTGTTGAACCACTTGTTCTGAGATAGGCAGTTGATCGAGAGCACGCAGCCAAGATGTCGCTGCACTGCTGCCAATGACTGGCGCTAAAGCGAGCTTTTTGTAGGTATCCAAAATCCATGGGTCAGCTGGATTATCTTTGCGGATATGATTCGCCAATGCGAGTTGAAACTGAGGCACACCCGGGTAATCTGCATTTAAGCGCTCTAAACCTTGTTTTACTGTCTGCCAACTTCCATCAAGATTGCTTTGCAGCTGAAGAAACTCTAACTGCAATGCAGCAGAAGGCATGCCGTTTGGAAAAATGACTTTATACGCTTGGATGGCTTCTTCGTAACGGCCAGATTTAGCTAGCAACTTAGCTCGTTGGTAATCGCCTTTCTTATCTCCTTGAAGAGACATGATGGCAGCCAAGTCTTTGGCTTGTGGAGAATTTGGCGATTGTTTGGTTAAACGCTGAAACGTCTGCTTCGCCAACTCAGGTTGCTTACGCTTTAAGTACATATTGGCTTGGTAATACAAGCCAATCGGGTTGCCTTCCTCAATCGCAAACAAACGCTCTAACGTACTTTCAACAATGTCGTCGCGTCCTATTGCATCTGCCAGTTTCAGCTGTTCAACCAGCCACTCCACCGAGTTTACCCGAGCAAGAGACGTCAAGAACTGAACCGTTTCGATCGGTTGATAAACCGCGGCTAACTGCGCTTTGCTAAGCGGCTTTGAGCTAAAACTTTGTGCATAAACAGGAGCAATCCCGCTCGCCATCATGGCCAGCGAGATCAACCACGAAGCACGTCTTGCTATTGGCATTGCTCGCTCCATGCCGGCAACAGTTCACCTTGTTTGCCAAAGCGGTAGCGTGCCTGATGCCAGCCTAGGCCAAACAAGCTCAAAACATTGTCGTAGTAATGGTCGTTTCTGTCCGAGATTAGTTCTTGCTGCGCTCGGCTTGCTTGTGCTTTGAGCAGCTCAGACTCACCAGACGCCGCCAACAAAGGCAATGCAGCAGCAGAAAACCCTGCACTGCCAACTTGAGTGTACTCACCCGTTTCTGTATTCACTTCTCGTGGTGGTGCGCCGAGCGCTTTAGTCGCTGCGACAAAGGGCTGTATTTGCTGAATCAGATGAGCTTTTTCTGCAACTTGGTCATCAAGCATACCCGCCCATAAGTAGGTACGAATGGCGTTGTAACTGCCAATTGGCCCAGTCACCGAGTCAGCACTGTACTGACCTTGGCTGAGCGTTGCCCAATCAGGACTGAAACCTTTTGGCATGGTTTGCATTAGCATTTGCGCGCTTGCTTTATACATGCCGTCCCATGAATATTGCGGATACAGAGCTTCCATTCGTGCAATCAACTGTAACGGCACATAGCTCGGGTTCACACGGTAGCGATCACCAAACTCAAACCCTGTTGGTGCAGGCAGTAACACGGTGCCCAAACCGTCAATGGTCACAGTCTCTTCTCGTAGAATACGACTAGCAAGCAGATGACCAAGCGATTGGTAATAATAGTTATCCCACAGTCGACCCGCTTCCACCAAAGCGTAAGTAATCCAAAGGTCGGAATCCGATGCAGCATTGGTATCTAACACACCAAAACTGCCGTTCGCTTTTCGGCCCCATAACCAAGCTGGCAATCTTGCCGTAAGGTCACCACCAGCTAAATGTAATTGAGTCCAGTTTAATACCTCGGCAAAGGCTTTTTGATCATTGGCAACCAAAGCAAAGAACAACGCATAGGACTGGCCTTCCGATGTGGTGATCATGCGTTCATCGCTGCCATCCACGACTCGACCTTGTTCGATGTAAACCGACTTAAATGTGTCCCATTGTGGCCAGTCACACGTGTTTGCCCACAGCTGAGGAGAAGTCAGTAGCATGATAAGTGCAATCAGCTTTTTCATTCCTCTTCCTCCTCAGTTTTCTCTAGACGTTTTGCAGCAACCTGACGCAGAACACGCCAAAGCACAATAGTCACGATCACCATCAATAGCGCAGCGAAGCATGCCACGATGATTGGATGATTTGAGAAGTGGAACCAAACTAATTGCCACACTGGCAGCTCACCCACAAAGTAGTGAGAACCAACGTTATAGCTCGCGACTTCATCGTTTCTAAGCGTCACTACAGAGCCAAACATATGCTCCACTTTGCCCGAATCCGAAAGTGCTTCATCAACCGTAGCAAAATCAGCAGGATGAGCAGCCATAATAGACACTAAACTGCGATTATTTGTGTAAGGTGATTCCATACCATAAATCGCAGCAAAGGAGCCGCTTGCTTCCACTGAAACATAATCAGCTGGCACTTGGTTAGCATCGCTTGGGTTCATCCAGTTCATACCAAGTTGCTGTTCATTCTTGCTCGGTAGACGAATTTGGCGCTCGCCTGCTTCAACCACCAGATTCACTTGGTCTGGGTCGTTCGCCGCTTCTTCTAATGAACGCACCACACCAATACTCAAGATATCTTTGTCTTTTAGCGCTTGTGCATCCCACTTATCGGTCAATAATACTTGGATACCTGGGTAGCCAGAATCACCGCCCAAAGAGCCCATCACATTCAAGAAGGTTTGCAGTGCTTCTTTTGGTGCGTTTTTTGGCACCACAACAGCAGTTTCAGACAGATCCGCCATGCGTGTGTACGGGAAGCCAGATGTTGCGAACGCACGCATGTTTGGCATTTCGATGTAATGCGGGAAGCCGCTAAAGTCGAGCGTAGAGTCGCCATCAACCACGGCATATTGCTTGCTTGGTTGAGTCACCTGACACAAACCATCAGTGACAGAGGCAAAGCCAAATTCAAAATCAATCTGGTTTTTGCTGCCCACTTTGAATGCAGGAATACGGACACGGTCGTCGCTGCTCAGAATGCTGTCATCCAACAATGGCACACGAACGCGGTTAGAGTCGCCACCTTGACCCGCAGTGGTCAAGTTAAAGGCTTCGATGAACTGGTCGTTAATGCTCAACGTCAGACGGGAGCCAGAATGGTCTTCCGTCGGCGGTGAGTAACGGTAGTTCAGATCCATTGGAATACCACGGCTCTGCCAAGTAAACAGATCTGGCGGCAAACGTAAGCTCACGCTGATAGGTGGTGGTGTGCGGCCTTCCACTTGCAGCATGCTCTTTTGCTCAACCAATTCAGACAACGCAACCGGGCGATCTGTACTCACCCAATTTGGCGCATCGTAAGGCACGCGAGGTTTGATTTGCTTCACCTCGTTGATCTTGGCAATGGGTCCGGTAAGAATCTGGTTACCCAATGCCAAGCCACGTACTGCGGTGTTTAGGTCAGCACTATCACGACCAATCACCAGCAATAACTTCACGTATGGGTCGGTTGGGTGAGTAATCACCTGTACACGCGGGCCATCCGTATCTGGGAAGTCTTTTAGGAATTCAGGTTTGTTGTCGTTGGTGATAAACACCACGGCGTTGCGCTCTGGCAAAGTGTCGAAACTCAGAGGAAACTGCGCACCGCGCCAAGCCGCTAAAGAGCCAAAGTAGGAACTCAAAACACCAGCGGCTTTCACTTCGTCTAAGTCATATTTATCGCCCATTACGACAGGCAGATTGAGTTGGCTAAAGTCACGAACATCAAAGAAAGGCGCTGGCAATAAGCTCAAATCGCTTTCTAGCTGCGTTTTTTGCACAAACATTTCGATGCGGCTGCTTTGGCTGATCTCGGCCCAAATACTGGAATCATTCGGGTTGGCACAGTCTTTTTGAGTATTACCAATCAGCTCAAAACGAATTTGGTTGTAGTTACTGAAGTAACGCGTATCCAATGGCATAGAAAGACTGAGCTTTTTACCCTGCTGTCCATCAACGATAGACGCCACGCCCATCAACTCGTTGTTCAAGTACACTTTGACGTGTGAAACCAAGGCAAGTAATGCTGGCGAAGGCGTAATATCAAAGTACAACGTGGCTTTTGAAACCACCTCATCAAGGCGAGAGCCAAAGCCAACATAAGCGTTCGCTTCACTGCCTTGAATTGCAATTGAGCCGCTGTAGCCCAATTGAGTAAATGGAACAACTCGCTTAAAGACGGTGGCATTTTCCGCGTCTTGTTGCTGAGCTTGGGGTTCCGACAATTGCTGTTTTACTTCTTGTGCCGCGAGACTGCCCGACATACACATCAGAGTGATTGCCGTCGTCAACGCTGTTAGTTTTTTATTATTTAGCATGACTTGTGGTCCTGATTGGGACATAACGAGGTCGAAGTGACCAAATAAATTCGATACAAAATAAAAGTGCATCCACACTGACCACGACTAATTTCGGGCAGTGTTGTAGCAAGCGCTTGTATCCATTAAAGCCGACTTGTAGAACGGCTTGCATACTCGATAGTGGCTTATCTGCTTGATAGCCTTGTTGCCATTTCGCCCATGTATCTGCTCGTGCAAATGTACATTGGACGTATTGGATTTGTTGTTGATGCGAAAATTCATTGAGTTGCATACCGAACATGCCTTTATGAGCATAGGCAACCGTCATCGGGAACACGAATTCTTGTCCACCACGATTCAGAATCACTTCGAGTGACTGACCGAGTAAGTACTGGCAAGTTTGTTCGTCAACGCCATCGATTTCTATGCGGACGCCACCCAATGAAAAGTCTTTCATCTGAGCTTGAATCAAATGCCCAGAGTGCAATCTCACCGCAACAGGAATTGCCACCTCTACGCGGTGATCTTTTCGTACCTGTTTCGCTTCTACCGCAACCGCGACCGCTGCACCTAAGATCAGCAAGTTGTACATCGTCCATACTAAGTTCACGATGACAGTGCCGACCTCATCTTGGGGCCCCCACCCCATTCGATACAGACCCACGGCAAAACCAAGAATATTCAGTGCCACGAGCACCAAATACGGTCGAGAGATCACCCAGTCGTAATGCGATTTTTCAACTAAGCCCCCTTTCGCCGTTACATTGAATGTCCCTTTATGAGGCGCAAACAAAGCGACGGTGGTTGGTCTTGCGATGTACCAAGCAAGCACGGTTTCATACACTTCTCCCCAGAAGGAGTAACGATAGTCACCCTGCATGCGTGAGTTGGTCATACTGGCGTGGATCATATGCGGCAAAACGTACAAAATGATCGCCAATGCTGGTGCGTAAATGACGTAAGAGTGCAGCAGTAAAAACGCCAGAGGTGCAATCAAAAACACAATACGCGGTATACCGGATAAGAAATGCAGCATGGCATTGACGTAACAAAGCCGCTGCGACAACTTCAGCCCTTTACCGGTGAGCGGGTTGTCGACCCTGAAGATCTGCGCCATGCCCCTCGCCCAGCGAATACGTTGTCCTACGTGTGCCGATAAGGTTTCTGTCGCTAAACCCGCTGATATCGGCTGCTTAAGGTAAGCAGAGCGATAGCCCAATCGGTGCATGCGCAGTGACGTATGTGCGTCTTCCGTTACGGTTTCAACTGCAATACCACCCACTTCTTCAAGCGGTTCACGGCGCAAAATGGCGCACGATCCACAGAAGAAAGTCGCGTCCCATAAATCGTTACCATCTTGAATTAACCCATAAAACAAGTTGCCTTCATTAGGCACATTGCGGAAGTTCGATAAGTTACGTTCAAACGGATCCGGAGAGAAAAAGTGGTGCGGAGTTTGAATCAGCGCCAGCTTCGGATCTTTGAGGAACATGCCCATGGTGAGCTGGAAGAATGCTCGAGTTGGAATGTGGTCACAGTCGAAGATCGCCACAAACTCACCATCCGTCTGCTTTAACGCATAGTTGATGTTACCGGCTTTGGCGTGCTCGTTAGTTGGCCTGCGAATGTAGTTAACCCCTACACTCTTTGCGAAGTCACGGAAGCTGTCTCGTTTACCATCATCGAGAATGTGAATTTTCAATTTGTCTTTTGGCCAGTCCACACCCATTGAGGCGTACACCGTCGCTTTAACCACATCGAGATCTTCGTTGTAAGTCGGAATCATCAAGTCGATGGTTGGCCAAGTCGATTGATCTTGTGGCATCGAAACCGGCTTTCGGTTAAGCGGCCATATATTCTGGAAGTAACCCAGCATCAACACGATCCAAGAATAGGTTTCTGCCAAAAGCAAAATACCCCCTAAGATCAGTGCAATAGGATCGTCCCAGTTTAAGGTTGATGAGTAACGCCACCAGAGATAACGGCAAGATGCTGTCACCGAAAGAATGATGAGTAACATGGTCGGAAAGCGTCCCGGCATGCGTCGCACCATCATGGCAAGTGCCCACAATAAAAGCACAAATACAGTCTGTGCCTGATAACCGAATGGCACGGTAAAGCAGAGCAACGCGAGCAACACCACGAGGAACAGCAATGCATAGTTCAATACCATCGCAGACTTGCTGGCTTTCATGCGTTCACGAACTTCAGGATCTTTAACTTGGTTGGCCGTTTGTTCTAACCAACGAACACTTTTCGCCACCAGCTCAAACGGCAAGTAGAAAGCATTGCGGATTTTCTCAGCAAGATGCATCACGACACCACTGACTTGATGAGACCAAGCAGACGCGACACTTTGCTTAAAGCACAATAGCCAAATGCTCTGGACAACAAATCGAATCGGGTCAAATAAGCGAGGAGCGGCATAGTTAACTTGTGGGAAATAGATCAGCGGCAGTTTCCAAGAGGGAACACCAGCAACCACTGGTTTTAGGAAAACAAAGCTCAATGAAAACCAAACAGAAAGCACAATGTTGCCCAACCAATTGGTTTTGCACTCCCAAGCTTGCTCATACGCCTGCTTGTGCGACTGAAATTGGTCGACTATCCAGCTTTGGAAGATAAGGTTAAGGCTACGCATGCACTAGCCCTGAGAAGTTGCAGCGGCAAGCGTTGAAACGCACCAAAATGCCAAAGATTGGTAATCTTTCGCAGCTTGGCTCGTCGGAGAGTAATGCTGAACGGTCGTCAAGTTGGCTGCGCATTCAGCCAATGCCGTATCACGGTGCATAAGAACAGGCACTAACGACGCTTGCAGTTCCTTCTTAAACACCAGCATGAAATCTCGACCAATCTCAGTCTCAGGCTGATATTGATTGAGAATGTAACGCAGCTTACCAGACTCAAGCAGGTTGCTGATTTGAGACGAGTGACTAAGCGCCGTTTGTAACGCTGCGTAGTTCATTGCGTCAGCGTTAATAACCACAAACACCATGTCCATAGACTCAACAAACGCGTTCATTTCTGGAGTCATGAGGTAAGACATATCACCATGGAACAACTGCCATTGCTCTGCATCTGTGACTTGCAACGTTGAGCGACCAAGCGCTTGAAGGAATTGATAAGATTGAGCGAACAGCCCCTTTTGATCGGCATC
This sequence comes from Vibrio sp. MOR3, assembly GCF_001557775.1. Lineage (NCBI taxonomy): Bacteria > Pseudomonadati > Pseudomonadota > Gammaproteobacteria > Vibrionales > Vibrionaceae > Vibrio > Vibrio sp. MOR3. The sequence continues at coordinate 18,340 of NZ_LNRD01000020.1, read as the reverse complement.
CAATTCGCCAAATGGTAGCAACAGAGCGCCTTGCGGGCTTTGATACCCGGCCTCTACCCAAGCATCGCCAGACAACACACGTGCTGCCCAACCGTCTTGCTCTTCATAAGGAAGGCCAAGATGAAGGCGTAACAGATTCTCAGGCACTGCGTCGATAGCTAGAACCTGCTTGTTAATTTTGACTAAAGCTTGAGCCAAGTTTGCGGTTACCGTGGTTGATCCACATCCGCCTCTCAGGCTAACAAAAAGAAGGCGCTTCATATCGCTTCCGTTTCAATACCTGCTTGTTTGTTTTTGATCCCAACGCCACTGTCTTTGGTCGATTGAGATTGAAAAACCAACCATTTACTTTTCACATTGAGATACGACTCGTTTTCTGTCGTCTCAACATATTGATGCTGAGTTAAGTCATATGAAGAGTAGATCGAATTAATGTCTTTTGCTGGCTCTGTCACGACATCTTTCCACGTTATCCACGGATCTGATAAAGCGCTAAGACATTCCTATCTTGCTTAAATTTTTATCAAATACGATGATGAAAATTTGACGCACCTAACCCGTGCATCACATATTTATAGAATGAGAAAAAATGTGAACAACCTAAGTCATTGATCACATGATTATTAAATTCCTATACGATGTTAGGCTTCAGAAACTGAGATTATGAAGATGAGTTGTAATTATCCGTTTACGACATATAAGATAAAACTATAGGCGAACTTTAAATATATTGATTTGCAAATGCCTAATTTTAAACTTATAAACATCAAGGCAGATAATGCTATATCTAATTTTATTTTTGATCAATTTCGTTTAATATCTTCGCGTCATTTTATTGTCACACTGGCATTTTTTTCTGTAACGTTTTACATACAGCACAACGATAAAGACAACCAAGATTGAACATAACCATCTGATTAAAAGGCTATTTTGATGTCATTAATAAACGGTCTGTCCGCAATTACCAGTGATCGAGCAAGTAAATCGGTATACGTCAATTTATTTTCTCACAAACACATGACAATTGAATTCTTAACTAGTGCATCAGACCAAAGTCACAACACTTCGCTTACAAGTTTCACCAATAAAGAAACCTTCCTATCCGGCCTAAATCGCAAAGCATCACAAAAATTCAATGACTTATCTGATAGTTATCTTGATAAGGTCTACTTTGTAAGTAATAAAAACCATAAAAAGAAGTTAAACCCAATTATTCTCGCCAAAGACATTCACAAAATAAATATCATTAAGAACTCTAACTATATTTTGTTTATTCCCGACTCGATTTTATCTCACTGCAGCGACAAAGATGTAGGCATATTCCTAAAAACAATTAATGAATTCGCTCATAAAAAATCGCTCATGATCAATATATGTATCTATGGTCATTTGGCGACATCGATACTTAAGCCTAAGTTGTTGACGAATAATCAATACCTCGCCGGTCTCGCGACGATGAGCGCATTAGATGAAACACGATACAGTTACTTTGTCGACTTTTGGTCCAACAAGCATGGGGTGAAATCAGAAGAAGAATACATCCTATCTTTTGATGATGACGGCCACTTGCTCGCGACACCTTATGAGAAGTTGCAAACGAACGACGTTACAGAAGACAAAGCCGATAGCGAACGACTTTACATTACGAAAGAAGCCTTAGGTGATAGCACAAAAGTTCCGAAAGGAATGCACCTAGCAGAAAATAACCAACAGCTATTAGAGATGTTAGACAGCCCAAGAGCATCAACCATTGTTTTCAACTGCTCAAGCCAAAGCGAAGTACAACAGTTGGCATTGGATTGCTACCGACTGCGCACGAAAGCGGGCAGACAACTCAAGCTCGTGATCAGAGAAACACAACAATGTTTACGATATGCGGACGAAAAGTTTCTGCTTCGTGCTGGTGTAAACCTGATTTCACCGGTGCAGGTGCCTCAGATGCGCTTTATGACTCAGGTAGAGGCCATACAAGGACAAATGCTGACGCGTGCGTTACCTCAAAGCTTAGAGGCCTTACTAAAGTACGACGTTAAATTTGGCAGCAAAGGTTACCTGCATAACAGAGACTTCAGTCAATACTGTACGGATGTGATCGCCAGTTCGAGCCGTTCTAACGTCAACTTTGCTCTGATTAAGTTGAATTTGCTGCCGGGAATGAGCCCTGAAGAATGTCTTCGTTTGTGCCACATCCGACGAGATGGTGATGTCGTCACCGCGTGTAACAAAGCACTTTATGTTTTGTTCAGTGCTATTCGTCATAACGACATCGATGTTGCTCTTAATAATATTTTCGAGTTTCCACCTCGAGATCTGTTTCACTCAACGCGCACCTTCGATACCCATTATGACATCGAAGCTGAACTAAAATACATCCTAGAGGATGAAGTCAGCATCTCTGAGGAGGTATCAAGCTTGACCACTGAGAAGCAGATTTTCGCGGTAACTAAAAAGCCGATGAGCGAGGTACCTGCTTTGTTCGCAGTAAAGAAAGCCATCAACATTAAGGAGCAGGAATGAACATTGATGACTTTATGCTCACCGTAGGCATTAGCCTTTGCATCGGATTAATCCTAGGCTACTTTCTGCGTGATGCAGTAAGCGCGATAAAGCGATTCTACGATAGATACTTAAAACGCGCTCAGTACTTTGAGCAAGATCTTTCTGTAAACAAAAACAAGAAGCTTAAGTGATGACTTCACACTCTAAACAGCCTGCTCAGTTCACAATTGGATTGGGTTGGTGGAACATTTATTTTATTGCCAAAGTAGCCCTTTTCCTCCAAGGGACCATCGATTTCCATCCGCTAGAAAACTTTGCGCTCTTGCTCTTTATTCTGTTACCAGTGCCAATCAAAGCATTGAATGTCCTGCGACATGTTATCGCAGTGATCATCGCTGCATGGCTACTGCATTATGACTCTTTCTTACCTCCGCTAGAGCGATTATGGGCTCAGGCGGGTCAGTTGATGCAGTTTGAGTTTAGCTATCTTGTCGAACTCATGGGACGCTTCATCTCTGTTCAAGCATTGCTTGGGTTGTTTGCTTTGTGCGCAGCGTATTTCATTCTGAGTAAGTTTTTACGTGTTTCTGTATTCGTTGTCATCGCGATGATTTACATCAGCATTCCAAAAACGCCACAGAATTCAGTCACCGTTGAGACAACTCAACCTGCGCCACCAGCAACTACGGAAGTGGCGGAAACGGCACAACCTCAAGTCACAGAAATCAACGATGAGTCGCTAAACAGTATGACAGCAGATTTTTTTGCGAAAGAAGCGTCACGACGTGTCTCGTTCAGCCCTGATAGTGCACAAGATGCTCCGTTTGATTTGCTGTTCTTGAGTATCTGTTCCGTCGCTTGGGATGACATCGAGATTGCTGGTTTGGCCGATCACCCGTTGTTCAAAGAATTTGATGTCATGTTTGATAACTTCAGCGCGGCAACATCCTACAGCGGACCAGCCGTTGTAAGGCTGCTGAGAGCAAGTTGTGGCCAGCAAGAACACAGTAAACTGTTCGAGCCTGCTCCAAAGCAATGTTACTTGTTCGATAACCTGAAAGATCTCGGCTTCAAAGAAAATCTGTTGATGAACCACAATGGTGTGTTCGATAGCTTCTTAGAACTGATCAAAAAAGATGGCGATCTAAAAACGAACCTGATGTCTCAAGAAGGGTTCAAGCCTTACCAAAAGTCGTTCGATGGCTCCTCTATCTTCCGTGATAAACAGGTGCTTGATGATTGGTGGCAACAACGAATCAAAAGTGATGATGAGAAAGTGGTTGCGTTGTATAACACCATTTCATTGCATGATGGTAACCGCATCATCAATGCCAATTCGACAACGTCTATGGTGAGTTACAAGAAACGCCTAAAGAATCTTCTTGATGATCTTTACTCGTTCTTCCAAGAGCTAAAAGCCTCCAACCGTAATATTGTTGTTGCATTAGTGCCAGAACATGGCGCCGGTATGCGAGGTGATAGAATGCAGATCTCTGGTATGCGTGAAATTCCAGCGCCGACCATCGTTCACACACCGGTTGGGATTAAAGTCTTCGGTGAAGGAATTCAACGCCAAGGCAATACGAAGCACGTTAAAGCGCCTTCAAGCTACTTAGCCCTATCACAACTGGTATCGAATATTCTTGAACAAAACATTTATGACAAGGAATCATTCAACCCGAGCGAATTGGCTGGCAACTTACCAGAAACCCGTGTGGTCGCTCAAAACTCTGGCTCAACCGTAATTGAGGTAAATGGTAAGTACTACGTCTCACTAGATGGTACCAGTTGGATTGAATACCCAACTAAATAGCATTCACATGTTAACGGCATGAATTTTTAGCAACAATAAAGGCTGGTGTATTCCGGCCTTTATTCTGCCTGTTATCTATCCAAGCTCTCATTTCTACGATTGTTTAATACGCATAAATAAGTAAGAATGGATTAAACATTATGCACTTAAGGGAATAGCACATGCCAATTGACTCATTAATCACCATCGGTATTTTCGTTGCTCTAGCCGTTATTATTCTTGCCTCTGCGATTAAGACTGTACCTCAAGGGAACAACTGGACAGTTGAACGCTTTGGACGTTATACCCACACACTTAAACCGGGCCTGAACTTAATTATTCCGTTTATTGATAGAATTGGTCAGAAGATCAATATGATGGAACGCGTTCTCGACATTCCAGCTCAAGAGGTTATTTCTAAAGATAATGCGAATGTCGTCATCGACGCAGTCGGCTTTGTTCAAGTTATAGACGCAGCCAAAGCGGCTTATGAAGTCAACGATCTAGAACATGCTATTCGTAACCTCACATTAACCAACATCCGTACCGTACTTGGTTCAATGGAGCTGGACGAAATGCTCAGCCAGCGTGACATGATCAACACCAAGCTTCTCTCTATTGTTGACCAAGCTACTAACCCTTGGGGTGTCAAAGTGACACGTATTGAGATTAAAGACGTTCAACCACCAGCAGATCTGACTGCTGCAATGAATGCTCAGATGAAAGCAGAACGTAATAAACGTGCAGAGATCTTAGAAGCTGAAGGTGTGCGCCAAGCAGAAATCTTACGAGCAGAAGGTCAAAAACAATCAGAGATCTTAAAAGCGGAAGGTGAAAAGCAGTCTGCGATCTTACACGCAGAAGCCCGCGAACGTGCGGCGCAAGCGGAAGCAAAAGCGACTTACATGGTGTCAGAAGCCATCGCTAAAGGTGACGTTCAAGCGGTGAACTACTTTATTGCTCAAGGCTATACCGACGCATTGAAGAGTATTGGCCAAGCAGAAAATGGGAAAATCATCATGCTACCAATCGAAGCAACTGGTTTAATGGGCTCTGTTGCTGGTATTGCTGAAATGTTCCAACAAAGCAAAGACAAAGGCTAGCCTATGGACTTATTTAGTTTATTAGAAGGCATCACTTTCTGGCATTGGATTGCTTTCGGCCTCGCATTGTTAGCTGTTGAGTTACTCGGCACAGCAGGCTACTTCCTATGGCTTGGCATCTCTGCATTGATCGTAGGTGCGATTTTATCTGTGCTACCAATCGGCTGGCAAATGCAGTGGTTAGCCTTTGCGGCATTCAGCTTGGTGACAACTTGGCTATGGTGGCGAAAACAATGGTCGAAAGATCGCAAGAGCGACAGTGCGCGCGATCTTAACCAAAAACAGAAGCAATTAGTCGGCAGTATCGTGACGTTAGATGAAGACTTCACGGTGGGGATGAACCGCTTACGAGTGGCAGATACTACTTGGTCTGCTGAGTCAGAACACGATTTACCAGCAGGAACTCGAGTCGAAATTATTGCTGTTGATGGCATAATTCTTAAGATAAAACCTATTTCTCGATGATGTTTGTCAAAATAATAGGGTGCTATGCGCCCTATTCCATTCCTAATCCCACTACCTCTTTTATTTCATCCACTTATTTAAATTAATTATGTGAATTAAGTGATAGAAATATTATCAATATCCTCTCTTTTCTACCTATTGTTAAATTTTCAATTTTAATAATTCAAACACATAGCGAAATATAATTACTTTTTCAAAATCTAAATTTATTTTAAAAAATAAAACCTTGTTGAATTTAATTTTGATCTTTCTAGGTCTCTATACATACTTAACGCATAAGCATGTCTATTAAGTGCTTATATTTTTTTAAGGTAAGTAAGAGGAAGTACTATGAAGAAGTTTTTTTTATTTTTAGCGTGCAGCATATTTGCGTTTTCTTCATTCGCCTATAACAACGGGAATGGAGGCACCACCAACCTGGGGCCTATTGTTGAGTGTACTCTACCAAGTGGAGATATTTCCCATATTCCTAGCGAGATGTGCCGCTTTCAAGGTGGATCATGGGACAACTAAAATCAGGGCATGAAAACGAGTAAAACTCTCTGCTCTAATTACTTTTAGTTTGTAGACATATTCCAATTAATTAAATTGAGTTTAAAAAGCAAAATACGTTCTAGATTACAAGGTAAATAATATGAAACTGGTAACTGGATTGTTAATCGCGATTGCAGCATTAATGCCTTTGACTTCGCTAGCAAATGGAGCTTCAGGTGGTAGAACATTAGCACCAGAAATAAAATGTGAACTGCCTAATGGCAACGTACACATGCTGCCGCCACTCTATTGCAAAATGTATGACGGAAAAAAAGTGAAATAAAAAAGGAGCCGAATGGCTCCTTTTTCTTAGCTTCTGAATATTAGTGGAAGCTGTATGGGATAAGAACTTGTAGACGTAGATCTGTCTCGTCCGCGTCTGCTGCACCAGCAAACTCGTCACGCTCTAGGATAGTACCGTGTAGACGAACGGTTGTACCTTTAAGAGAACCACTTTGTAGAGAGTAAGAAACCGTTGCGTTAACTGCGTACTCGCTCTCGTAATCCCAGTCACCTGATGCGCCACTCGCTGCAGAATCTGCACCAGAACCGTAGCCCAAGCCTAGGTAGTAGTTCCAACCGTTACCTTGGTTGTAAGAAAGACGGTTGTACCAAGCTAGCTCACCAGCTTTGTTCCAGTCAGATAGTGCATCCCACCATTGTGACCAAGTACCGTTGTTCATACCGTAAGTATGGATAGTACGTGGAACGAAATCTGAACGGTTGTCTGTATCTGTGTAGCGTAGCTCAGACATCCAAGATAGCTTGCCGAAAGATTGGTTTAGAGATAGACCAGTATGGAAACCTAGACCATCGTATTTCACATCATCATCAACACCGTAGAAGTCGAATGCAAGAGTAGTGCGGTCACTTACTGTGTACTTCAAGTAAGCTTTGTATGATGTGTTATCAGTGTCGTCATGGTAGCTAGTTACTTGACCTGCACCCCAATCGATACCGTTCGCGTATTTAACGCCTGTCGCTTGACCAAGACCAACTTGGAAGAATAGAGCGTCAGTGATGTTACCGTTCAAGCCTAGAGAGTGTAGGTAGCTCCATGAAGTGTCTGACCATAGTGCTGGCGCGTAATCATCTTCATGTAGTAACCAAGGTGCTGTGAATTGGTCTGCACCGAAGTAGCTTAGGTTGAAATCACCAAGTTTCGCGTTTAGCTCGAAACCACGGTACGTACCAGGTACAAAACTCCAAACGTTACCGATTGTACCGTTGCCACCAGCTTGTAGCATACCGACGCGAGCGTTAAAGTTTTCGCCAGTCTTAAATTTCAGAGCCGCTTTGTAAACTTTAAGCTGATCACCGTCACCTGCACCCCAGTCTAGGTTAGTACACGTAGAGATTTCGTTACATAGGTAGCCGTCCGCGCCTTTCAAGCTATCATTGTATAGGTCACCAGAGTAGTAAGCAGCGACGTCAGCACCTAACCAACCGTCATGGTAGCCAGAAGTGAAGTCAATAATTGCATTGTAAGATGAGTAGTTTAGACGACTCCAACGATCGCCATTTTCACCACCAGGCTTACCGCTAGTACGTGTACGAGAACGAGTATCAACAACGAACATTGCGTTCAATGATGAGTCGCTCATAAACTCGTTAACTTTCTCTACATACTCACCACCAGCAGCACTTTCAGTAGAAGCCGTAGCTGGAGCTACCGCTACTGCACCAAACATTGCTGCGGTTAGTGCTGAAACCTTGAAAAATTTGTCCATGGAAAAAACTCCTAAAAATGGATATAGCTGTATTTTTCTATCTCACCTTAAGTTGGCCGCCGAAGGAGAGAAGTAAATTCCTGAGTGAACCTCAATATTTCTAAATTGGTTCTTTTTAGTTCCTGCATACACACCGTGTATCCACGCTTCTAAGACTAACTTCGCATCTAAAAACATCCAAACGGAACTTATTTTTTTTCTAAAAAAATATGACCAACGCCAAAGTTCCATATAACTTGTTGATCCAGATCTTATTTTTAACACCCAAACTACAGAGTGACACAAAGATGCTATTTATCAATAACTTATAGCTAATACGGAAACGTCAATTTGAAGTTGATCGCAGAGTTACTGCTAGATACGAGGAAAAATTAAAGGAGAGATCTTGATCACTGAAATGATTTCAATAGGAAAATAGCGCTAATTTTGTCACTTTTTAATTGGCAAGAAAAAGCCCCAAATGACTGTCATTTAGGGCTTTTAGTTATTTTTTATCTTTTTTGATGGAAGTTATTTCATCAAATTGAGCAAGTCTTGTTCGGTTTTAACCTCAACACCCAACTCTTGAGCTTTCGCTAGCTTAGAGCCAGCATTCTCTCCAGCAAAAAGAATATCGGTTTTCTTTGAAACGCTACCCGTCACTTTTGCACCTAGATTCTGCAGCGCTTCTTTCGCTTCGGAACGTCCCAGCTGAGAAAGCGTGCCCGTCAATACAACAACTTTGCCTTCTAACGGTAACTCAACACCTTGTTGCGGAGCGGCAATCTCAGGCCAATTAATACCTTGATTCAACAAATCCTGTACAACAACCTGGTTTTTCTCTTCACCAAAGAAGGTCGTGATGTGTTTGGCAACAATAACGCCAATATCTTGAACTTCAATTAACTGTTCTTCTGTCGCTGCCTGAATCAAATCCAATGACCTGAAGTGTTGCGCTAGGTTGGCAGCCGTCGCCTCCCCTACCTCACGAATACCTAGCGAGTACAAGAAACGCGGTAATGTTGTCAATTTTGATTTCTCAAGAGCATTAACTACGTTGGTTGCCGATTTAGGGCCCATGCGCTCTAGGACTGTCAACACTCCGGCCGACAACTTAAACAGATCTGCTGGTGTCTCAACCATTTCTCGGTCAACGAGCTGTTCAATCACTTTGTCGCCAAGACCATCAACATCAAGGGCTTTACGAGAAACAAAATGTTTTAGTGCTTCTTTACGTTGTGCTTGGCACACTAATCCACCAGTACAACGTGTTACCGCTTCCCCTTCAATACGTTCAACATGAGAGCCACATACAGGACACGCTTCAGGGAAAATAATTTCTCGCGCAGTTTCAGGACGACGCTCTTTGATCACCGAAACAACTTGTGGGATAACATCACCAGCACGACGAATCACAACTTCATCGCCAACCATTACCTCTAAACGTTCAATTTCGTCTGCATTGTGTAGGGTTGCATTACTGACGGTTACACCGCCAACGAAGACAGGCTCAAGCTTCGCAACTGGAGTAATCGCACCGGTACGACCCACTTGGAACTCGACTTCGTTTAACGTTGTAATTTCTTCCTGAGCCGGAAATTTGTATGCGATAGCCCAACGAGGTGCTCGAGCAACAAAGCCCAATCGCTCTTGAATAGCAATGTCATCAGCTTTTATTACGACACCGTCGATTTCATAAGCTAATGCTTCACGACGAGTCAGAATATCTTGATAGTAGGCTTTCACTTCTTCCAAGCTATCGACTCGCTTGGTTTCAGGGCACATTGGCAAACCCCAAGATTTGATTTGAAGGAATCGCTCGTAATGGCTTGATGCTAACGTTGCGCCTTCCACAACACCAACACTGTACGCGTAGAAGCTCAATGGGCGTGAAGCAGTAATGCGCGAATCTAATTGACGCAGGCTTCCCGCAGCTGCATTGCGTGGGTTCACAAACACTTTCTCGCCTTTTTTGCGAGCAGTCTCGTTAAGTTTGTCAAAACCGGTTTTCGGCATGAATACTTCGCCACGAACTTCAAGACGAGCAGGCCAGTCTTTGCCTTGCAACTTAAGTGGAATTGCGCTGATAGTACGTACGTTTTCAGTAATATTTTCACCTGTCGCACCATCACCACGCGTTGCTGCTTGTACAAGTACACCGTTCTCGTACAGCAAGCTTACAGCTAATCCATCTAACTTAGGTTCACAGCAATACTGCTTGATAGTTTGGTCAGGAACACGATCTTGAGCGCGCTTATGAAAGCTATCCAGTTCACCATCGTCGAAAGCATTGTCTAAAGACAGCATTGGAACTTCGTGCGTCACTTGGCTGAACTCAGATAACGGCTGACCACCTACACGCTGGCTTGGAGAATCCACTGTAACAAGATCTGGGTGTTCGGCTTCAATATCCATAAGCTCGCGCATCATACGATCGTATTCTGCATCTGGAATCTCAGGGTTATCTTCCACGTAGTAACGAACAGCGTGGTAATGCAACGATTCTTTGAGTTCTTCTAGTCGCTGAAGTACTGGTTCAGACATATTAAAGCCCCGTGTGTATTCAATAAATGAGGTTGAGAATTCTATGAAAAAGGGCTCCTAACGGAGCCCTCTCTTTATTTGGTGTTAAGATTATGCGCTAGCGGCAGTAAACTCAACTATTTGACGACGATAAGATGCCAATCGGTCCGGCGTCATTAGGTTTCGTTGGTCATCAAGGACATTACCACCCATATCGTCTGCAATTTGTTGTGCAATACGCAGCATTAGGTTGAAGTTTTGATCTGCTTCACCGTAGCAAGGTAATGTCATAAAGAACGAGATACCTTTGGTAGAGAATTCAGCAGGGTCACCATGTTCTAATGTGCCCGGTTGCATCATGTTGGCGACACTAAAGAGCACTTTACCGTTACCAGACAAATCAACATGACGATGGAAGATATTCATCTCACCGTAAATCAATCCATTTTGCTGCATGCTATCGAACAACTTAGTACCGATGAACGGCTCATCGCCAGCGCAGTGAACGTTCAACACAATGACTTGCATTTCAGGTTCTGGTTTTGGCTCTTCAGGTTGTTCTACAACAACTGGTGCAACATCGATTTCTGGTTCGACAACTTCAGGTGCTTCGAACACTGGCTCGATAATCTCTTCTTCGAACGTCGCTTGAACAGGCTCAACAATTTCTGGCTCAGGCTCTTGTTCCGCTTTAGTTGCAACAAAAGCAGGGATCTCAGGTTCTTCTTTATGCTCTTTCTCTTTTACATCAAGAACATCATCAATCAGAGGGTCTGAGGCGAACTTGTTGTCAAACGAGCTTTCCATCCCAAAGTCTGGCTCTTTGCGATCTTTACGGATAATCTCGAAATCATCTTCTGGAGCAGGAGCAAAATCTCGCTCTTGTTCTTGAGGTTCTTTTTCTTCTTGGTCAACATCCAACTTACCAAGTGGTTTGTTACCAAACTTCGCTTTGCCTTCTTTTTTGCTTGTCCATAGGCCATGAAAAAGCAATGCGGCGATGGCTAATGCGCCAACAACAATGAGTACGAATCGCAATTCCTGCATTATTTACTCTCAATCTACCTGTTCTTACTACTCGCACATCCTTGAGCAGTAACCCAAGTGCAATAAATCTGAATGATGCGTTTACTTTACCAAAACTATATGCAGGTTTAGAACAACTTAATGCAAGAAGTTCTGTTTTTTGTTGTGATTCTTGCCACGATTCCACTTTACAAGACCTCATTTGTTAGGGCATTGAAAGAAAAGTATCGACAGGTACAATGAGTTTTCACTCACAAGAAATAAAATAGATATGAAGTCGAACATTCAACAAAGAACCGGTTTTGGTTATTTCCTATACGGAATTCAATTGGCGCTCTCTCCAGAGATCAGACGTTTTGTCGTTCTCCCTCTGCTGGCGAATATATTGCTAGTTGGTGGTGCTATCTTCTATCTTTTCTCTCACTTAGACGCTTGGATTGAAGGCTGGATTGGGCAACTCCCTGAGTTTCTGTCTTGGTTGACTTACCTCTTGTGGCCAATTCTCGTCCTAACGATTCTCGCCACCTTTTCATATTTTTTCAGCACCTTAGCGAACTTTATCGCCGCACCATTCAACGGATTGCTTGCTGAAAAAGTAGAAGAGTCGCTGACTGGTCAGAAAGTCAATGACGATGGGTTTGCAGCATTGGTCAAAGATGTACCTCGTGTTATGGCTCGTGAATGGCGAAAACTGCTGTATGTATTGCCAAAAGCGATTGGTTTATTCCTGTTGTTGTTGATTCCTGCTCTGGGTCAAACGGTTGGACCTTTCTTATGGTTCTTCTTCACAGCCTGGATGTTGGCGATCCAATACTGCGACTATCCATTTGATAACCATAAAGTGCCGTTCAATGACATGCGTTACAAATTGAAACAAAAGCAAGGTAAAGCTTATGGGTTTGGTGTTTTGGTTTCCGTATTTACCACCATTCCAATTCTCAACCTCATTGTTATGCCTGTTGCTGTATGTGGTGCAACTGCAATGTGGGTAGCTGAGTTTAAACACCAGCAATAGCGCAGTTTTGAATCAATCAGAGGAGGCCGAATAAGCCTCCTCTGTTATTTTGTTCAATTCTCGACCAACCTCATAAGATATAACTTTTTAATCCTTTTCCCTTTTTTTCATACCGCATATTCTTCTAATCATATTCACAAATCGTGTAATGAAGGAACATCACTATGAGCAAGATCTACGAAGACAACTCTCTTACTATTGGTAATACGCCTCTTGTTCGCTTGAATAAAGTGAGCAAAGGTAAAGTTTTGGCGAAAATTGAAGCACGTAACCCAAGCTTCAGCGTTAAGTGCCGTATTGGTGCCAACATGATTTGGGAAGCGGAAAAAGCAGGCACGCTCAAGCCAGGCGTTGAGCTAGTAGAGCCAACCAGTGGTAACACAGGTGTTGCGCTTGCATTCGTAGCAGCAGCTCGTGGTTACAAGCTAACGCTAACTATGCCAGAGTCAATGAGTCTTGAGCGTCGTAAACTGCTAAAAGCACTCGGTGCAAATCTGGAGCTAACTGAAGCAGCAAAAGGCATGAAAGGTGCGATTGCGAAAGCCGAAGAAATCGTAGCAAGCAACCCAGATAAATACCTACTTCTACAACAGTTCAACAACCCTGCAAACCCAGAGATTCATGAGAAGACAACGGGTCCTGAAATTTGGGAAGCAACAGACGGTGAAATCGACGTATTCGTAGCAGGTGTTGGTACGGGCGGTACTATCACTGGTACAAGCCGTTACATCAAAGGTGAAAAAGGCAAAGCAATCACTTCTGTCGCTGTTGAGCCAGCAGAATCACCGGTTATCGCACAAGCACTAGCAGGTGAAGAAATCCAACCAGCACCACACAAAATCCAAGGTATTGGCGCTGGTTTCATCCCAGGCAACCTAGATTTAGAGCTTTTGGACCGTGTTGAGCAAGTGACTTCTGAAGAGGCAATTGAGATGGCTCAGCGCCTTATGGAAGAGGAAGGCATTCTGGCTGGCATCTCATCGGGTGCAGCAGTAGTGGCAGCAAACCGCCTTGCGGAACTTCCTGAATTTGAAGGAAAAACAATTGTAACTGTACTTCCAAGCTCAGGTGAACGCTACCTAAGTACGGCACTATTTGCCGGTATCTTTACTGAGAAAGAGAACCAACAGTAATATGTGGTCAAATCAATTTTTCGTTTAAAAAAGCCCCGGTCAGGGGCTTTTTTGTTGATCCCTGCCCCACCTTTGGTAATATCAGGGTGTTTTATTTTTAGGTTCAAAATAAAGAATCTAAACCAAAAAGTTTTCTAAGTAATTGTGCACGCAAACAGTTGCGTAATTACCAAACTTTTGACTAGTATCAGTTCTGACACGCTTTGAACTCTCCCGTGCTAGCGCACAAGAAGTAAAGCAGTTAAGCTAAAACTCAGTCACAAACTAACAAAAAAATACATTTATTGGGGTATATCACATGTACGAGAAGCAAGTAGAAATCACAGCAGAAAACGGTCTTCACACTCGTCCAGCTGCACAGTTCGTTAAAGAAGCTAAAGCATTCGACGCGGACATCACTGTGACTTCTAACGGTAAAAGCGCTAGCGCTAAGAGCCTATTCAAGCTGCAAACACTAGGCCTAGTAAAAGGTACTCTAGTAACTATCTCTGCTGAAGGCCCACAAGCTCAGCAAGCAGTAGACCACCTAGTTGCTCTAATGGACCAACTACACTAATTCGGTCTCCTATTTTAGAAGCCATTTTGTGAAAGCAAAATGGCTTCGTTGGAAATAGGCTCAAAACTAAGCTAATACTATTCGTTAGCGCACCCATTATTCTCCCGTTTTATAAAGTTGACCAACTTAAGGTAAGGCTATGATTTCAGGCATCCTAGCATCTCCTGGTATTGCAATCGGTAAAGCACTACTACTTCAAGAAGATGAAATTGTCCTAAACACAAACACTATTTCTGATGATCAAGTAGAAGCAGAAGTTGCACGTTTCTTTGACGCTCGTAACAAATCTTCTGCTCAACTAGAAACTATCAAGCAAAAAGCGCTTGAAACGTTTGGCGAAGAAAAAGAAGCGATCTTTGAAGGTCACATCATGCTTCTTGAAGACGAAGAGCTAGAAGAAGAAATCCTAGCACTTATCAAAAACGACAAAATGTCTGCGGACCACGCTATTCATTCAGTTATCGAAGAGCAAGCATGTGCTCTTGAGTCACTAGACGACGAATACCTGAAAGAACGTGCAACTGATATCCGTGACATCGGTTCTCGTTTCGTTAAGAACGCTCTAGGCATCAACATTGTTTCGCTAAGCGACATCAATGAAGAAGTTATCCTAGTGGCTTACGACCTAACGCCATCTGAAACGGCACAAATCAACCTAGACTACGTTCTTGGTTTTGCTTGTGACATCGGCGGTCGTACCTCTCACACTTCAATCATGGCTCGTTCACTAGAACTTCCAGCGATCGTTGGTACTAACGACATCACTAAGCAAGTTAAGAACGGCGACATGCTGATTCTTGATGCGATGAACAACAAAGTCGTTATCAACCCATCTGAAGCTGAATTAGAAGACGCGAAAGCAGTTAAAGCGGCATTCATCGCTGAGAAAGAAGAACTAGCGAAGCTAAAAGACCTACACGCAGAAACGACTGACGGTCACCGCGTAGAAGTTTGCGGTAACATCGGTACAGTTAAAGACTGTGACGGTATCATCCGTAACGGTGGTGAAGGCGTTGGTCTGTACCGTACTGAATTCCTGTTCATGGACCGTGATGCACTTCCTACTGAAGAAGAGCAATACCAAGCTTACAAAGAAGTTGCGGAAGCAATGAACGGTGAGTCTGTGATCATCCGTACTATGGACATCGGCGGCGACAAAGATCTTCCATACATGGATCTACCAAAAGAGATGAACCCGTTCCTAGGCTGGCGTGCAGTACGTATCAGCTTGGATCGTCGTGAAATCCTACGTGACCAGCTACGCGGTATCCTACGTGCATCTGCACACGGCAAGCTACGTATCATGTTCCCAATGATCATCTCTGTTGAAGAAATCCGTGAGCTTAAGAAAGCAATCGAAGAGTACAAAGCGGAACTTCGTGCGGAAGGTCATGCATTCGACGAAAGCATCGAAATCGGTGTAATGGTTGAGACTCCAGCTGCAGCAGCTATCGCGCACCACCTAGCGAAGGAAGTTGCTTTCTTCTCTATCGGTACAAACGACCTAACTCAGTACACACTAGCGGTTGACCGTGGTAACGAGATGATTTCTCATCTTTACAACCCACTATCACCAGCGGTACTTACTGTGATTAAGCAAGTTATCGACGCTTCTCACGCTGAAGGTAAATGGACTGGTATGTGTGGTGAGCTTGCAGGTGATGAGCGTGCAACACTTCTACTTCTAGGTATGGGTCTAGACGAGTTCTCTATGAGTGGCATATCTATCCCTAAAGTGAAGAAAGTTATCCGTAACTCTAACTTCGCAGAAGTGAAAGCAATGGCTGAAGAAGCACTTTCTCTACCAACAGCAGCAGAAATCGAAGCTGTTGTAGAAAAGTTCATTGCAGAGAAAACTCAATAATCAACTAATTCCAATAGGATAGGCGGTTAAAAAAAGTCGTCTATCTCGTAAGATTGGTATACTATAATTCGACAGAATTAAATAAAACGTTAGGAGCATGACACAATGGGTCTGTTTGACAAACTTAAGAAGCTAGTATCTGACGACAGCGCTGACGCAGGTGCAATCGAAATCATCGCACCACTTTCTGGTGAGATCGTGAACATCGAAGATGTGCCAGATGTTGTTTTCGCTGAGAAAATCGTTGGTGACGGTATTGCTATCAAGCCTGCTGGTAACAAAATGGTAGCTCCTGTAAACGGTACTATCGGTAAGATCTTCGAAACAAACCACGCATTCTCTATCGAGTCTGACGACGGTGTTGAGCTTTTCGTTCACTTCGGTATCGATACTGTTGAACTAAAAGGCGAAGGCTTCAAGCGCATCGCTGAAGAAGGTCAAACTGTTAAAGCTGGCGACACTGTAATTGAATTCGATCTTGCTCTTCTAGAAGAGAAAGCGAAATCAACGCTAACTCCAGTTGTTATCTCTAACATGGACGAAATCAAAGAGCTGAACAAGCTTTCTGGTTCTGTAACTGTTGGTGAAACTCCAGTTCTACGTGTAACTAAGTAATTTTTTACCTAGCCTAACACGAAAAAAACGCTGCCATTGGCAGCGTTTTTTTATTACCTGAAGCTTTTGTTTCCAAACAACTTTCATCGCTAAAACTGGTTTAACTGAGCAACCCAAGTGCCGAGCTTGGTTTCTGCTTCGCCTGAGCCAACAATGCAGTTGTTGCATCTTGCAGTACTTTCGAACGCACCATCTCCGTCGACTCACGAGCAAAGTCCGTATCTCGTATCCGTCCTTTGGATTCCGTCACACTACGGTTCACCGTATTCAGGTTATCCATGGTGCCACTGACACGGTTTTGAAAGCCACCGATTTCACTTCTGTGTGAATCAACATACTTAATAGCGGCATCAATCACCCCAATCGAAAGCTGTGCCCCACCAACTGTCGACATATCGATATCATCCATAGTAACGAGCTCACCGGAACTTACATCAAGCCCATTCGCTAAACGCCCCTTCAGCTCTACACCTTCTGGTGCATTCAAGGTTGAAGCAAAGAATTGCAGTTCATGGTTTTCTGTTACTGAGGCACTTACTATCGATTGCTGAGCATTGATATAAGTCGCTACTTGTTCAACGCGGTCACCCAATTTGAATTCGATAGATTCCGTCTGGTGTCGCCCTTCTTTATCAAGATATTCAAATGAGATGCTTTGATTGTCACTCGTAACTCGCCAATCTTTATCAACGGCATCACCAATATAATGTTGGCCGCCCATCTCTGGGATATGGCTGCGCATATTTTTCAGCGTCAAAGAGATTGAGTTGGCATTCGCGCCGATATGAAAGCTTTGAGAACCATAAGATCCATCAAATAGGTTCTTATCTGCAAATGTCGTCGTGATCGCGACACGATCAAGCTCATCTTGCAGCGCTACGACCTCGTATTGAATACTTTGCCGATCACTTGAATCATTACTGCCGTTCACAGCTTGAAGCCCCAGAGAACGTAAGCGTTGCAATATATCACTACTCTCATGCAAAGCCCCTTCCGCAGTTTGTGCCACCGAATACGCGTCGTGCGCATTTCTTAAGGCAACATCAAGCCCTCTTGTTTGGACATTAAGAGTATTGGAAATTTGCAAACCAGCAGCATCATCACTGGCTGAGTTAATCCGATAGCCTGAAGTGAGATTTCGCTGTGACTCTATGTTTTGCTCAGCCGCATGACTGAGGTGTCGCTGCGTCATCATCGCAGTGACATTGGTATTTAAAGAGACCATCTAATCGATACGAACTCCTTGTCACCTGTCCTATTCGGTGTCCCTAATGCGTGATTTGAATAAGCAAAAAGCCAGGGGTGAGCCTGGCTTTTGTATCGCGTCGTATTAGGTTGATTAACCTAGTAGGCTTAGCGCTGAGTTTGGCGCTTGTTTCGCTTGCGCAAGGATTGAGCTTGACGCTTGCGATAGAATTTGTGACTTGGTCATTTGAGTCGTTTCTTTTGCGAAGTCGGTATCTTTGATACGGCTCTTCGACGCGTTCACGTTCTCGTTGATGTTAT